>JAPLKD010000261.1 GCA_026388245.1 Pseudomonadota bacterium | reverse complement strand
AGCCTGCCCCCAGAAGATCAGCCATTGCGCTTTTGTCATACCAGGAGCGGTTAAGCCGCCATTCGCTCCCTGGATCAATAAGATGATAACAGCAGAGAGCCTGAGCAATGAGATCCCAGCGCGTTCCTTTGCGGCTCGGCGGCAACTTCTCTGCCCAGAATCTGTCCAAACCCAACTGCTCGTACAACGTACACGCCAGCCAGCAGGCACCCCACTGCCGGGGCCGACAAAGCTCCACATCTTTCAGCCGAATTTGCACTACCTGCTCGTCGTCGATCTCATAAGGGCGATCCTCGGGAAAAAGCGCCATCGCCTTTGGGGATCCATCCTCAAAGACTTCAATTGTCCTACGCCATGCCTCGCGTTGAGTGTCGTTTATCTCCCCGAGGTAGAGCGCTTGCCTCTGAACAACCCTCCCACCGGCGACCCGGCGGTTCTCCACCACGCTCCAATAGCGGTGCTCCTTGCCATCTTTTTTGCGATTCGTGCAGCGGAGGAACATTATGTCTGCAGAATACCATTTGCCCAATATTCCTGAAAAGGGGGTAGGTCTTCACTACAGCGGGTTTTAGGGGGTCATGGGCTTGCAACCTATTGGAATTACGTGACCTGAAAAATAATATTAACGATTCTGAGGGTCGAATCCGCTAAGTCGGGATAGCCGTGCTATAATTGCCCTATGTACATCAAAAAAGTCACCAAACAGAACAAAGGATCCAATAAGCAATACGAGTATCTGCATCTCGTGGAAAATGTCCGCACTGACAGAGGTCCCCGGCAACGGCTTATCCTTAATCTGGGCACACTCAACATTCCGGAAGAACAATACAAGGAACTGGCCAATTGCATAGAAGGCCAGATTGCCGGACAGCGACCCCTTTTCAGTCCTGATCCTGCGATAGAAAGGCAGGCGAAAAAGGCCGTCAAACGCATCCTCGAAAAACGCTCCCAGGATGAAGCCTTTGAAAGAAGCCAGGATACCGGGAAAACCAGTCCTGTCTTCCAAAATGTTGACGTGGCCTCCATTGAAGCCAATGAACCTCGCACCATAGGTCCAGAATATGTTTGCCACAGTGTCTGGAAGGAGCTCCAGATGGATGAGGCGCTGCTTTCAAGTGGAGTCTCTCCGCACAGCCTGCCGCTGATTGAAGCCCTTGTTGTGGGTCGCCTGGTCGTACCGGACAGTGAACTTCATACATGGGCATGGGCTGAAAATCGTTCGGCCATATTCGAGCTTACGGGCAAGCCATTACGTTATTCCCTGAATTCATTCTACAGGGCGGCGGATATCGTACTCAAATGCAAGGATGCCCTGGAAGCCCACTTGTCCAAACTGGAGAAGGAACTGTTTGTCCTGCCTGAGAGCATGTGCTTTCTGGATCTGACCAATACTTATCTTGAGGGCCAGGCTTTTTCCAATCCCAAGGCAAAACGCGCCCGTTCCAAAGAAAAACGCTCCGACTGCAAGCTTCTGACTCTGGCACTTATCATAGATGAACAAGGGTTTGCCAAGTATAGTCATCTTTATGCCGGGAACCAGAATGAGGGAAAAACACTTCCGGAGATGATCCAATCCCTTATCGGGATTCGTCCTGATCTTGCACAACATCGGACGGTTATCGTGGATGCGGGCATTGCCACCGAAGAAAATGTTCAATACTTGAAGGACAACAAATTCCACTATATAGTTGTCAATCGCGGCAAGGCGAATTTTACTCCTGATGACACCGGGCAGATGCAAGTGGTTCATCAGGATGACAACCGGCAGTTCAAGCTGGAGGCGACCCGTCGGGAGAAGGAAGGGGAAGCCTTTCTGCTATGCCGCAGCACAGGACGCGAGCAAAAGGACAGAAGCATCCGCACCCGCCAGGAAGATTTGTTCATTGAACGATTGGAATATTACAAAAGCGGTCTCGGTAAAAAGGGGCATACCAGGGATTATACCAAACTCATAGAAATGATCGGACGATTGAGGGAAAGATATCCCCGCGCTTCAAAGTGTTATGATGTAACCGTAATCCCCGATAAAGACGTACTGGAAAAAAAGAAAAAGGCTAAAGCTATGGACATCATCTGGGAAAAGCGTCATGCAGATCATTTTAAATTTGACGGCTGTTATGTGCTGCGCACCAATCTTACGGATATGACGGATCAGGAAATCTGGAAAACATATATGATGCTGACCCGCGTGGAAAAGGCATTCCGCTGTCTGAAATCATCTCTGGGGTTGCGTCCCGTATTCCATCAGATTGAATACCGCTCCGATGCTCATATGTTTATCTCCGTGCTGGCCTATCATATCCTGCATGTGATTGAGCAAAAGCTGCGTTCGCATGGGGATAATCGATCCTGGGATACAATCCGTGATATCCTTTCAACGCATCAGCGATTAACCATAGAATACGATATCAAGGAGCAGGATACAGAAAAGACTATCCGTTATCATTTAAATCTTTGCAGCAAACCGGAACCGGAGCAAAAAATGATTTACCACCGTTTAAAGCTCTCCGGCATGCCTCTCGGCAAAAAGTACGTTGCCGTAAAATGAGTAGTGACCATAAATAGTGCCAAACCAGCACCAGCAGAGACTTCGTTAATAAATTTGGTGAAGTTGGCTAACGCTCACCACACTGGCTCTTTACCAATGCAGCATAAGGTGGTTTGAAGCCAGTTTCTGTAAACCGGCTCTGAGGGGCCTACCACCCTCATCTTTCATACGCCTTCGTGGCACACGAGCCACCTACAAGTCAAGCATGGGCCCTTTTAATCTTGATCGTGAATTACGAATAGAAATGTTGGTTTTATAAATGGTATCCTGGGTGCAGAAAACAAAACATGACCCCAACCTTCTGTGATCTCCAATTCAGGAACAGCGTGAAGCAACTGCCTAGAATGAAGAGGGACGGTAATATCGAATAATTCTTAACTGCTCTGCCGCACCTTTTTGGAGTAGATTTCAGCCCCTTCTTTTTGTGTCTTCTGCTCTGTTTTCATCTTTATGTATCTTCTGCGGAGTTCCAGTATGCTCTCCTGCTTTCCTTCCCGTGAGGATGGCGTGAGAAAAGAGGAAAGTCTCTTCTCTAATTTGTAGAGGTTCTGCTCTTTTCCGATCTCGATAATCCCGTCTGTGACAATACTTTGCATGTAGAGTTCTTTCTGTGTTTTTGAATGGATATTTTCTGCAATAGGAACTAAAACATAATAGCTTAACACTGTCCCGTAGAGGGTGGATGTTAATGCCGCAGGGATGGTTTTCAGGATTACCCCGGTATCGCCGACCCCATAAAGCATTCCAATGAGACCGATAATGCTGCCTGCCACGCCAAAGCCTGGTGCGACAAGGGCCATGGTCCTGAATACCCTTTCAGAGTGCTGACGCCTTGTTTTAAAATAGTGCATCTCGTTATGGAGAATACTCCTGGTCTCATCTTCCTTATAGCCGTCTACCAGCAGGCCGAGACCCGTCTTGAGAAATGATATGGTTGTCGCCTTTTCAACCTTTTCAAGGGACAAAATGCCGTCATATCTTGATCTTACTGATATATCAAGGAGGAGATTGACAATCTCGTCGGGTGAATTGACGACCTCTTTTTTATATGAATTGAGCGCAACCTGATAGGCATTTTTTAGCCTATCACAGGGGAAGCTTAAAAACGCAGCACCGATCGTCCCGGATGAAACGACGAGGAAACTTGCAAGGTTAAAGTACAAAACCCTTCCTCCTTCACTGAAGAAGAAGCATCCGATAAAGACTACTGTGCAGATTATGGCCCCTATCAAATTATGTTTTATTATATCAGTAACCTCCTATTCTGGTTCATGATTTATTCCTTAGTGATAAAGATTTCCACTCTCCTGTTCTTTACCTTGTTATCCGGGGTGGTGTTCGGAACTGCCGGTTTGTACATTGAGTGGCCTGTTATGGTCAACCTCTCAGGTGCTATGTTGGCCTCTTCAATAAGAAATCGCGCTATATTGACTGCCCTGATTGCGGAAAGCTCCCAGTTGGTCGGGAATGTGGGATTGTGGATCGGAAATGAATCTGTATGCCCATCTACTCTGATCTTGAACTGGTTTTTACTGAGCACTTCTGAGAGGTGTCTCAGGAATTTGACGGCCTGAGGTTTTATGTCAGCCTTACCAAGGTCAAAAAACAGGGAATCTCTTGCGCTGATCCTTATTGTCCGGCTGTCTTGTATGTCTACAGTTATCTCAGCGGGTTTCGTGTCTTTTGCGATCTCCTTACTCATCTGGAGGAGCGATTCGGGGGTAATCTCATATATACCCGCGTGCTTTGGCACTTCAGGTCGCGTTTTGCTGGGGACCTTGAAGACTTCCGCAACGTCACGCTTCGAAATGGTATAAATAAACAAAACTGCAAACATCACAAAAACAACCATCATGATGTCGGACCATGGCACAGCCCAATGGGGAGTTGCCATTTCGTCTTCATACTCAAACAGCTTCTTGTTGAGGTGATCATAAGTCGGAATTGTTGAAGACGGGCCGGATGTTTTGGGTTCTACGGCCTTCTCAATGTCAATTACAACAGATTCTTTTTGTGACTCTGCGTTTTCTTCCGAAGCGATCTCTTTCTTGCTGATGACTAACCGGGGTTTCGAGGACGCATCGTCGACAGACCCTTTGTTTACCCTTTTTTCATTTTCGCTTCCTTTCTCTGTCTCGTTCTCCATAGCTATCCATTCAATTTAGTTGCAACTTAATTGAAAATGCCCCATCTCAATCGCATGATTCTGGTTAAACCCTTACGTCCAACAGTTCACTCTTCATCGCGTTTTTAGAAACAAATCCGACTCTCGCATTATATGTTTCGAAACGAATCGTTTCCAGTAGCGCATCGATCCTCTCCTGAGTAATAGTTGAAGTTATTATTATTTTTTCCTTAACCGTATTATTCGTCTTCTTTTTCGTGGATAATTCAACTTTATCGATAAAATTAAGGTCACGGCGCTTAAACAAAATCGGAGGCGTTTCAAGCCTTTCCAGTGCCCGGTCAATCGCATCTTTTTTTATGGATAGTTCCACCATATTGTTAATTTCCTTGGTTTCTGACAAAAATACATCTGCTGCAGGTGAATTTCCTGCACGTGTGCTGTCAGATTTAAGAAGACTGTCGAGAAGGGCCATTCTTTTATTTTCGTCTATCTTCATTATGATCTGTTTATAAGCAAGATGTATGCCAGTTTCCGTTATGGTAAAAAAGGAAATATTTAAAGAGAGTTATGCTTCTTTGCTGCATGGCTTGATATAAAAGCGTCAAATCAATGTCACCGGATATGTCAGATAAATCTCCTGTATACTTGAGTTCCTGAGGAGTTTCTTTATCGGCAGAACCATATTGGGAACAACCTTCGCATGGTCAGATTTTCCTTATTATTCTGTTGGAAGTGGAATGGGATGGTATGTGACGGTGTTGTTGAGGAGAGGGAGATGTTTGATAGGTGAAGGTTGAGAGGGAATAATCTTGCATTTCCAGAAAGAATTATTCATACTTGTCCAGATATTATAAATGGTTCCACCGAGAAACCTAATACATAAGGAGAATTAAAGATGCCGGAAGGAAAAGTTAAATGGTTTAATGATGCAAAGGGATTTGGTTTTATCGAGCAGGAAGATGGCAAGGATCTATTCGTACATCATTCTGCGATTCAGGGAGAAGGCTTTAAATCACTGGCCGAGGGTGATCGTGTCAGTTTC
>JAPLKD010000002.1 GCA_026388245.1 Pseudomonadota bacterium | reverse complement strand
CTCGCATTCTGGAACATTTGCATCCACGGGGATGCCTTGAGTTCATCGTTCAGATTGGAGGGCATCCATGGCCATTGCCATTTCAGAAACGCCCGCTCCGGGTGAGGCATTATTGCGAGATGTCGTCCATCCTCTGTACAGAGTCCCGTAATCCCGAAAGGAGAGCCGTTCGGATTAAAGGGATAGCTTTCTGAATGCCGCCCGTCAACCCGGCCCTCATCATCCACAAAGACAAGCGGAACAAGCTTTTTCGTGATTACCTCATCCATAAGCATCGGGTCAGGAAAATATAGCCTGCCTTCGCCATGTGCTACCCAGACTCCAAGCGTTGAATCGGTCATGCCTTTGAACATGATTGCCGGACTTTCTATAATCCTGACCGTCACCCAACGGGATTCAAAACGCCCGGATATATTCTGAACAAAGCGTGGCTGCTTATTGTCAGAGATGCCCGGCCAGGGCACCCATCCGAGCAGCCCAAAAAGCTGGCAGCCATTGCACACACCCAAAGAAAATGTATCGGAACGTGTATAAAACGCATCAAACATTTGCTTCAACTTTTCATGAAACCTGATAGCAGCAGCCCACCCCTTGGCACTTTCCGGAACATCGGCGTAAGAGAATCCTCCAACAGCAACCAGACCCCTGAAACGTTCCAGGGTAATGCGTCCGCTGATCAGATCAGTCATCGTCACATCCCACGGCCTGAAGCCTGCCTGATAGAAAGCGGATGTCATTTCTCGGTCGCCGTTACTGCCCTCTTCCCGGAGAATGGCAATCTCCGGTTTGTCTTTCACTTCGAGAATATGTGCTGGTGTGGGTTTTGGTTCAAAAGGGATGCTATAACGCAGGTCTTTGCGGTCAAAGATATTCCCTTTTTCCTGATCGGCACAGAGGGGGTTCATCTGAAGACGCTCGATTTGATAGGACGTTTCTTCCCACCATTCACGAAGAACGCACATACTGTTTTCAAGTACCTCCTGTGAGTTATAGGTTACAAGAATCTTCTTTTCCTCAGTTGTTTCTCCGATAACGCCGGAGAGCAGATGGAAGGCATCAAGTATCTCCATCACCTGCGGAACATCACTCGGATTACACTCGATAACCGCTCCCAGTTCTTCAGCAAAAAGCCTTTCAAGGGGGCTCGATAGGACGTCCATTCGTATGCTCAAACCACAGTTTCCTGCAAACGCCATTTCAAGGAGCGTTGTAATAAGGCCCCCATCGCTTACATCGTGCCCTGCGAGAATGAGATTTTCCGATATTAATTTCTGGATTGCGTTGAATGCAGCCTTGAGCGTTTCGGGATTATCCACGTCAGGAGATTCGTTTCCGACCTGCCCGTAAACCTGCGCCAGAACCGAACCCCCAAGTCGGGGCTTATGCCCGGTGATTTGAATAAAAATTAACTGGCTGCGCCCCGGGTTTTTTATATCAGGGGTCACAACCCTCGTAATATCCGGCATTGTCGCGTAGGCAGAAATAACAAGCTCGCGGGGAGATTTCACGATTTCGTCTCCCACCCTGGTTGCCATGGAAAGGCTGTCTTTTCCGCCATCAACCGAAATACCCAATTGAATCATCAGATCCCGCATAGCACACACCGCATCATAAAGGGCTGCGCCCTCTCCGGGCAGCTTTGGCGCCCACATCCAGTTGGCCGAACACTTTATATCCTGCAGGCTGCTGATCTGCGCCCACACAATATTGGTCAGCGCTTCTCCAACTGCCATTCGGGCCCCTGCCTTTGGATCAACCAGCATTTTAATCGGCTGCTCGCCGATCGAAAAGGCTGCTCCCGTTAATCCAAAATGGCTCTGGGCTATCACGGCCACATCACCAACCGTTAACTGGAGCGGACCGCAGCATTGTTGTTGCGCGACTAAACCGGTAACGCTTCTGTCCACCTTATTTGTAAGAAATCTCTTTGAACCGACTGCAAGATTGCGAAGCACACGGGACAATGCCGCTTCCACCGTCAGATCAGCCGGCAATTCAACAGGTCTTAGTGCATATTCGAGCCTTTCGTCTGTAAAGGTTTTCTGCGGCATATTGCCAAGCACCTTCCCGAGATCGAGATTTACAGGTGTTGAATCATCTTTTTCATCATGCACAACAAAGCGGCCGTCTCCTGTAACCGTTCCGAGAACTTCGCAATTTACCTTTTCCCTTTCACAGATCGATTCAAATTCTGCAATCCTTTCGGGCTTAATCAGAAAACCGCATCGCTCCTGGAATTCGGCAATCCAGGTTTTAAGCACCGACAAAGTCGGGTCTCCTAACCTGATACGCCGCAGCTCAATCTGGCCCCCTGCCTTTTCGACAAGTTCCTTGAGGACATTGGCAGGGCCACCTGCCCCCTGGTCGTGTGCACTCACGATAGGATTGCTATCTCCCATTTCAATACACGCCCTGATGACGCGGTTCATCTTTTGTTCCATCTCTGCATCGCCACGCTGGACAGCATTGAAATCCAGCTCTTCCGCATTTTCGCCCTGAAGCTTGCTGGAAGCCGAACCGCCGCCAACACCGATTCCATATGCAGGGCCGCCTACCTGGACAATGAGCATTCCTGTTTCGGCTTCGCCCTTTTCAACATGCCTTGCATCGATTTGTCCGATGCCGCCCGTAAACATAATTTTCTTTATCCATCCCCAACGTTCTCCGGTGGGAAGCTTCTGGTCAAAGGACCGCGTAAACCCGAGCACAACCGGTTCGCCAAACTTATTTCCGTAATCGCTGGCGCCATCGCTTGCCCGTATTTCCATCGCCAGAGAAGAAGCGAGGCTCGACGGATATGCAAAGGATTCAGTTTCCCATGGCAGGTCATATCCGGGGATAAGCAGGTTTGCGGTACAATACCCGGCTGTTCCGGCAACCACCAGACCGCCTCTGCCTGTTGCCTGAACATCGCGGATTCTCCCGCCTGTGCCTGTTTCAGCGCCGGGGAAAGGAGCAACCCCGGTAGGAAAATTGTGCGTCTCAGCGGTAAAAATGATGTGGTAACGTACACCCTTCCCCTTGAAAGGCGCCGGTTTTCCGGGTTGTTCAGGGACGATAGTCCAGCAGTCATAGCCTTCAATCCCGCTTGAATTATCCTTAAAAGCGATGATGCTGTTTGACGGATGCGCTTTTAGAGTTGATTTTACAACATCCATAAGCGTTTCCGGCATAGCAATGCCATTTATAACCTGTTTTCCCCTGAAGTAGCCGTGCCGCGAGTGTTCGCTGTTTGCATTATCCAGATCCCTTATTTCAACAATTGTTGGATTTCTTCCCTCCTGTTTCACAAAATAATCGTAATAGAGATTCCTGTCCCACTCATCCATAGCAAGCCCCGGCACCTCGAGGAGGGCATCCGGGCCCTTTTCCAGCATAGGAACCTCAAAAACAGGTTCCGGCAGAATCCCGGTTTCAAACATCTGCAACGGTTGATCATACTGGCATTCTGTCATTCGATCATGATTTTCCCGAACAAAGCGGGCCCTGTCAATCCCTGAAGCAAGGAGATACCGCCGGGAACGTTCTATGCGAATAACCTTTTCGAGCCCGCATGTCTGGCAAATGGCGACGATATTAGTTGAATAGGCTGTGGCAAAATTCATACGCGGGCCAACCTCTACCACATAGGCTCCATCAGGGTTGACCGGCTTCGTGGATACACTTTCCATCATAAAACCATCAGCCAAAAGCTGCCTCAAAATCAAAAGCTCCTGGGCATTCAAAGGCCCGGAAGTTTCCACGTTGAAGCAATATTCAAGGTTCCCATTTCTTTCCAAAAAAAAGTGTAGCATCGTTTCCATCCTTTTGTGATCGTACGATTAGGTGCCCATAATTTCCGCTTTTAATATTGCATAATTCTTTCGAAAGGTAAATTGAAGAATTGACCCCTCGACCCCTTGAACCCTCTTAGCCTTTTAGCTTCCCGCCTTCTCAGCTTTATAATGTAACGCCAGCCATATGGTCTTCTGCGCCGGGTCTGTCCATTCAACCCTATGTCGTTTACGGGCAGGGATATGGATATAATCACCGGGATTCATGGTCCTTGTGTGCTTTTCATCTTCAAAACTTAATCCGGCGCTGCCCTGAAGCAAAAAGACCCATTCATCGCTATCCTGGTTATACCAATCCCCCGGCGGGGTCGCATGGCCACAGGATATAATTCTCTCAAGCCTGATATCTTTGTTTTCGATAATTACTTCAAATATTTCATCCGGCACCAATTCGGGGATATCTTTAAAAAGATTTTTCATTTCAGAGATATGGGTATGTCTGGATTAAAGCTCCAGCCAGGAATCGGAATAAAGGGTCTGCCCAAGAAGAACTTTGGCTGTTTTTACATAATAAGCATGTTCCTTCGAAAGCACTGACATATCAATACTATCTCCGTCCATTATTCTATATACAAGGCTCTCAAGCTCTGGCCTTTCATCTTTCGCAATTGACTTCAATTCCGCATCAAAGGCATCGACGATAGCAGAATACATGCCGTATCGTTTGATCATGATAAGGTAGGTCCTGTTTAAAATTCCCCTGAGATGAGCTGGGGCTCCGTTTGATACATTTGAAAGCCCGCATGTGGACTTTGAGTCGGGCGCAAGGTCTGCAAGCATCATAACGAATTCTGTGCAACCCTGAACCTGTATCTGCTGGGTATTAATCGGAAGCACAATCGGGTCAAACCAGA
>JAPLKD010000087.1 GCA_026388245.1 Pseudomonadota bacterium | reverse complement strand
ACATGCGTTAAAATTATTCCCAGGCAAAGACGAAGTCTTTGATATCATGTACATGCAGCGTTTTAAAAGATTATTGAATGAGAAGTATAAAAGAGCGTAATTAGTGAATAGTGAATAGTGAATAGTAAAAAAGGCAGGTAGCCGCAGGCTTGTCCTGCCAAGGCGTTGTTGCAGTTCTTGGCCAGGGCTTTATCCTGCGTGGATAGTGATGGAAGATAAGATTAAAAATTTCAATAATTTTAAAATATGGCAAAAGAGTCCTGTCCCCGAACGGGGGAACGACAATGAGCTTGATAAAATGTCTTTAACTGTTCACTATTCACTAACGACTATTCACTGAATTAAGAAGGGAGGAAATAATGAGATCAGATAGAATGAAAAAGGGGATTGAGAAAGCGCCCCACAGGAGTCTTCTGAACGCTTTGGGTTACCTCAGTGAGGAGTTTGAACAGCACATAGTCGGCGTTGTCAATTCTGCAAATGATTTAATCCCCGGCCATATGCACCTTGATAAGATTTGTCAGGCCGTTAAAGACGGCGTAAGGATGGCCGGCGGGACACCTATGGAGTTTTCGACCATAGGGATCTGTGATGGTATCGCTATGGGCCATGAGGGCATGAAATATTCTCTTGGTTCAAGAGAATTGATATGCGACTCAGTGGAGGTTATGGCAAAGGCATACCCATTTGATGGTCTTGTTTTGATTCCCAATTGCGACAAGATAATTCCGGGAATGATGATGGCCGCAATGAGACTGAATATCCCCTGCATCATGATAAGCGGAGGACCTATGCTTGCCGGACGGCATAAAGGGAAAATCGTGGATCTCATAACCGTATTCGAAGGGGTCGGAAAAGTGGCAGCAGGCCACATGACCGAGGAGGAGCTCTACGAACTGGAAGAGTGCGCATGCCCCGGAGCGGGATCATGTAGTGGCATGTTTACCGCAAACTCCATGAACTGTCTCTCAGAGGCGCTGGGTATTGCACTTCCCGGCAACGGCACCATACCAGCAGTCCATTCAAACAGGATAAGGCTTGCTAAAAGAGCGGGCATTAAAATTCTTGAGCTTATAAAGAAAGACATTAAACCACGGGATGTGATGACAATGGATGCCTTTAAGAATGCTATAACAGTGGATATGGCATTCGGCGGTTCGTCCAACACGACATTGCATCTCCCTGCAATTGCCCATGAGGGTGGCATAAAATTAGAACTTTCCCTTTTTGACGAAATTTCTGAAAAGGTGCCTCACTTATGTAACATGAGTCCTGCCGGGCACCATCACCTTGAGGATTTGGATGATGCAGGCGGGGTGTTTGCTATCATGAAAGAACTTTCCAAAAAGAACCTTATTCATAAAGAATGTCTAACGGTTGAGGGAAGAAAGGTGGGAGACATCCTGAAACTTACAGCAGTAAATGATGAAACCATAATAAGACCGATCGATAATCCCTACCATGATAAGGGCGGACTCGCTGTACTGAGCGGAAGCCTTGCGCCCGACGGTTCCGTAGTGAAGAGAATTGGGGTTTCAAAAAACATCTGGCTCTTCGAAGGCAAGGCAAAGGTGTTTGAAAGCGAGGAAGAGGCAGGGGCGGCAATCATGGAAGGAAAAATATGGGCTGGAGATGCGGTGATCATACGGTACGAGGGGCCAAAGGGTGGACCGGGCATGAGGGAAATGCTCACGCCTACAAGCATTCTTGCAGGAAGAGGGCTTGATACCGTCTGTGCTTTAATCACGGACGGGAGGTTTTCGGGTGGCACAAGAGGTCTCTGTGTAGGCCATGTATCCCCTGAGGCGGCTGAAGGCGGGCCCATTGCTCTTGTAAAAGATGGAGACAAAATAGAAATCGATCTTCATAAAAAGACGATCGATATCAATGTTCCAGAGAAAGAGATGGAAAAACGCAAGGCAGCATGGAAGAAACCTGAGCCCAAAATTAAGGAAGGATACATGGCACGGTACGCAAAGCTGGTAACAAGCGCAGCCACAGGGGCAGTTTTTAAAACGGATGAAGATTGATAACGGGCAGAAGACAGGGGTCAGGTAGCCGCAGGCTTTCCCACCTGTCCCTCGGTTCTGGCGGACAGGAGCCTGCGTACTGATAGCTGATAACCGACAGCTGACAACTGAAGGTTGAACATTGAACATTGAACGTTTAAGGCAGGTGGATACATGGATGCTAAGATTATTGATGAAATAGTACAGATTGTAGGAAAGGAAAATGCCCTTACAGCGCTTGAACACAGAAAGTGTTATTCATACGATGCAAGGACAGACGGCGTAGCGCCGGACATGGTTGTATTCCCTTCCTCTGCAGAAGAGGTTTCGCAGATACTCATCCTGGCAAACAGGCATGTATTCCCGGTGATCCCGAGAGGGCAGGGGACAGGTCTTACCGGCGGTTCTGTTCCTGTGAACGGAGGTGTTGTACTTGTATTTACAAGGATGAACAAAATCCTCGAGATTGACACGGAAAACCTTATTGCTATAGTTGAACCCGGTGCAATCACCTTCGAGATTCAGGAGGAAGTGGCAAGGTATGGACTTTTCTACCCCCCTGATCCGGCATCTTACAAGTATTCAAGTATAGGGGGAAATGCTGCTGAGTGTGCGGGTGGGCCAAATTCATTGAAGTATGGTGTTACGAGGGATTATGTCCTTGGACTGGAGGTTGTCCAGCCTACCGGTGAGATTATAAATACCGGTGTAAAAACCATGAAGGGTGTGGTCGGTTACGACTTAACGAGGCTTTTTGTGGGGAGCGAGGGTACTTTGGGTGTTATCACAAAGATTATTTTAAAGCTCATCCCCCTGCCTGAAGCAAAGGCAACGATACTGGCCCTTTTTAGAGAGGTAGAAGAGGCAGCAGAGTCAGTTTCTGCTATAATTGCCGCCCGGATTGTACCATCAGCCATTGAATTCATGGATAAGGCATCTATTAAATGCAGCGAGCAGGCAAATCCCATGGGCTTTCCTGAAGGATTAGGGGGATTGTTGCTGATTGAGGTTGATGGTGATAATGAATCCATTCAATCACAGGCCAAAAAGGTACAGAAGATTATTCTTGAGAAGAATGCTGTTCAGTGCACCATGACTCAGGACCCGAAGGAAGCGGATACGCTATGGAAGGCGAGACGGACCCTTTCCCAGGCAACGTATAATTTAAATCCTGTGAAGATAGCTGAGGATGTGGTGGTGCCGCGCTCCAAAATTCCGACCCTCATCCGGGCGCTTGAAGAGATGGAGAAGAGGTTTGGCATCCCGATTTTGAGCTTTGGACATGCAGGGGACGGGAATTTTCATGTGAGCATCATGATCAAAGATACCCCTGAAGACAGAGAAAAGGCGGAAGAGGCTGTAAAAGAGATTTTTACTGAAACAATAAAGCTCGGCGGTACCCTCTCAGGCGAACACGGGATAGGTCTTTCCAAGGCAGCCTATCTTGGGATGGAACTCTCGCCTGAGGTGATGAACACCATGAAAAAGATTAAAAGGCTTTTTGATCCGAATAATATCCTCAATCCTGGCAAAATATTTGCGGTGTGAATGTATCAACCTTGCATCCCTGCTTACAGCGAGATATTGAAAAATATTATTCATAAAAAAAATTGCAAAAATGTTTGGTTTATGATAAGAAAGTATGTGAAATAATTCTTTTGGCCAAACCCAAAAGGGGTTAAAAGATGATTGATTTTAATTATACCATACTGATTCAGTTTGCAAATTTTCTTGTCCTTCTTGTCCTTCTGAACATCTTATTGTTCAAACCGGTTTTGAAGGCCATAGGCAAACGTGACGCCACAATCAGCTCTCTCTTTGGAAAGTCGCAGGACATCAGGGGAGACCTTGGCAATCTCGAAAGATCCTATGATGAAAAAATAAAGGAAAGAAAAAGGCCAATCCTTGAATCAAAGGATGCCCTGTTGAACGAGGCCCACACCAATTCAATGCACATTATTGAAAAGACAAGGGTTGATTTGTCTGATGAGCTCACACGCTCAAAAGCCGAAATAGAACAGGAAAGCAAGAAGATTTACGATTCGTTGAACATGGAAGTAGAAAGGCTTTCCACAGAGGTTGCGCAGAAGATATTGAGAAGGAGTCTTTAATGACTGGTGGCCCTGAATCCATATGGTCCTGGGTTTTTAAATTTGTCAATTTTTTTGTTCTCGTAGGAGTCCTCGTAAGGTTTGCCGGGAAGCCCCTGAAGGATTATCTTGTAAACCGTCACCAGACAATCAAAGATAAGCTTGAAGAGGCAGAAAGGCTGCTGAGAGAGGCGGAAGTCTTAAAGGTCGAGTATGAGAAAAAAATCGCAAAGCTCGATGAAGAAGTTGATGCATTCAAAAAGGCAGTGATTGCAGAGGCCGAGAAGGAAAAGAAGAAGATACTGGATGATGCAGCGAAGTACGCATCAAAAATAAAGGAACAGACAAGGCTTACTTGCGAACAGGAAGCAAAAGAAGTGGTGGATAAAATAAAAGAAGAAATTGCAAGGCAGACAATAGAAAAGGCAAAAAAGATTGTGATGGGAAAACTCACAAAAGATGACCACAACAGGATGGTGGATGAGTTTATAGAAAAATTGGGGAGCATGAATTGATAAGCCAATCCATTGCAAAAAGATATGCAAGAGGTCTCTTTGCCGTCGGTGAAAAGGATGGGAAATATCGTGTATACTACGAAGAACTGGATGCCATTCTGAGGTATTTTAAGGAAGAGCAGAAGTTAGGAAATGCCCTTATGCTTCCGATCACGGAGATGAAAAAACGTAAAGAACTGCTTGGAGATGTGATGAGGGCATTTGGTGCATCTCTCCCGCTGGCCAACATATTCAGCATGCTACTTGAAAATAATAGAATGGGATACCTCCCTCTCATTAAAGATGTTTACGGGGAGCTTATAGACGACAAAGAAGGCAGGGTAAGGGGAACGTTATTGTCGGCATACCCCCTTGATGACAGTACAAAAGTGCGCATAGAAGAGGTTTTGAAAGAGAAATTACATAAGGAAGTGGTTCTATCTGCTATTGAAGACAAGTCACTGATGGGTGGCGTGAAGGTTGTCATTAAAGGAACAATAATAGACGGCAGCGCAAAAAGACAACTTGAGTTACTGAAGGAAAATATCTTGAAGGAGTAGAACATATGGAGATTAGGGCAGATGAGATAAGCAGGATCATAGAGCAGAAGATTTCAGGGTTTGAAAGAGAGATCGATCTGCAGGAGACCGGTGTAATAATCTCTGTTGGTGATGGTATTGCAAGGATTTACGGGCTTGAAAATGCAATGGCAGGTGAGCTCCTTGAATTCCCGCACAACATAACAGGAATGGTTCTCAATCTCGAAGAGGATAATATTGGCGCCGTTGTCTTTGGTGAAGATTATAAGATAAAAGAGGGTGATCTGGCGAAGAGGACCGGAAAGATTGCCCGGGTTCCCGTTGGTGAAGCATTGGTGGGAAGGGTTGTTGACGGCCTTGGAGAACCTATAGATGGAAAAGGTCCGGTTGAGACAACAGAGTACAGAAATGTTGAACAAACGGCCCCGGGTGTTGTGGTAAGGCAGCCCGTGAAAGAACCGATTCAAACGGGAATAAAGGCTATCGATGCCATGATACCTATCGGCAAAGGCCAGAGGGAGTTGATCATCGGCGACAGGGGGACAGGCAAAACCGTCGTTGCTATCGACACAATAATAAATCAGAAAGGTAACGATGTTTTTTGTATCTATGTTGCTATCGGGCAGAAAAGATCGTCTGTTGCGAGAACAGTAGATTTGTTGAGCAGCTACGGCGCTATGGAATATACAACAGTCGTGGCAGCTACGGCAAGCGACCCGGCGCCTCTCCAGTACCTTGCCCCTTTTTCGGGTACTGCAATGGGGGAATATTTCAGGGATACAGGAAGACATGCACTGATTGTGTATGATGACCTTTCAAAGCATGCCGTTGCTTACAGGCAATTATCACTTTTATTAAGACGGCCGCCCGCAAGGGAGGCGTATCCCGGCGATATTTTTTATCTCCACTCACGGCTGCTTGAACGGGCGGCCAAGTGGGATGATGAGCACGGCGGCGGATCCCTCACGGCGCTCCCTATTATTGAAACACAGGCAGGAGACGTCTCTGCATATATACCGACAAACGTTATTTCCATAACAGACGGGCAGATTTATCTTGAACCGGAACTTTTTTATGCCGGTGTGAGACCTGCAATCAATGTCGGTATCTCTGTATCGAGGGTTGGAGGCAATGCACAGATAAAAGCCATGAAACAGGTTGCCGGACGCTTGAGGATAGAACTTGCACAGTACAGGGAAATGGCAGCTTTTGCCAAGTTCGGAAGTGATCTCGACAAGACTACCCAGACGCTCCTTGCCAGGGGTTCGCGTCTCACAGAACTCCTTAAACAAGGGCAGTATGTTCCAGTCCCTGTAGAAAAACAGGTTGTGCTCATGTACGCAGGTGCAAACGGATATATTGATACATATCCTGAAAGCGCACTCAAGAAGTATGAGCAGGAGATGCTTCAGTTTGTTGAAGAAAAGCACCCTGATCTTTATACAGACATTAAAATAAAGAAACAGATCGATTCATCGATCGATGAAAAGCTTGTTAAGGTTCTCAATGAATTCAAAGAACAGTTTACATACTAAGGGTACTCAATGGCGACATTAAGGGAAATAAAGAGGAAGATAAGCAGTATAAACAGCACCCGGACCATTACAAGAACAATGAAAATGGTCTCTGCTTCCAAATTGAGAAGGGCGCAGGATGAACTGGAAAAAATACGGGCTTATGCTGTAAAAATAGAGGAATTAACGGGCCGTGTTATTGCAAATGTGCCTCCGGAGAGCCACCCGCTTCTTACGGAAAGAGAACATATAAAAAAGGTACTTATTGTTTCAATAGCATCTGATAGAGGCCTATGTGGTGGATTTAATGTCAACATAGGTATGAAGGCAGAAAATTTTGTTGCACAAAACAGGGATAAATACGAAAGGATCGCAATTTATGCTGTTGGAAAGAAGGTTAAGGATTACCTCCAGAGAAGGAAAGTCGAGGTTATTAAAGATTTGACTGAAATAAAAAAGGTTAATAAAGGCCTGGTTGATTCAATAGCATCTGATCTTATAAGATATTACACAGAGGGAGAATTTGATAAAATCTATCTGGAATATACCCACTTCCTGTCGCCTGTTAAACAATTAGTGATGTTTGATGAATTTCTCCCCATAAAAGCATCTCATATATACGAAGACACGGAATATCTCTATGAGCCGGATAAAAATAAAATCATTGAGAAGCTAATCCCGAGATACATAAGCACAAAGATATATTTTGCCATACTCGATTCTCAGACATCAGAGCACGGGGCAAGGATGAGTGCAATGGAAAATGCAACGAGCAACAGCGGTGAGATGATAGACAATCTTACCCTTATCTATAATAAACGAAGGCAGGAAACCATAACCAACGATATGATGGACATTGTTGGTGGCGCTGAGGCTTTGAGAGGAACATAGAGGAACATTAAAATTTTCATTGAAGTTCTGCTATGAATAGCCGAACTGCTTAAAAGGAGGAGCATAGATGAGCGTGGAGGTAAAAGGAAAAATCGTTCAGGTCATAGGAACAGTTGTGGATATCAGGTTTCCCTCTGACAACCTTCCACCTATATTCGGAGCGATATATATTACGAACCCTACAATAAACGATAAGCCTGAGAATCTTGTGCTTGAGGTTGCTCAGCATATCGGAGACAGCACGTTGCGCTGTATAGGAATGGAAACAACTGATGGACTTTCTCGTGGCCAGGAAGCAATATATAGAGGTGCCCAGATAAGTATCCCCGTTGGTAAGGAGATTCTCGGAAGGGTGCTGAACGTCATAGGAGAACCGGTGGATGGTCAGGGCCCTGTTGTAACAGAGATGAGATATCCCATACACAGGCCTGCACCTTTGCTTACCATGCAGAATACGAAGATTGAGCTTCTTGAAACGGGTGTTAAGGTTATTGACCTCCTTGAACCGTACTCAAAAGGTGGAAAAGTCGGACTCTTTGGTGGTGCCGGTGTTGGCAAAACAGTTCTTATAATGGAAATGATCCATAATATTGCCATACACCATGGCGGTATATCTGTATTTGGTGGCGTTGGAGAGAGAACGAGGGAAGGCAACGACCTCTGGTTGGAGATGAAGCAATCAGGTGTTATTGAAAAATGTGCACTTATTTATGGCCAGATGACAGAAGTGCCGGGTGCACGTGCCAGAATAGGTCTCACAGCACTGACAGCAGCAGAGTACTTCAGGGATGAGGCAGGCCAGGATGTACTCCTCTTTATAGACAACATATTCCGTTTCACGCAGGCCAACTCAGAAGTTTCTGCTTTGCTCGGCAGGATGCCTTCGGCGGTTGGTTACCAGCCGACCCTTGCAACAGACCTTGGGGAGTTGGAAGAAAGGATTACTTCAACACTAAAAGGATCAATTACCTCTGTTCAGGCTGTTTATGTGCCTGCAGACGACTTGACTGACCCGGCCCCGGCAACAACCTTTGCACACCTCGATGCCACTACGGTTCTGTCAAGACAGATTTCAGAGCTCGGTATATATCCTGCCGTAGACCCCCTTGATTCCACAAGCCGAATTCTTGATCCTAAAGTAGTAGGTGAAGAACATTATGCAGTGGCACGTGAGGTCCAGAGAATTCTTCAGAAATACAAGGATTTGCAGGATATTATTTCAATCCTCGGTATGGATGAGCTTTCAGAAGATGACAGGCTTGTTGTTGCCAGGGCAAGAAGGATTCAAAGATTTCTATCCCAGCCCTTCTTTGTGGCAGAGGCCTTCACCGGGCAGCAGGGCAGATACGTTTCAATAAAGGATTCGATTAAAGGTTTTAGTGAAATCATCGAAGGCAAACACGATGAATTGCCTGAACAGGCATTCTATATGGTTGGAACCATTGAAGAGGCCGTTGAGCAGGCGAAACAGCTTATGGGAGATTAACGTTGCCAATGCTGAATCTTGAAATTATTACACCCAGAAGGTTGCTTGTTCATGAAGAGGTTGAGATGGTGGAAGCCAGGGGCGAGCTTGGCGAATTTGGAATTCTCCCCGGTCATATAAAATTTCTTACAACACTTGATGTTGGAGAAATCCGGTATATGAAAGGGGGTAGGACGAGACATCTTTTTGCAGCCGGTGGTTTTGGAGAAGTGGTTGATGACAGGATAGTTTTTCTTGTAGACACAGCAGAATTTGCCGAAGAGATAGATGTTGACAGGGCGGAACGAACTGTGAAATGGGCAGAGTCGGCCCTTAGAGAGGTATCAGTAGATTCTTCAGAATACAGAATGCAAGAGCTTGCGCTCCTGCGTTCTATTGCAAGGATCTCGGTGGCGTCGAAGAAGCTTTGATGTTTTTCTCTGTAGACGAAAAACTTTTCAATCTGTTCCCCGGATTAAAGATTGGTATCCTTGTATGCGAAATCGAGAATACACGGTACGGTGAAGATGAACTTGAAGCCGTTCTTGAAGACTTAAGGTCTCATTTTCAGTATGAAAAACCCCAGGATCACCCCCACATAAAGGTTTGGAGAGAGGCCTTCAATAAGCTCGGTATTTCAGCTTCAAAATATCATAGCTCTATCGAATCGCTCCTGCGCAGGGCATTGAAGGGTGGACCTTTCCCCAGGATCAATCCTGTGGTTGACCTGTACAATACCGTCTCCTTAAAACATCTTGTACCCATGGGAGGACATGCTGTCCCGCCATTAGAAGGTAATATCGCCCTTTGTTTTGCAAAAGGTGATGAACCGTTTATACCGATGGACAGCGCTGATTCAGAAACTGTTAATGCCAATGAGGTGGTCTACAAAGATGCCAGGGAGGTGCTTACAAGAAGATGGGTCTGGAGACAGTGCAATAAGGACAAGGTAACAGCACAAACGAGTTCTGTTTTTGTTCCCATTGATATTATGGAAGGTTTGCCTGAAGGACTTTGTGAGACAGTCATGGCTCTCCACAGCCTTTATAGCATCAGCGGCAGAACTCGTTATACCGCCTGTATAGCCCGAACCTTCGCCTATCGGGTACAGGTTTTTTATATTTACTGATTCATATTTTTCGCTGCGCTTAATTCTTACAGGGGAGGAAGTTCTTGTTTCTGCACCTAACAATATCGCATGATTTGAAACAAATAGCGGATAATCTTCTTTCCATTTATTAAACGCGCTTAAAAGCGCCTCATATACAAATTTTGGGAAGATTTCATTCATATTAACAGCTATGGCCCCCATCTTATACGAAGTTTCATTTAAGTCGTTAGAGATCCTCCCACATAAAAAATCCACCAGATTCTGTGCAGGAACTTCCCATCTCCCTCCTCCTGCATTAAAAGCCTTCCGCTCTATATCCCTTTGGAACTCAATACCAGCCAGTGGATTGGTTGATTTATAATCATCCGTACGACAGGTTACAACAATCGCTGAATTTGAGAATGCCGATGACCTGTTTGAGTAGCTCATGCCGTTTAAAACCATCATGCCATTTTCAGATGAAGCGTTTATTACCTCGCCTCCAGGGCACATGCAGAATGTATACACCCCCCTTCCTATTTTTCGATTGGTATAGGTAAAAGAATAATCAGCAGCCCCTATACCAGGAAAGTCCTTATATTTATTGCCATATCTAATAAGATTAATAGTTTCAACAGGATGCTCTACTCTCACACCAACAGAAATTGGCTTCTGCTCAACGGCAATACCTTTTTTGTGAATCATCTCAAATGTATCACGCGCAGAATGTCCAATTGCAAGATAGATAATTGAAGAACGATACTCCTTCTCACCATTTATTATTACACCCAGGGCCTTACCATCCGATATAAGCATATCCGTCATTTTTGAGTTATAAAATATCTCACCGCCTCTTTCAAGGATATAGCTCCTCATATTAGTAACTATTCGCCGCAAAGCGTCCGTCCCCAAATGGGGCTTGCTGACGTACCCTATTTCTTCAGGTGCACCAAATTTAATAAAAACATCCAGCACCCTGTTTACATATTCAGAATTTTTTATCCTGGAAAACAGCTTCCCATCCGAGTATGAACCTGCGCCGCCTTCACCAAATTGGATATTTGATTCAGGGTCCAGTTGTCTTTCTTTAATAAATCTTCGAACATCAATAGAACGTTCTTCTATCTTTTTACCTCTTTCAAATATTATTGGTTTAATCCCATAATCAATAAGCTCAAGAGCAGCGAACATGCCGGCAGGACCAAAACCTACTATTATGGGCCTTTCCTTGATGTTTTTTGATTGCCTGTCTGCCTTTATTTTTTCAGTATATACAGGGAAATTTTCCTTGTTGTCGAAGCTACCAGCAGTACTTACAACTATTGAGATTTCGTAATAGAACTGTTTTTTACTTCTCGCATCAAGTGATTTGCTAAGTATTTTAGCGAACTTTATGTCTTTATCGTCAATTTTTAGCCTTTGTGAAGCGGCTTTTACGTATTCATCCATTCCGTCTTTTTCAACGGGTATTCTTAAATTGTTTATTATTAAATCCAAAAAACGCCTCCATCTCTTTTATTGACCCACCCGGTGACATAATTTTCACATTAAACATCGCAGACAAGTGAATTGGCTGTTTTATAACCCTTAATTATACCCTCTTTTGCCTTTTTAAAAAAGAGATCAATAAGGGCGCTATCCTGCCTTTCATCAAAAAACGTTCCACGCTTAAGGTCATAGCAAAGCAAACGTTTGTTTGTGATAAACTCGGTAAGGATATGTTTGTCAAGTGCTTCCTTCTTCCCTGAGAGCTGTCCGGGAAGGTCGCTTAATCTTTTCAAGGCACCATCATTATCAAGCAGGCGTTTTATGAGATTGATAAATCGTACAAGCTTCATGAGGGTGTATGTTGTGTCTCTTTGGAAAAGGGGATTAGCCGGAAACATGAAGCTTGATCGCAATGATTTTATATGCTTTTCCCAGTCATTTCCGAAAAAGTTGTCAAACAAAGGGGTGTTGGGCGCCATATAAAAGATGCTCGGGCCGGGGAGTAATCGTTTTCCCATGAGAAAGATGAGCATATCGATGATATTTTCAGGTTTTTGATCCGGAAGGCCAATGATAAAATGTGTTTCCACGAGGAAGGGGGATGACTCAAGGTAGGGAACGAGATGGAGAAAGTTTGTGCTGTAAAACCTGTGCTCTTCCCTGATAACATGCTGGTCAATGTCCACCAGAGAAAAGTTCAGTCGCCGGAAGCCTGCCTCAAACATATTGTCAAGTATTCCGGTACTCAATGTTTCAGAGTAAATCCCGTTCATGGCAGAGAGGGTTAGTCCTTTTCCCTTGAAAAGACTCAGGGCTTCGGTGAAATAAGTGGGATCAAGGGTTAACATGTCATCTTCGAAATCAATGGATTGGATGTTAAAATCCATGCACTCCGATAGTTCCTGCTCTATGCTTGCAAGGCTTCTTCTTCTGTATGGCACAGGGGGTTTCCCGCAGAAGGCACAATGAAAAGGACACCCGCGCGAAGTAAGAAAAAACGTATAATTTTTCCTGTTGATCCGGTATTTGGATGGATCCAGGAACTTCCTGTCAGGTATCAGATTAATGTCAGACTCAATATGAATGTCTGACAGAAAGAGTCTGCCCCCTTCTTTTGAGCAAACTCCTTGAATATGGGATATCCCCTTATCCCTATCTGTTTTTAATGACTTGATAAGCTCAAGGAGAGGTGTTTCCCCCTCGCCCCGTATTACATAATCCACATAGGGGGATTTCAAGATGTGTTCCGGGAAAATAGTGGGGTGTGTTCCCCCTGCGACTGTTATAATTGAATTATCTACTTCCTTGCAAATCCGGGCTACCTCTATTGCCTCGTCAGCGTATGTGGTAAAAAGTGATGAGATACCGACAATGTCCGGTTTACGAGATGCAATGATATCTTTTATTTTTTCGCGGACATACCCAAAACGATAATATGTGCTGAAAAGAGAGAGAGGCGTATACATATCCTCCCTGTAATAGTTCTGTAAATCTGGAAAGGGATTACCTTCCAGTATCCTGTGTGTTTTATTTGTTCTGAGATCAAGAATGGAGACATCACATATATCGCGTATTTTTGTTGCAAGATAGAGGAGGGCAAGGGGGTATGTCCTTATTTCGGTACCGTAGAAATCTTCTATAGGGGGTTGGACGAGAAGTACGCGCACTTTTACACTTGAGATTAATTTTGAAGATGTTTAAAAAAAAAGAGCAGGCCCGGATAGGTATGGGCCTGCTTGATTGGCTTAGAGTTTCACTACGTTTGCTGCGCTTGGGCCTTTCGGACCGCTTACAACATCAAAACTCACTTGCTGCCCTTCGGACAGGGATTTGAAACCGCTGTCCTGAATTGCTGAATAGTGAACAAACACGTCTCCGCCGTCATCGTTAGTGATGAAGCCAAAACCCTTGGACTCGTTGAACCATTTTACAACTCCTTTTGCCATGCTACATACCTCCTTTTAAAATGTGGAAAAAACGGAACTTTTAAAAAATGTTTCCGAACTCCGCTAATATTATTACATAGAATTACGAGAAGGTCAAATTTTTTGAATATTTTTTTCCTGATTTTCTGAATCTGTTGCTTCGGTTTCGACTTCTGTTTCAGTTACTGCTTCCGCTTCAGTTCCGACTTCCTTTTCGGTCTGTCCGGTGATCCGACGCTGTCTCTTCTCTTCCTGTTTTTTCAGCCGGGATAACTCTTTTTTCCTTTTCTCGCTTTTAAACCCGCCACCATGTCTTGGCATAATAGCCTCCTCTCTCTAATATAAAAACCGACCCCCGGAATGATCAGCTATTCGCAGGGATTTGGATATTTCCGTCATTTTTCCAATATTTTCCTTTGTGCCTCTCTCAGGAAACCAACAACAGAGTCTATACTTTCAGGCACTAAGGAAATCCCTTCCGGAGTGGGCATTAATTCACCGTCATTGATTATGTTATACGTTCTTAAGTCAATAATCTTTAATCCCTTACGATCCTCTATTGTTACCATTAACCTTTGTTTAGAACTCTTAATAATCTTACCTATTAGCACAAAGCCTCCCTTTATCGATTCTTATTTCCGGTATTTTTGTCCTGACCCTTTTCTTCGATTCTTTGATTCAAAGCAATAAGGGACGTAAGCTGAGACGGGAATAGTAAAAAAACTACAATATATACTTAGACTACCACATAATCTGCCGTAAATACAGCGAAAAGAAATACGTTTCTAATCAACCGCAATCGGTGAGATCGCCTTTTAATTTTGACAGGGCGTGGGGTAGGGTATCTACGATAAAAGACAGGCATTCCGTCGCTGCCTTCGGGCTTCCGGGAAGATTTATGATAATGCTCTCGCCCCTTGTTCCACAAATACCTCTTGATATAACGCTTTGCCGGGTAATCTTATAGCTTTCAATACGCATGACTTCCGAAAAACCGGGAAGCTCTTTTTCGATTATCAATTTTGTGGCTTCCGGGGTTACATCCCTCTTTCCAAGGCCCGTTCCACCGGTTGTTATGATAAGGTCAATCCTTAATTCATCTGTGAACCTTTTTATTGTATCTGCGATGATGTTGACTTCGTCTGGAATAATTATAATATCATTTACTTCATAGGCACCCATGAGCATCCCCCTTAATGCCGGACCGCTTTTGTCTTCCCTTTCCCCCTTGGAGCCTTTGTCGCTGATCGTAATAATTGCAACCGTATATTTCTTCACCTGCCAACTCCTTTTGTCTTTACCGTGAACCGTGAACGGTTAACTGTGAACTGATTTCGATTTCGTCTCCCACGTTTACCTCGCCTTCAGTAAGCACCTCGGCGAATATGCCCTCCTTCGGCATGACACAATCGCCTACTTGCTGAAATATGGCGCATCTGCTGTGGCATTCCTTTCCTATCTGGCTGACCCGTAAAATAACACCATTACCTGCCTTGAGCAGTGTTCCTACGGGAAGAGAAATGAGGTCCATACCTTCTGTTGTCAGATTTTCTGCGAAATCACCAGAGTGAACATCAAGACCCATTTTCCTCATCTTTTCGATGCTTTCCGTGGCAAGCAGGCTTACCTGCCTGTGCATGAAGCCTGCATGGGCATCATTTTCAAGACCCATATCTTTTATAAGCCTGCATTTTCCTATGTTATGTTTTTTTTCGCCTTTGTCATTACTGGTATTAACTGAAATGATTTTTCCTTTCATCATGTACTCCTTCTTGTAAAATGTGAAAGGTGAAAAGTGCAAGCCTTAATCCTGCCGAAGGTGGGACAAGGTGAAAGGTGACACCCATCTTCCATTTTTCTCCTCACCCCTTACTGCTTGGTGATCTTTCAAACCGGCCGCTCTTCCCCCCGCTCTTCTCAAGGAGATAAAACGGACCCAGCTCAATACCTTTATCGATTGCTTTACACATATCGTATATTGTAAGGGCAACAATTGTAGCACATGTAAGGGCTTCCATTTCAACGCCGGTTTGCCCCTTTGTCCTTACTGTTGATATAATTTCAACGGCCGAGTCCTTATCAATGAAATCGTAATTTACATCTATGTGGGTAATTGAGAGCGGATGACAGAGCGGTATAAGTTCATGAGTCTTTTTTGCACCCATTATTCCCGCTATCTTTGCAACAGTGAAAATGTCTCCCTTGGGTCCCTGCCCCATTTTTACCGTCTTGTATGTTTTGGGGGACATTGTAACCCTGCCGTAAGCCTTTGCCTCCCGTTCAGTCTCTTTTTTACCGCTCACATCCACCATATGAGCCTTCCCGTCGCTATCGAGGTGTGTCAGTTTCATATAAAATCTCCTGATGACTAACTGAATTTATTATACATTATTTTTGCGTCAAACTCTTTTTTTACAATATGATTTTATCCAATTGGTCGACTGCTTCAAAATGTTTATCCCTGGTGAGCAGCATGCCGCCCGAACTCATACAACATGCGGCAATCCATACATCGTTAATGGGTATTTTGCTTCCCCTTTTTGTCAGTGAAAGAACTATTGTTGCATATTTACGTGCAACATCATCATTTACATCTATTATCCTGACTTTCAGTACGTCCATGAACCTATCAAGCCTATCTTCATTAAACTGCTGTCTGCTTCCTTTCATAAATCCGTAACGCAACTCTCCAAGCACGATGGCAGGGATAAAAATCAGGCTGCTGCGCTTTGCCAGTATGTCAACCACATCAGGCAATCCTTCAGCGTAATCAGTGTAAACGTTTGTATCCAGGACAATCTTCATTTCCAGTCCTCATCATCGACCCTTTCGAAAACGTCCAATGATTGCCTCAACTCGTCTGCCTCTTCATGGGAGAGCCAGCCTGCAAAGCTTCTGATAAGTTGTTCGCGATTCTGGCCGATACCAATTTTTTCATCAACGGCATCAAGGATGTAGCCTGTTTTTGTTTTTCCCGCTTTCAAAGCTTCTTCGCTAATAATTTGTTCCTTTTCCGGGGTTATCCTTAAACTGATTGGCATTGTGTATCACCTCCTGTATCGCAATGTTATAATATTGTATCTCAATGGAACAGGAAAATCAAACGATAAAACTGTTTTTTGAAATGAAGTCCACCTTGGCAGTGAATAGTGAATAGTAAAAAGGCAGTGAATAGTAGATAGTAGATAGTGAATAGTAAAGAAAGGCAGGTAGCCGAAGGCGGGACAATGGGATGGGGGAAGGTATTAAGTAATCCTGTAATGTAATCGGTCAGTTTTAGGAAAAATACTTTTTTTGCCGCCTGTCTGCGTGCATCGCACAGGCAGGCCCGCTTCGCTCGACAAATGCAGACAAAAGATTATATGTTTTGCCAACCGACGGCAATTCAGCATTCCTCCAATGGGTATAACAGAGGTCGGCGACGTGGCCTGTTTTACCGCCACGTTCGCTGCACCGACTCGTTCGGCTGGTTTATGGAACTGCTTCTGCGTGTAATCTTAGGCCGAGCGCATTTATCACTTTAAGAATTGTGTCAAAACCTGGACTTCTATCCCCAGAAAGCGCCTTATAAAGGCTTTCGCGAGACAGTCCGGCATCCCGTGCTACTTGAGACATGCCTTTGGCACGGGCGATGTCGCCGAGGGCTTTAGCAATAAACGCAGCATCACCTTTTGCCTCCTCAATGCAAGCTTCGAGATAAGCAGCCATTTCCTCAGGGGTACGAAGATGCTCGGAAACATCGTATTTCGTAGTAGTGGTTTTTGTCATGGTATACTCCTATAGATTTCTTGCCAAACGCAAGGCGGTTTTGATGTCCTTACCCTGTGTATGCTTGTCGCCACCAGCTAACAAGATTATCAGATATTGGCCGTGCTGTTTGTAATAGACCCGATAGCCGGGTCCATAGTTGATCCGCAATTCCGAAATCCCTTCGCCCACCGGCTCTACATCGCCGGGATTTCCTTCTGCTAACCGTTCAATCCTCACCAATATACGGGCACGTGCACGGATGTCGGCCAAACTGTCAAGCCAGTTAGTGAAGACTTCTGTTTTACGAATCTCAGTCATAGTTCTATTGTAGCCCCATGGATACACTTTGTCAAGCCATTAGATACACTTTCTATTTAAGTGCCGAACACCAGCATCAGCGAGAGGCCTGATTTCAGGCCGATTCGCTGCAAGCATTCGCTGGAACTTTTTTGCCTCTATCTGCTTTTCCATGTTTTTGTTTTATTCTTATCTCAACTTTCAATAAGAGGAGAACCTACCATTTTCAAGAACCTTCTTTTTGTCTTTCTGTACTTAAAAAAAGACATTTTTCAAAAGGTTTCTATACTTTCTCTCACAGTGAGAGAAAAATATATCTAATTGTCTAAACCAAAGCCTGTATTGGTTTTACAGAGATTTAACTTTTTGTTACAACTGTTGTAACCAATGCTGTAGACACAGTGTCTACAATCGCCGAAAATGATATGAAATCGATATTTTCGATCATCTTGTTTCAACAAAAAGGTAATGTCTTGTTATGCCACTGCTTTTATGTCTGCTGGTAATTTTCGGAGACTTAACTCTTTGAGATGAACTTTTGTACTGGCATTGTCTATGTCAATACCCACCAGAATACCATTAGCGTCATAATCGAGAACAACACCCTCTTGAGTGTTGAGTTATAAAAACTAACCTTTTGAAAATAGGGGAGATGGGAGTAGGGATTATGGATTATGTTAATCCTTTAATCCATCAATCCTTAATCCAGCTTTTGTACTTAATCCAATTTCAGAGCTTAAAGTGCTGTTTCTGGGGGCAATTTGTAACAAAGGCCGGGCCTCTTTTCCCTTTAGGATAATCTTTTGCCCGGTAACGATAAAGTATGGGTTTAATGAACATTATTACAAGAGAAAACATGAATCTCTAAATGATGCCAAAGAAAAATAATATCTTCATCGGCTGTCTGTGGTATAATATTTCAAAATTAACCGGAGAGGATGGAGCCATGATCACACAGCCCATAAAAGTAAAGCAGTATGTGGTTGACGATAAAGGCCGCAAGGTCGCAGCCCTCATAAATATGAAAGAACTGGACAGGCTCAACAAGGTGCTGAAGCTTATTCCTTCATCGGAAGCCTGGCTATATGAAAATGAAAACGCCCTTGGAAACGTTCAGAAGGGTTTACAGGATGCGGCACAAGGAAAAATCTCAAAGCTTAACCTCGCTGATCTGTAACCGCCCGTGTTTGAAATACTCATAACTGACCATGCAAGAGAACATCTCAACATCATCAAGACTGACAAAGGCTTGATGAAGAGATATAAAGCGGTAATAAAAGCAAGCAACTCCGTGATGCGTAATATATGATCAGCCATGGGTGTAAAACTTGGATTACCATCGAAGGTGTGAGGATGCATCTGAGGAAGTAGTAGCAACGATTGCTACTACTCTCCAAATCTCCGGAAAGTCAATACGAACGATGCTTAGCACGATTTCACGAAGCCACGCAGGATGCCCCGCCTTGTAGGCGGGGAGGAATGCGAAGGGGGTGGCAAGGAGGGGGTGAAACCCCATCCTAAAGAACTATCCTTTTGGTTCATAGCAGATGTTGAAGAAATGAAAAT
>JAPLKD010000173.1 GCA_026388245.1 Pseudomonadota bacterium | reverse complement strand
TGCATCAAGAAAGCTCGTCTTGCTGCCGCCTATGATTTTAAAACCAACAGTCCCGATTATGATAATTATTGCAATCGTAATGAGAATGTGCAGGAACTTCTTCGGTATACCCATCATATATAAGATATTACTCATCCTGCCCTTAAAAGGAAAGAATAATTTTCGAAAGCTTCAAAAAATGGGCTTAATACGATTTTTCTTCTCTGTCATATTTCATACCTTAACCCTCCTGCTCAGCTTTATATGCCTTGATTGCTTTTCTGCTGGGAATAATCGTTTTCAGGGAAATATTTTTTGCCGCCTGTCTGCGTGCATCGCACAGGCAGGCCCGCTGTCGCTCGACAAATGCAGGACAGGAGCAGACAAAAGATTGATTTTTTGCCCCGCCGACAATGGCGGGCCAAAATTCTCAGCCCTTACGGGCGAATATGTCTTATTGTTTCATAGGCAAAAACAGCACTTTAAGCCCAATTACGTCCTCGGTATGGCCGGAACACTGTTGCGGCTTCGCCGTTAAACCTTTAACCGAGCGCTTCCAGTCCCTTGCGGTCAATGAGATCAAGAAGTCGCTGCGCCGGGCCGCTCGGTTTCTTCTGGCCCTGTTCCCACTGCTGCACTGTCGTCTTGCCGATGCCGAGAATTGCCGCGAACACAGCCTGGCTGACGTGATTGGTCGTTCTGATGCGCCGAATGTCTTCGGGGTTAAATGGCCGTTTCTTCTGCAGACAAAGTGCGTCAACTTTGCGCATGGTGATCTCATCCATGGCGCCGGCCTTGAACAGGTCACGGGCCATCTCGTGTGCGATATCAAGAATTTCACTCATATTGTACCTCCCATATAGAACCTTCGGCTAAAAGTTTACTGACTTGTGTATCAGTGGCGGAAACAAATGCTTCAGCGGCAAGGCTTAAGGCGGATTCTTCCTTATCGGAAATGTTTGACTTTGCATTTTTCGAAAATGCATAGAGAAAAATAATCCTTTCTGAGTTCGGCTTTCTGTACCCTACTATTGTACGGTATCCTCCACTCTTTCCGCTCCCTGGCCGTGGAAGTCGTTTCTTGAAAAGATAGCCACCGAGATTTGCTTCAACCTTGCCGGCAGCTATTTCTGCGGCGGCGGCGAGCAGGACAGAATCAGAAACTCCCCCTCCGCGGGCCCAGCGGTAAAACCACTTGTTTTTGAACACCCTCACTGAAATAAGTATATCACTTAGCGAGACATTTTGCAATGTCCATAATCCAAATCTTCTAAAGGTTTACCCCAATGCCTGCCCGTGCAATGTTTTTGTTACTCTATTTCACTGGGGTTTGGTCCGACCCCAATTACTTCCCCATAAGGAAATGTTCCCTTCCACTCATCAGCTTCACATTTTTGACCCGTTCTACTGGCTCAATTCGTTCCAGGGATACATTTTCTTAACAAAAATCACCAAGACCGAGGGATTGCAAATATCGGATATCGTTTATTATTCACGGTAATACCGTATCTTGTCTTTCCACGCTTCACCATTAACCGCCTTCATTGCGGATTGCCATCTGAATCTCGTCAGAAAGTTTCAAAATTGAGATCGTATTAAACATTGTGGTTATTGACTTTTCAGAGATTTCAGCGATGACGGACACCGTGTCCGTCACTTCCTTTGGATAGGTCCTCCGGTCTCCCTTTTGCCTGTCATCACGAGCGACCTCCAGGAAGTGTGGCAATCTCAAAGAATGGTATTTCCGGCGGCAGTATTGACTTTACAGAGATTTATGATGTTGTTGACACTGCGTCAACAACATCCTCCGGCAGGTCCTCAATATAATAAAAAGTGAATACTTCAAATTGCTATACGTAATAGCTTCACCTACAAACAAATAGCCTCTCATCTAAGGAGCAATAGAGATTACCACTTGAATGGTGCGATATTTAATGAGATGCCCATCTTCCAGTATTAGACCAGGGCTTTCAGGATGGGCATCTTAAGGGAATGCTAATTCAGACAGTTCCGTCTATGCTGATAGAGGCTCCTTATGCCAAGCCAGGCAAGTGCCACCAGGAGAAGGAGCATAAAGAGCGTAGGTACAACGCCGATGGTGAGTGAGAGATAACTGAAGCCCACGGCAGGGAGCAGGAGTATCCTCACACCGGCCTTCATGACCTCGCTCGTACGTATTGTACCGGCTATGGAAGGCGATACCCTGTAGTACCACTCAACAAAGGATCTCCCGGAGGAGGAGCCAAGGAGCACTGTATCTCTGAAGACCCTGAGGATCTTCACGAAGGGGTGGAGGTATGAGCCGTAGGCGGCTGTGGCAATAAAACAGCCCGAAGATGAGCTCCCGAAAATTGCAGCAGGAGCAGAGACAAGAGGGCCACCGGGATCCCTCACTATCCCGGACCTCGAATCGGCGTCGCCTTCTTCGTTGTCTTTAAGCGTCAGGATGCCGACCCCCTGAGCATTTACCTCGAAATTCGGATATTCCTTAAGAGCGCCCGCAGCACTATCAAACTTGTACCATTTTGTGCCCTGGGCAAACGGCACCGGCGGGACAAAGATTATTTTAGTGGTGCTTTTCGGCGTCACATTCACTATAAAATCAAAGATTCCGTAAGGACTGCTTGTCCCGGACGGGATAGCAAACGTTGCGACCTGTTTCATGTTCCCGGAGTTGTCGCTCAGCGTATATCCGGAATTATTTATGGGCATAATGCTTGCGATTGTGCCGGAGCCATCAGCAACAACCGCAATGGATTGCCCGACTCCTCCCTGTGTGTTCACAAGGCTGAATCCGGCCGGATTAATAGAGACAACGCTCCCCGATGGTTCGGTGACGCTCCCCGACGAGAGAATCGCAGCGACAGAATCGATCTGCGGAACAGATGCCCTGAACGTGGGATCAGCCTGAAGGGCGACTACGTTGCTTCCCTTAACGACGCTAACGGGCGTGCCCGCCTTATCGTTCACCTGGTTTGCGTTAACAGGAACACCATAAGCGTTTGTCTGCGCCGTCTGGGCCGGAGTGAAAAAGGGAGTAACGGTAGATGCCTGAGTAGTATTCCCGTTAGAGTCCTGATATACCACCTGCCACTGATAATTATGGCTGCACTCCAGCAGGGACGTCGTAAACGTGGTCAGGTTCTTGGTATCGAAGCAGGAATAACTTGTATTAGTGCTCGCGTCAATGCAGCTTGTAACATAAACAATACTGTTATCTGAAGCCTCTCTTACGATCCACTGGCTGCCTTGATGCGTGGCGCCGTCCTGGCTCACGAACGAAGAAGCGCTCAATGTCGGGGCGCATGTGGACGTTGTCTGGCTGTTAACAGGAGAAACATTCGTAGCGGGAGGGAATATTTTGAAGGCATCAAGGGTGTTTCCCGATATATCCATAACGGTTGCGGTCATTGTATTGCCCGATATTTCGAACCGGGCATAATGATAGATAGAATATGTTTTTACTATATAAGGCGCCGACACCGGGTCCTCGGGTGTAATCTTGGTCAGCTCCGCACCTCCTCCGCCGAGGGTAAGATAGGTGGTGCCGTTCACAAAAAGCCGGGAATAAAAGTGCTGATGCCCCTGGATAACAACGGGGACGTAGTTTGCCTCAAAAACCGGGGAATAAACCTCTCGAAGCTTCTCTGCCAAACCCGGATTAATTGGGTATCTCGTAGCCCACATGGGGGCGTGGAAAACCGGAATGTTCCATCTCGTCAAGGGCCTCATATTGCCAGAAACCCAGTTATACTGAGGTGTCCCGCTGGCATAAGTAGAGAAGAACACATCCATCATGATAAACCTCGCAGGCCCGTAATCAGTGAGGTAATAATAGTCTTTATAATTTCCTGGGGTTTTTACTTTAGGATAAAAGGTATAAGGGATGTATTTATTAAAGGTTTCTCCGGGACTGGTTGTTTCGGTTATGTGACAGGCGTTCTGGGTGGTCATGCCGGTATAGGGGTAGGAACTCTGAATACAATTATTATTAGAATCAAGAATTCCCGCCCAGTAGCCCTCATGATTCCCTATGGGTGCTACAAGGGGAAGGTTTGCCATAAACATCCGGGAGCCTTTGAGAGTTTTGTTAAAATACTGGCGGTCCCAATAGTGTTCATCCATTCCGCAATTGACAAAATCTGAAGCGTTAATGAGGAATGTTTGCCGTACAGAGGCATTATGGCTCACATCTTTCATAATCTTCTCTTCTACAATACTGTGCTGTTCAAATTCAGTATCTGTATAAAGCTCATTTCCCCTGATATCTCCGTATCCATAAAAGGTGAGGGAAGTCGATGAGGTATCGGGCGGTGTCCGGAAAGATCCGCTCGATGAGTTGCTGTCAACATCAACCTGGTAGTAATATAGCGACCCCGGAGTAAGGCCTGTAATTATATAATTAAACTGATGCTCATCCTGGCCGTTACCGCTTTCCGGGACAGTAACCGGGGAGCCATAACTGTCAGGGCTCGTCCCCCACCGGATGGTCGCGCCCGTTGTCGGCGTTTCGTTGGTCTGCCAGAGGACGGTCATGGCAGTGTTGTCAACATCCGTAGTCTTTGCCTTTGCCGCGAACAACAAATAGGGCTCTTTTCTGAAATCCGCACCTGCGCTATAGGAAGGTCCGGCGAAAACAACGAAAATGAAAACCGCAGAAATGGCTGGAATAATAAAATGTTTCATGAAAGAGAAAATGTGATTATTATTTAACATAGCTGGTATTGTAACACAGATTTCACAAATGTCAATAATGACTGCACGGTGTCAGCAATTCTCGGTGAACAATTTCTCTGGGTATAACAAGCCTTGATTGTCCGTTCTTTCGCTGTCATCCAGGTTATTTTGAGCTTATTGCTGTGTCACTTTTCCGGGGTGATGAGGCTGCAGGGGGTTACAACAAACGAAGGGCAGGAATATGGGCATACCTCTTCCCTGATGCACGGTATAACGCTATGAGGTAAGGATATGCTCAGGTACTCACAAGAATCGGGAAGGGGTAAGATTCCTCTCAAGCAGATATTCCCAGCTCTCAAAGATGAGAACGTTGAGAACACCCCGAAGGCATCCCCACAGATTTTCCTTGCTCCCCATCTTTTTTCTTAATTGTTGATACAGCGTATCCGTAAGCTCGAATATCTGGTGCATAAAAAAGGCCAGGAGGTTTAAGATGAAGAAGTTTATGGAGAGGTTCTTCTTCCCGTGTCCATAATTATGTTCTACATAGTACCCCTGGTTTTTCAGGGTATTGAAGACCTCATTTTCTATCTTCCACCGGCACCGGCCTATCCTTACAAGCTCCCCGATATTTTCATCATCAACAGGGAAATCAGTAACCCAGCTATTGTGACAGGTTATCTTTCCTCTATCTTCAATCCAGTATTCTAAATAGTTGACCATGACGGTCTTTTTGTTGTCGTTTAAGGGAACTTCATTGATCCATTCGTAGATGTGGGTACGTCCTTTTCTGTCCTTCACCTCCATCCGTGATGTTTCCTTCAGAACCCGCTGTTCGTTCACCCATTCCATGAGCTTCTTATGGTCGCCGGGCTTTACCGTCAGGACATACCGCATGCGAAGCGAGACAATCTCTTCAATGGCAGGTTGTTTACTGTAGAGACTGTCGGCTACGATAATGAGAGGAAGTTTCGGATGAGATGATCTGATCTTATGGAGAAGCCTTTTTCCTGCATTTATCTCACAATCCTGTTTCTCTTTTCCGTCGGTATTGCGTACTTCTTCAGGGGCAAGAGGGATAACCTGTCTCATATCGGGGTGCATGATGGCAGCCTGGACAATCTGATGTTCGTAGTGAACCTCACCTTTTTTATTCTCCTTTGTGAGGCATCCCGGACAACAGACCGTATCGGAGCCAAAGTAGCCCGAACCATCGACTGAGACGATATAATGTTTTTCTAATACCCGGTATTGCTCAAAATGTTTTCCCCTTTGTAAGGGTCGGAAGAAATCATCAAACAACGGTTCAAGTTCCTGTGAATCCACCTCATCCATAATATCTCTCATCTGTGTATCTTTCGGGATTGATCCTACCCCGAAGAGGGTTTTGAGGTTGTTATTGTGGATATCATCCTCCAGGCTTTGCTGAAACCGGAGCAATGATGGTTCCTGAAAGAACATCATGGCAAATCCGCTCATGAAGACATCATGGATGGAGTGATTGATCTTCTCCCTCTGTCTTGTGTCGGTAAGATTGGAGAACCTTTCTGACAGAATCTTTCTGAGTGCAGAAAAGCTTAGGTCTTTCTTCGCATACATGACAGCAAAACCATACCATATCAATATCAAAAAGTCTAGTTTTCACTTGATTCACAAGCAATTTTTTGAGTGACTTCCTCACCAGTCGGATTATGTTACGAAAAAATAGTTTCCATTCAGGTCAGACATTGCGAAAACCAAGGGGATATTTGTTCACCGAGAATTGCTGGCACGGTGTCAAGCCAAAATAGGAATGTCCGGTTTAATCTGTTTCTTTGTTTCCCTATATACCATGATTTACTTCCATGCCAGAAAAACGATTACCACTTCAAATGTTGTACTGTTAAGAAAACTCCTCTATGCTTGCTTTCAGGAAGCTATGTTACGTATAGCAGGATGAAATTAGCAAGGAACATAAACATTCATTCATTTCTTTTTATCTTTTTATAATAGTCAGGATACAATTTTGCTGTACACTCCGGGCAGATACCGTGGGAGAAATCCGCTTCCGAACGGTCGCTTATGTAAATCTCCATCTGTTCCCAGTGTCCTTTATCATTTTTTATTTTCTTGCAGGAAGCACAAATAGGGAGCAACCCGCTTAAAGTCTTGACTTGAGAAAGCGCTTCCCTGAGTTCAACAATGAGCTTCTCCCGCTCCTCCTCTGCCTGCTTGCGCCCGTTCTCATTTTCAATCTCTCTCGCAACCCTTTTTATAACCTCGGGGAGCATGTCCAGAAAGAGACTATCCTTTATGATATAGTCCCTGGCTCCAAGTCTCATCATATCAACAGCTATCCGCTCATCGCCCTGACCGGTGGAAACAATAAAAGAGGGCAAAGGCTGTTCTTTCCTTTGCAGTTCAGCTATTAATTCTTTCGCGTTCATATCCGGAAGGCTGTAGTCCAGTAGCATGATATATGGCGTATGTCCGCAGAGCCATTCAAGCGCCTCTCCGGCGGAGTTTACATTAAAAGTTTCATAACCGCATTCTTCCACTTTTTCTTTAATTAATTCCACCAGGCCTTTGTCGTCTTCAATGATAAGAATTATCATAAATATCTCCAGAGTACCTTTAATAAAGACATATCTATACCTTCACAACCTGAATGAAAAGCCCGAGACGTTTCAAAGTTTCAGCAAATTTTATAAATTCTACAGGCTTGTTTATATACAAGTTACATCCGAGTTTGTAACACTCTTCTACTTCACGGGGATCATTGGTTGTGGTGAGCATCATAATGGGAATCTCTTTCAAATCCTCATTCCCCTTTATTCTTTCTAATACTTCAATTCCATCCATTTTCGGCATATTGATATCAAGCAGTAAAAGATAACTTTTACTTTTATCTCTTACTCCCTTATCCCCGGTTCCCAATAAAAATTGCCAGGCCTCTTCACCGTTAGAGAACCGGATGATTTGATTACAAACGCCGGAGTCCTCAAGCCCTTCTTTAATAAGCTCGGCATGACCATCGTCATCTTCCGCGATCAGAATTATCAGTTCTTTATAATCTCCCATTTTAAAACCTCCTTTAGCCCAGACAAGCTGGATTATTCATAAAATTCAATTGTTTGTAATTCAACATAGAATACGCTTCCTTTGCCCGATTCAGACTCTGCCCAAACCCTGCCATTGTGCTTTTCGGCTATTCTCTTAACGCTGCTCAAACCCAAACCTTCTCCTGCATCCGCCAGAGTAGAATCAACCATGTAAAACACATCCCATATTTTTTTGAGATGCCTTGATTCAATCCCTGAACCATTGTCCCTGATGGAATATATGGCTTTCCCGAATTCCATGTAAGCTGTAATCTCAATTACTAATCGTCTGTTTTTATCACGATATTTTATCGCATTTCCGATAATATTGGAAAAGAGCTGACTGAGCAGGTTTTCGTCTCCATAACAGGACGGGAGATCTTGAGCAGTGACCATAGCATCTAATTCGGTTAATTGAAAATTAAAGTTACCGATGATTGTTTTGAATAATTGATTGATGTCAATTTGTTTAATGGCCATTATGGTACGGCCGGTGCGTGATAGATGCAGAAGGCCGTTTAAAAGGGTATCCATTTTTGCTACACTGGTAAAAATAAAATTAAGTGTTTTCGGAATACCTTTGTCCGTCATTGCATCTATACGGGCCTTCGTCTCCGGCGTAAGAGGGGAATCAGAAAGTACCGCTTTTATCGAATCTGCCTGTTTCTGCAGGCGCTGGCTGAAGCCTTGAATATTCACCAGCGGCGACCGTAAATCGTGGGATGTGATATAGATATAGTTTTCAAGTTCTTTATTTTTGGCAGATATTGCTTCTTCCGCCTGCTTGCGCGCGCTGATGTCTCTTGCCGCTGCAAAAACACCAAGAACTTCGCCTTGTTCATTTCTGTAGACGGAAGCGTTATAGAGAACGTCGGTAATCTTGCCGGATGTATGGCGAACTGCAAGCGGGTAGTCTATTACCTGCTCCTGTTCAAATACTTTCAGATACCCGGCATGTGCAGTTTCCGGTTCGGTGAAATAATCCGAAAAATCACTGCCGATGAGCATTTTCCGGCTCATGCCGGTAATCTTCTCTGTGGCTGTGTTGGCATCGGTGATTTTCCCCTCCGCGCTGATAGTGACCAAGGAATCAAGACTGGTTTCTAAGAGCGTACGTGAATAATGCGAAACTACCCGCAACTCCTCCTTTTGAGCCTCAAGTTCTTCTGCTGCCGCTTGAAGCTCTTCTATAGTAGACCTAAGTTCCTCATTGAGAGATTCATACTCTTCGTTTTTTGTCTGGAGGGCCATTTCCGCCTGCTTGCGCGCGGTGATGTCTCGCGTGAACTTCACAAAGCCGCGCAACTGGCTCGCGTCATCGCGCATAGGCGTGATGATCACGTTGGCCACAAACCGCGAACCATCTTTGCGAACCCGCCAACCTTCGTCTTCAAAGCGTCCTTCGGCAGCGGCAGTCGCCAATTCCCGTTCAGGCCGGCCGCGCTCGACGTCTTCCTTGGGATAGAAGCGGGAGAAGTGCTGACCGACGATCTCGTCCGCCCGATAACCCTTGATGAGTTCGGCACCCGCGTTCCAGTCTGCGACGTGACCACCGACATCCAGCATGACGATGGCGTAGTCCTTCACGTTCTCAACCAGTATCCGGAATTTCTCCGCGCTCTCCATTAGCGCCTTCTCAGCCCGCTTGCGCTCGGTGATGTCTTTATGCTGGACTATCATGTTTGTTACTTTGCCATACATGTCTTTGATCGGAGCAATGACCACGTCAACGATCCTGTGCGTAGCTCCAGCTATTGTGACATGCTCAACTCCTGGAAGGTTGTAATCAATCGTAAATCGAGCTATT
>JAPLKD010000046.1 GCA_026388245.1 Pseudomonadota bacterium | reverse complement strand
TTTGCATTCATATTTGTCGATGTGCCTGCACCGCCCTGTATCATATCCACAACAAACTGGTCATGAAGTTTTCCGGAGAGTATTTCGTCACAGGCCTTTGAAACCGCTTCGATGATGCTGTCCGGTAACAGACCCAGTTTATTATTTGCCAGGGCTGCCGCTTTTTTGATATAGGCCAGGGAATGAACAAAAAGCGGGTACATGGAAATTGTTGTACCGCTGATCCTGAAGTTTTCCGTGGCACGCAGTGTCTGAATACCATAATAACATGTATCAGGTATTTCCCTCTCACCAAGCATGTCATGCTCTGTGCGTTTATCTTTGTTCATATTGTTTCTCCTTTTTTGACAATTGATTCTTAAGCTTAAGCATACCATATCAATAACTTTATTGTTTAACTGTATACGAATATCTTGCATATTCCATTGAAAAACGTTTTAAAATATATACATTGTGAAATTAGACAGGCTAATGGGTCAATATCCTGAAAAGTTTGCCCCGGAGAAGAGGGTATTCGGCAATATACATGCCGGCGACAGAATATTTATAGGTACTGCCTGCGGCGAACCCCAGTACCTTGTCCAGGCGCTCATACGCTATGTTGAATCAAATCCCAAGGCATTTTTTGATGCAGAGATACTCCACATATGGTCTCTCGGTGTAGCCCCCTATACACAGGAAAAATTTAAATATAATTTCCGCCACAACTCCTTTTTCATTGGAGACAATATGCGTGAGCCGGTAAACAAGGGTCTTGCCGATTATACACCTATATTCCTTTCCCAGGTTCCGAGGCTTCTCCGGCGAAAAAGCATCCCCATTGATGTAGCGCTCATACAGACCTCATTGCCGGACAACCACGGTTTTGTGAGCCTCGGCGTGAGTGTAGATATAGTAAAAACAGCAGCGGAAAACGCACGTCTCGTCATTGCACAGATAAATACCCACATGCCCCGCGTCCACGGTGATACCTTTATTAATGTTAAAGACATTGATTTTATAGTGCCTTACGATGAACTCCTTCTTGAGTTTGAATCAAGCATGCCAGGCGAGATCGCCGAACGGATAGGAAAACATGTTGCCCGCATTGTTGAAGATGGGGATACCATCCAGGTAGGTTACGGGAGCATCCCCAATGCGATCCTTTCAAACCTGTCGTCAAAAAAGGACCTTGGGGTTCATACGGAACTCTTTACCGAAGGTATCGCAGAACTGATGAAAAACGGTGTTGTTACAAACAGTAAAAAGACTATTGACCGTGATAAAACCGTTGCCTCCTTTTGCATGGGAAAAAAACAAACATACGATTTTATCCATGACAACCCGTGTATCGAATTCAGGTCAATCGACTATACAAACAATCCGGCTATCATATCTCAGATCAGAAATATTGTTGCCATCAACAGCGCCCTCGAAATTGACCTTACCGGCCAGGCTACGGCAGAATCAATAGGCAGGACCTTTTACAGCGGTATCGGTGGGCAGGCAGACTTTATGAGGGGCGCCGCCCTCGCGCCGGGAGGCAAGACAATACTTGTCCTTCAATCCACGGCCCAGGACGAAACCGTTTCGAGGATAGTTCCCTTTCTTAAAGAAGGGGCAGGCGTGACATTAACGAGAGGGGATATACATTACGTTGTTACAGAATACGGTATTGCCTACATCCATGGCAAAAACATCAGAGAACGGGCAATGTCGCTCATCTCCATTGCGCATCCCAGGTTTCAGCCCTGGCTCGTTGAAGAAGCGCGGAAACTTTCTCTCGTTTATAAGGACCAGGCATACATAGCAGGAAAGGGGGGCGAATATCCCGAAGACCTGGAAACTTACAGGACGACGAAGGCAGGGCTTAAAATCTTTCTCCGGCCTGTAAAAATCAGCGACGAGCCTCTCCTCAAAGATTTTTTTTATTCCCTTTCCGAGTCAACGATATACAAACGGTTCATATCTGCCCGGAAGAATATGCCCCACGAAAAGCTGCAGGAATTTTTTGTTGTTATCGATTATACAAAACAGATGGTTATCCTCGCCGTGCTCGAACACCAGGGGAGAGAGGTCATTGCCGCAGTGGGCCAGTTTAGAGGCAATGAAGGAAGCCATACCGCTGAAGTTGCGTTAATGGTACAGGATGATTATCAGAATCAGGGCATCGGGACTGAACTTCTCACACATCTCACATACATCGCAAAAAAACAGGGTCTACTCGGTTTTTCTGCAGAAGTTTTAAAGGAAAACAGGATGATGCTCCACCTTTTTGAAAAAATGGGTTTTAATATTCAGAGAGAGACGCTCCCGGAGGTCTACACGTTAAAGCTCATGTTCCGGGAAGTATAAGGATTGGAAAATCACTCGCCCTGATATACCGCTATATGGTTCGTACCAAGCTTTTTTGCCTTGTACAGAGTATTCACGGCCTTCGAAAGCAGTTCAATTACATAAAAGGCATACCGAAAAGATCTTTTAATTCTTTGTTGGCTGCATCAATATTACCTTTTGCGCCTTTTGTTCTTACCACAACACGTTTATGCCCTTTTTGCGCCCCTTCGTAAGTTGTAAGAACACTGTCGAGGGTAAACCCGTGTTTTCTGAGAACATCGAGGACTTCGCCTGTTA
>JAPLKD010000067.1 GCA_026388245.1 Pseudomonadota bacterium | reverse complement strand
GTTATTCTTGCTACCCTTCCTTCGGACTTCATATAGCCCCCTCTGCATTTATGACCTTACCCTGTCATTGCTAAGATTTTATTATAAAAAACTAACAGGAAGAAGAAGGTGTGTCAATACTAAAAAGAATTATCTCGTGAAGTGTCATTTTCGTTTGAACCACCATCAAGCATCCAGCATCATGCCTTTGCTATGAGCTATCAGCCATCAGCTATGAGCTAATTCCAGCATCCAGTATTAGCGATTACCTTATCTCCAATGGCTTATACGTTAAAACAGGAGGTAAAATATTTGTTGTCAAAAGCGATTACATGGTATATAAAGAATCAATGATCCGCCTCCTTGCTATTGTTCTGTTACTCTTTCCCCTCTGTGTAGTGGCAAACGATACCATCACGGCCCCTTCATATATCCTTGTAGAAAAAGACTCGTTTCAGGTCATCTCAGGCAGGGATTATAACAAAAGGCTTGCGCCTGCAAGCACAACAAAGGTCATGACAACAATAATGGCACTGGAAAAACTGAACGGTTATGAAATAGTAAAAGCAGATGGCAATGTGCTTTCAATCCCTGCTTCAAAATTGAGCCTTTTGCCGGGCAGGGAATATAAAGCTATTGACCTGATAAAAGGCACAATGGTGCAATCTGCAAATGATGCTGCTTATGCACTTGCTGTTCATGTGGGCGGGGATGAAACCGGTTTTGCCGGCATGATGAATAAAAAGGCCCAGGAGATAGGTGCATACAACACACACTTCAAGAATGCCTCAGGCCTCTCTGTCAATGATCAGTATACAACCGCTTATGACCTTGCACTCATAATGAGGTATGCCCTGTCAAACGAGAGGTTTAAGGAGATTGCTGCAACGAAATATTTTTTATTTCAGGAAGGAACAAGGAATGTACGGTACAAAAACCACAACAGGTTTTTATTCTGCTTTGAACCTGCCATTGCCGGAAAAACAGGTTTTACAAGGATGTCAGGGCATTGTTATGTGGGGGCTTTCGAAAAAGATGAAAAGGTGTATATCCTTGCTCTCCTCGGTAGCAATAATTTATGGGGTGACGCTGTTAATATTTTAAAAAACCTCTATGAGCAACTTCCCTCCGACAGGGAAATAAGATTAGCAAAATCATGTCCTGTCAAGCTTACTTCATACAAAGAGAAAAAAGAGAAAAAACCGGTGGCGAAAAAAAAGGCAAAAAAGTCAAAGTCAACAAAGAAAAGCAAAGCTAAATCCTAAGCAGCTCAATGAAGTTTAAATTCCCCGTATTAATCCTGCTTTTACTCTCATTCCCCTTTACGCTGTTCGGGTTAACCCTGGAAGAGGAAAGGAAATACGGGAAAGAGGTATTTCTTGAGATCGCAAGGTCTGTGCCTGTCAATAATGATCCATATATCTCCGTTTATGTGAAGACAATAAAGGATAGGCTTGAAAGCAATGCAACGTTAGCTTTCCCAATAACATTAACAATCATCGATTCCCAAACAGCGGATGCCTTTGCAACAATTGGCGGCTATGTATTTATTACTATGGGTCTCATCGGGATGTGCGACAAGGAAGAGGAACTTGCAGGCGTATTAGCGCACGAATTTGCCCATGTATCGAAGCGTCATATAGCCAAAAGAGTTGAAAAAGAGAAGTATATTAATATTGCATCGATTGCATCTTTGCTTGCAGCGATACTTATCCCTGATCCGAAGGCAAAAGGTGCAATACTCACCATGGGAATGGGGTCTGCCCAGGCACTTTCCCTTAAATATTCACGCGAAGACGAAGACGAAGCCGATAGGGTGGGCTCTGTCATAGCTGACAAGACCGGATATGGCGGCCTTGGCACAGCGGATTTTTTACGGAAACTGAGGGCAGGGGGTGGGGACACGGTTCTTCCTCAATATCTTTTGACCCACCCTTATCATGAGGAAAGAATTATAAAACTCGAAAGCATGTGGCAACGAAAAAGGATAGATATCGATACGGCCTTTTTCCCCTATCTGGTAGCACGGGCCAAGATTCTCCACAAAGATGCAAGGGGCAGCTCTGAAGATATATGGATAAACAAGTATATTAAGGACAAAACCGATCCTGTAAATATTTATGGCGCTTCGCTCATGTATGCAGCGAAGGGTGATGCCGATAAGTCGGTAGATATGATAATAGAGATGAAATCACCGTATAAAAATATGTTTCTTGGTGAGATGCTGGTGGATGCCCACAGGTTCAAAGAAGCAGCGGTGGTGCTGAAGGATGAAACATATCCTGCATCCAGGTTTTACCTTGCAAAGGCATATGAAGGCGCCGGCGACAGGGATATGGCGATAGATGTTCTTGGTCAGATATTAAGATATGGGAATGTATACCCTGAAGTCTATTACCGGTACGGGATGCTTCTGGGGAGAAAGGGTCAGGAGGCGAGGGGGCATGAATATCTCGGAAGGTTTTATCTGGAAACCGGAAGGCTTGATATAGCGAGAACCCATTTCGAGAAGGCGATTTCCAGATATGGCATAAACTCAAGAGAAGCGGCGGATCTCCTGAAAATACTTGATGGCATGAAAGGAGAGCCTCCCCGCCCCAATAAATAATATGTATGCTTATTAGAAATGTCTAACTATCTGTATGATCCAGGAGATTTTCCAGTCTAACCCTTTTTAAACTTCTGAAGATATTTTTTTTCACGTTTTTGTTGTGTTTTTCCAGTTCCTGGATTACGCCCTTTACAAGGGTTCTTTTTGATGTACTGCCATTCGGGCATGCAGATGAAACGACCGGTAATGCAAGCATGGATGCAAGCCGGGTAATTTCTTTTTCCTCCACATAGGCGAGCGGCCTTATGATTGCCAGTTCACCGCCGAACATCTCCTGATAAGGTGTCATTGTGGCAATCTCACCATTGAAAAAGAGGTTTAAAAGCATTGTTTCAATGATGTCGTCCATATGGTGGGCAAAGACGATTTTTGTAAACCCCCTCTCGCGGGCAAGATTAAAAAGCGCCTTCCTCCTGTTCCAACTGCACCAGAAACAGTTAAAGCCTTCCTCATTATTCCAGCTCTCGGGGGGTTGTGCAATGATGTACGGTATGGATTCCTTTTTGAAATGCTCGATCAGGGTATCCTTATTGACCCACCCAAACCCCATATCAACATAACATGCAATAACTTCGTAGTCGAAAGGAACGAATTTTATCCTCTCCTTCATGATGCGCAGGAGGCACAGGCTGTCCTTTCCTCCTGAAACAGCCATCAATACCCTGTCACCTTCTTTCAGCATCTGGTAATCCCAGATGGCCTTCCCCACCTTTTTCGAGGTGAAGTAAGTAAGTTTGTCCGGCGTCATATGAGAGATTCTGCAAGCTTTACGGCCTTTTCCATAGACTCATCTTTCACAACACCTTTTCCTGTACACCCTGTGGCCTCAACACTTCCGGCATATGATATGCCGAGAAGGTCAAAAGTTCGTCTGAACATGTCTTTTGAGGGGGAGAAGGTATCGCTGCTTTCGTCGGCACATGTCATGATGGTAACGGCCTTTTTACCCTTGATACGTGAATTATATTCTGTATCAAAGAAGGATATCGACCTGTCGATGACGAGCTTCAGCTGACTGGAGGGTGCAAACCAGTAGACGGGTGTGGCGTATATAATAAGGTCTGATTCTGTAATGTATTTACGAATGTCCTTCATGTCATCGTTGATTTTGCATATACCTTTTGGCAGACAGGTAAGGCAACCCTGGCAGGGTCTTATGTTAATGTCATTCAAATAGATTGTTCTCACATCGCAGCCTTTTTCCTTCAGCCCCCGGGAGAATGCGCCGGTAAGCTGAGCTGTGTTGCCATCCTTCCTTGGGCTTCCAAAAAGAATAACTGTTTTCATTATAATCCCCCCTACTTTTTAATAAGATGCATTGGGTGTAATAATATAATATGCGTTTTATATTTTCAATGATTCACAATTATTTATTATCTGAAAAACGGAAATATCCGGTAGAAATTGGTATAATATTTCCTTAGAAAAGAAATAAATCTGTTTGATAGGGAGGGCATCATGGTAAATGAGTGGATAAAGGAAATCAAGGGGCAATGTGACCCGGAATCATTAGGCATGATCCTTGTACACAATGGTGTTGTAAGGGCAACTTCAAAGGAGGGGAAACCGGTAAAGGGCATGAAGCTTTCCTTTGACAGGACTGAGCTATCAGTCTGCATCGATGAGATGAAAAAAGGGGATGGGATAACAGCGGTCAAGGTCTGGATTAATGAAGGCACGTTGAGCATCGGAGACGATATTATGTATGTCCTCGTTGCGGGAAGGTTCAGAACGGATGTGTTACCTGTTTTCCAGGAACTGCTTTCGAAAATCAAGAAAGAAATCGTCAGGGAAGAGGAGATACCTTAAAAAGAGCTGCATGTATCAAACCAAACAAAAAGGAGGTAATATATGAAGAAGAAACTGACCACCAGAGCCGGTGCTCCTGTCGTAGACAACCAGAACATTATGACCGCCGGACCTCGCGGCCCGGTTTTGCTGCAGGATGTCTGGTTTCTGGAAAAACTGGCCCATTTTGACCGGGAGGTTATTCCCGAACGGCGGATGCACGCCAAGGGATCAGGTGCCTACGGTACCTTTACCGTCACCCAGAACATCACCAAGTACACCAAGGCGAAGATCTTTTCCAAAATCGGCAAGAAGACTGACTGCTTTCTCCGCTTTTCCACCGTCGCCGGCGAGCGAGGCGCTGCCGATGCCGAGCGTGATATTCGGGGCTTTGCAATGAAATTTTATACCGAAGAAGGCAACTGGGACCTTGTGGGTAATAACACGCCCGTTTTCTTCTTACGCGATCCACTCAAATTTCCCGACCTCAACCACGCCGTAAAAAGGGACCCCCGCACCAACCTGCGCAGCGCCAAGAACAACTGGGACTTCTGGACTTCATTGCCTGAGGCCCTGCACCAGGTCACCATCGTCATGAGCGACCGCGGCATCCCCTATTCCTACCGGCATATGCACGGCTTCGGCAGTCACACCTTCAGTTTCATCAATGCAAAGAACGAACGGTACTGGGTGAAGTTCCATCTCAAAACCCAGCAGGGCATCAAAAACCTCACCGACCAGGAGGCCGAAGAGATCATCGGCAAGGACCGGGAAAGCCACCAGCGCGACCTGTACGAGAGCATTGAAAAGGGGGACTTCCCCCGCTGGACCTTCTACGTCCAGATCATGCCCGAGAGGGACGCAGCGACCTCCCCCTACCACCCCTTCGACCTCACCAAGGTCTGGTTTCACAAGGATTATCCCTTGATTGAGGTGGGTATCCTCGAACTGAACCGCAACCCGGAGAATTTTTTCGCTGAGGTTGAGCAATCGGCCTTCAATCCGGCCAACGTTGTCCCCGGCATAGATTTTTCGCCTGACAAAATGCTGCAAGGCCGACTCTTTTCTTATGGAGACGCCCAGCGATACCGGCTCGGCGTGAACCACCACCAGATCCCGGTCAATGCGCCACGCTGCCCGTTTCACAGCTATCACCGCGACGGCACGCTGCGGGTGGACGGTAATTATGGAAGCACCCTAGGCTACGAACCCAACAGCTACGGCGAGTGGCAGGAGCAGCCGGACTTCGCCGAGCCGCCGCTGAAGCTGGAGGGGGCGGCGGATCACTGGAATTTCCGCGAAGATGATGACGACTACTACTCACAGCCCGGCAAGCTCTTTCGTCTAATGAGCCCTGCCCAGCAGAAGATCCTCTTTGAAAACACCGCCCGTGCTATCGCCGACGCGCCCAAGGAGGTACAGATCCGCCACATCGGCAACTGTCTGAAGGCTGACCCCGCTTATGGTAAGGGTGTGGCCGATGCACTCGGTATCCCGCTCAGCGAAGTGCCTAAGCAGGCATAAACCAGCCAGTCAACCCGATACAACAAATAATTGGCGCCGGCGATACAACCCGGCGCCAATTTGTAAAACGGCAACGCGCCTTACTGTCTCATGGTGAAATATAAAAATTCATTAAATCTTTTCGCTGACCCCTGACCCCTACACTAATCGCTATATCATTCGATTATAAAATCCCAGACTGTATCGTTGATCCAGAGGCAATAATAACCCCTGCTTAGCAAGCCTTTCTGCTTAACAGAATATAAATCTGTGCCCTGTTTTTTTAGAGTAATATCAACGTCCTTTCCAAAGATATACCTCTGTTTACCAAGAGGGGACGGCTGAAAAAAAAGAAGGGGGTTAAAGGTAAGGATATTCGTTTCATATTGTCCATAAATGATAAAATATCCTATGTCTTTCAAGACAAAACGCGCAGGGTTATTGCTCTCAACATAAAATACCCCCTTTTCGTCATACGCCATGTTGGGCATCAACCTGACCAAAGATTTCTGCGTCTTTATGTAAACACCATATTCCTTTGGCTGGACTTTGTCGTCTTTTGCATAGAGGGGCATGCTGAACAATGCTATTAATAAAACAAATATCAGGATGGTTCCCCGTTTCATTTTTGTTTTCATCTTTCTCCTATATAACTATTTCACCCTTTAGTGAAGATATGATCTTTTTCCCAAATATAATAGTTTTTATTGATATTTGAGCTTTATAATTCAAAACTCAAATATCAAAACTGTTTTTTCTACCCCTTTTTCTTCTTATAATCCTCTAACGCTGCCTTCAGGGCATCTTCTGCCAGGACCGAGCAATGCTCTTTTGCCGGAGGCAGCCCGCCCAGGGCTTCGGCAACGGCCTGGTTGGACAACTTCAGGGCCTCGTCAATGGTTTTACCTTTTATAAGTTCTGTTGTCATACTGCTCGAGGCAATGGCTGCTCCGCACCCAAAGGTTTTAAACTTCACATCCACTATCCTATCGTTTTCAATTTTCAGGAACAATTTCATTACATCGCCACAGGCCGGATTGCCAACTTCACCAACACCGTCGGCGTCTTCTATCTCTCCCATATTTCTCGGGTTCATAAAATGGTCCATTACTTTATCACTGTAAGGTCCTGGCATTATATTACCTCCTTTGTCTTTAGGGTCCTGCTTTATTTATCATGTTCTTTTTGCTGCTGTTTAAACGAGGCATACAAGGGTGACATGTCTCTCAGCCTCTTCACAATCCCGGGAATTACAGAAAGCAGGTGCTCTACTTCATCCATGGTGTTGTCTTTCCCAAGACTGAACGTGATGGAACCATGACATATTTCCGGTGGAACCCCGACTGCTGTAAGCACATGTGATGCCTTCAGTCCTGTTTCATCGACCGCCATCATGTTTGATGCACATGCGCTCCCGCTCGCCGAAGCAATACTGTTTAAATTAAGCCATAACAGCAAAGATTCTCCCTCAACAAACTCAATCCAGAAGCTTACGTGTCCCGGTAATCTCTGTTTGGGGTGTCCGGTAAAATGGAGATAATCTATTGAGGATGCAAGCCCGTCCCATAACCTTCTCCCGAGCATCGTTAATTTCTGTACCCTCTCGTCCATCTCTTCCATTGCAAGACGGGCAGCTTCGCCAAATCCCACAATACCGGGAATATTTTCAGTACCTGCACGGTAACCCATTTCCTGAAAACCGCCCTGGATAATTGAGGCAAGTCTCACATCCTTCCTCAGATAAAGGGCTGCAATCCCCTTGGGTCCATAAAATTGATGGGGGGATATGGTCATTGTGTCAATGCCAAGGTCATTTACGCTGACCGGAATCCTCCCGGATGTTCCAGCGCCATCGGAATGAAAAATGACGCCTCGCTCTTTCAAAAATGAAGCGATCTCTTTTACGGGTTCAATAGTTCCTATCTCAAGGTTCGCATGCATCACCGAAACAAGGACCGTCCCATCGGTAACCTTTTTCTTCAGGTCCTCCATGTCGAGGACACCGTAATTGTCAACCCTCACAAAGTCTATCTCAAATCCGAGGATTCTCATGAAATCTGCCTGGTTCATAATCGAAAAATGCTCAATATCTGAAAAGAGGATTCTCTTTCCCTTGTCTCTGTTTGCAAGTGCCAACCCCTTTATGGCCAGGTTATTCGCTTCTGTAGCGGATGCGGTAAAGATAATCTCGTCCTTTTCGGCTCCCACAAGACGTGCTATCTTTTCACGGGCTTCATCAACTGCTTTATGGGGTATCCCGCCTTCTTCGATTAGGACTGACGAGGGATTCCCGAATTGCTCGGCAAAATAAGGGAGCATGGCATCGAGCACCCTGTTGTCAACCGGTGTTGTTGCTGAATGGTCAAAGTATATTCTTTTCATGAATTAAATATAACACACGATTGGAAACTTTTCCATGATGGAATAATACAATCCCTCATGTACAGTCTATAATAGCAAAGTGGTATTATGTTCCTGAGGAATATTTCACTGTTTATAAAAAGAAATAAAAAATGAACCGGGATGTAAAAAGAACCGCTCAACCTTCAAACACATACCCGGAAGGCATCCTGTGGCCTTTTGCGTCTTCAAGGGTAAGCCAGGCGGGTTTTTCGCCCCAGATGGGTACAAGCTTTCCTCGAAGCCATTCAAAGGGAAGATCGGCCTGGGGTTCGTATTTCTCGATATACTTAATATAGGGATTACCTGCAAGGTCTTGTGGGGCAAGGGGTGCGTCATGTATGCCATCGAATTCGACAACAGGGACACCGCTTTTCTCGCACAGATCCCTGTCGAAGGCAGGTGTTACGCTTACCCATCTTCCCTCAAGGAGGAGTTGGGTATACCCGTGACTTGGAAACACATCGAGACCTGTCTGGGCAACCAGTTCCTGTGGCGCCTTGTGGTTTTTTATCCTGGCAAATATGAGTCTCGAAGGAATGCCGGTTGCCCGTGCAAGGGCGGCAAGGAGGACAGCCTTCTGGACACAGTAACCTCTCCCCCTTGCCAGGACCGTGCTGGCCACAAAATCCTCAAACCTGGTGGAGACCATGTAGACGCTGTAATGGATCCGGTCCCTCACAAAATAGAAAAGGGCACGAACCTTTTCCGGATCACTTGCCAGCGTAGATGTCAGCTCACCGGCAACACGACGGATCATACCGTGGCCTGAATCGATTGCCGCAGTAGGCCTTAGATATTCGTCAGGTTCCACGGATTTACCGTTCATTGTCACACCTCTGATGTATTAAAATCGTCCATTTTGTATGACCCTAAACCCCTTATTTGATGTTACCCTCCGCAGCAACTACCCGGACTGCCGCAGGAATTAGGCGCACCACAACAGCCTCCCGCCGGACCGCCGGTGGCATAATTACCGCTTGAAGCCATAGTATTGTGGGCCGACAACAGTTTTTCAAGATTTTCACTATTGCACGATTTACAGTGCAACTCATCATCCTTTCCGAAGACTATAAATTCGCTTACCCCGCCGCAATCTTTACATTTATATTCATATATCGGCATATCTTCCTCCTGCTTGCTTAAGTCGTTTA
>JAPLKD010000135.1 GCA_026388245.1 Pseudomonadota bacterium | reverse complement strand
TTGCTGGCGGCCCGAACATAAATCCCTTTTGATTCTAACTCTTTTGAAACAGTCCGGCCTTTTGACACCCTGATCGCCTGACTCCTGCTCATCACGCGGCCTGCGCCATGGCATGTGCTTCCGAAGGTTTCATTCATAGCGTGTTCTGTCCCGCAAAGTACATATGACGCCCGCCCCATATCACCGGGAACAAGGACAGGTTGACCAATTGACATATACCTTTGAGGTATTGCAGGATTGCCTGCTGCAAATGCCCTTGTAGCCCCTTTCCGGTGGACACAGAGGGTTGTTTCCTCTGTTTTGCCTTTTTCAATGGTTCTGTGTTTCTCGATCTTTGCAATGTTATGGCATACATCATAGACAAGGGAGAGACCGAGCTTGCCGGAACTCATTCCGAACATATGCTCAAAGGTTTCCCTCACCCAGTGCGTTATCATCTGTCTGTTTGCAAATGCATAATTTGCAGCAGAGGCCATGGCTGAAAGGTATCTCTGTCCTTCCGGCGACGCAATCGGCGCACAGCATAACTGCCTGTCGGCAAGATATATGCCATATTTCTCCGATGCCTTAAACATTTCCCTGATATAATCATCGCAGATCTGGTATCCAAGCCCGCGGGAGCCGGTGTGTATCATAACGGTTATCTGATCTTCGAAAAGGCCAAAGGCTTCAGCGGCACTTCTATCATATATTTCAACAACATATCCAATCTCGACAAAATGGTTTCCCGAACCGAGAGTTCCGAGCTGGTTTTTCCCCCGTTCAAAGGCCCTGTCAGATACGTTATCAGGCATGGCATTCTGAATCCGGCCTCCGTCTTCGATGAACTGAATATCTTCCTGTGTGCCAAATCCGTTCTCAACAGCCCAGCGTGCCCCTTTCACGAGCACCTTTTTTAATTCATCCTTTGGAAGTTTGAAGTCCTTTCTGTGAGAACCTACACCGCTTGGAATATTCCTATAGAAACCGTCAATGATTTCGGGCGTTTTGTCTCTTATTTCCTGAACGCTCAGCACGGAGCGCAAAAGTCTGACACCTCAATTGATGTCATATCCGACACCACCCGGAGAAATAATACCCTTTTCCATGTCGAAAGCCGCCACCCCTCCGATAGGAAAACCATATCCCCAGTGAATATCAGGCATTGCCATTGATGCCTTTACAATCCCGGGGAGGGATGCCACATTCTCCACCTGCTTTATGCTCTCATCGGTACCCATTATCTGAAGGAGTTCTTCGTTGACATAGACTATCCCATCAACATTCATCCGGTCGTGTCTTTCCACCATATAGCGGTTGTCATCTATTTTTTTCAGATATTCCCTTGTCTTTTCCATATATAAGTTTCTCTATTTTTAACCCAAATTTTCCATTAAGATAAGTATCGGTGTCGTGCCATCTCTCGCACCTCTTTTAATGACATATCCGGGTTTAACCTGTAACTCAAAACTTAACACTCAAAACTCAAAACTGTATTTCTCACACATCCATTATAATCCTTGCCTTGAAACCATTTTCATTCTGTGTGATTGAAAATCCATGATAGGTAACGGCCTTTATCTCCTGCTTTGCTGTATGTTTGGCAGGGTCAAATATCCCCCCTATTATAGTTCCCGCAAGCCTGTTGTTATCTATTTTTATAGAAAATTCTTTCGGGATGAACCCTTCCACGTCCCACATATATAGAAGTTCATTGAGAAAAACGATGAGTGTTTCGCCGTTCCCGGTCAGATCAAACCTTTTCCCTTTCTCAGCCTTTACATCCTTTGCATCAACAATCAACGAAAAAAGTCCCTTAACGGCATTGACAAAAAGCTCTTCCAGCGATTTTCCATATACCTCTAATCCAATATCGGCTTCATGATCGATGATGCTGTATTTTTGCTCTTCCGGTTTGTTTTTTTTCAAATTCACCTACTTATTCGTTTTCATAATCTGCTTTATCACGTCTTCCGATTCCATTATACCATCACGTTCTCCTAAAAAGGGAAAATTTTGATGAAAAAAATAGTTGACATTCAAAACAATCTCTGTTTCAATACATGCGCAAACCGCTTGGATCCAGCATCTGGACCGGGACGGAAGGGGATGGATTATTAGCCTTCTGAACTCTGTTCAGAAGGCTTTTTTATTAAGGAGGCTTATATGGAGAAGGTAACCGTACCGGTTGTAAAAGCAAGAAAAGGTAAAGAAAAACTTACCATGCTCACCGCTTACGATTATGTCTTTGCAAACATCATGGACAATGCCGGTATAGATATGATCCTTGTGGGTGATTCCGTTGGCTCGGTACTTCTCGGCTACCCGAACACAATCCCTGTTACTGTAGAGGAAATGATTCACCATGCCAAACCTGTTGTGAAAGGCACAAAAAAGGCGCTCATTGTCATCGATATGCCCTTTATGTCATACCATGAGAGCATAGAACAGGCGAAACGGAATGCAGGAAGGATGATAAAAGAGAGTGGCGCTGAGGCTGTAAAGCTTGAAGGCGGCAAAAGGATGAAGGAAGTTATCAAGGCTATCTCCGATATTGACATACCCGTTATGGGTCATATCGGACTCACCCCTCAGTCTGTACACAGCATGGGCGGCTACAAGGTGCAAAAAGAGGAAGAGCGACTCATGGAGGACGCAAAGGCGGTAGAAGAAGCAGGCGCTTTTGCCATTGTTCTCGAATGTGTACCGAGGAATATTTCAAAAAAGATTACTGAAACGCTCAGCATCCCAACGATAGGAATCGGCGCAGGCCCCGATTGCGATGGACAGGTGCTTGTCATCCATGACCTGCTCGGTCTTCTCGGCGATTTCAGACCCAAGTTTGTAAAAACATATCTTAACTTAAGGTCAGATATGGATAAGGCGATAAAGGGCTATATTGAGGATGTTAAAGGGGGCACATTCCCTGATGACACCCACTCCTTTCATTAGTAAGTTAAAACTTACTAATCCCGTTTACCGGGGTTAGAAAATAAGTGCAAGGTTTTTATTATGCTAATAATAGAGACAGTAAAAGACATGCAGCAAACAGCCGAGACCCTGCGAAGGGAAGGGAAAAAGATCGGCTTCGTTCCCACTATGGGCTACCTCCACGAAGGCCATCTCGCCCTCGTAAGAAAGGCGCGGGAATTGAGTGATATCGTCGCAGTAAGCATATTCGTCAATCCTGCACAGTTTGGTCCAAACGAGGACCTTGATAAATACCCCAGGGACATGGAGAGAGACAAAAACCTTCTCGAACAGGAAAAGACCGACATTATCTTCTTCCCCGACAGA
>JAPLKD010000078.1 GCA_026388245.1 Pseudomonadota bacterium | reverse complement strand
AAAGTATTTGCGAATAGTCAGGCCAATATGGTAGTTGTCACAGATTACCCCAAGAATTTAAAGGCAGTGGCAAGATATCTTGAAGGTATCGAAGCTGTAGTTCACAGGCAGGTGATGATAGAAGCGAGGGTTGTGGAAGTTACGCTGAACGATGGATATAAAGAGGGCATCAACTGGCAGATTCTTAATGGAAAGTTATGGGACTATACGATAAACGTGGGTCAGCAGTTGAGATCTGTAGGCTCCATAGTCCTGCCGACCGCAGCCGGAGCTGCCGGGGGCATAACTGCAACGACTCCGCCGTTTTTTGCCTTCTTTGTGGGCGGCACGACCCTTGACATCAATAATACCTTTGTTGAACTATTAAAAACACAGGGAACAGTGAATGTCGTATCCAGCCCCAGGATTGCCACCATGAATAATCAGAGGGCTGTTATCAAGGTTGCAAGACAGGATGTCTATTTCGACGTTCAACTGAGCCGAAGTGGGTCGGGAGGCACTGGTGGTAATACGGTTACATATACCCCGAAGTTTATTAACATTGGTCTCATGCTGGATGTGATACCTCAGATTGACGATGCCGGGAACATTATCCTGAATATTCATCCTATGCTTACTAACAAAGTTGGCGAAGTGCCCCAGCCCATAAATACGGGAACCGGGCCCACCACCTATACCTATGTCCCGGTCCTCGACGTAAGGGAGACGGACACAATGGTGAAGGTAAGGGACGGTGATACGGTTATCATAGGTGGTCTTTTGCAGGATCACAAGGATACTAAAGTGAGCGGGATACCCGGACTTATGTCTATGCCACTTTTGGGCAAGCTGTTTTCATATACAACGGAAGTGTCACAGAAGATCGAACTGGTGATACTTCTGACACCAAGGATTGTTTATGGCGGGGGTAAAAAATGAGCATAATCCTTGATGCATTAAAGAAGGCGCAGGAAGATAGAAAAAATATTAAGCAAACAGGATTTCCCAAAATCAGTACAGGAAAGACAACTAATAAGCAGAAATGGACCTTCTATGCAGTTGCAGGTGGACTTGTATGTCTTATTCTGATTGTTTTGTTTTTTCCCTTCCAGAAAAAACCGGCACAGGTACAAACCGCTGCAGTAAAAAGCCAGCCCGTTACCGTTGCTGAACCACCTAAGGTTGAGGCTCAGGCTAAGGTTGAGGTTCCGGCTAAGGTCGAGGTTCCGGCTAAGGTCGAGGTTCCTAAAAAGCCCCCCCAACCCCCTGAAACTAAGAAAAAGGTTGTAGCTACCAATGTCCCGAAACGGAAGGCCATGCCAAAGCAGCAGGTGCAGGGTGCTCAGAGTACAATGTTGCCGCAGGAAGCCACAAAGGTAGCAGTAAAGAAGGTTGATGACGAAAAAATCATGAATACCTTCAATGAGGCAATCGAAGAGGCTAAGAACGGCAGGCTGGAGATTGCAAAGGGATTGTATCTCAGTATCCTTGCAGAAAAGCCCGATTACATAGAAGCCCTCAATAATCTTGGTGTAATAGCAATGAAGCAGGATAATTTGAATGAAGCCCTGCTTGCCTTCAGGAAATGTCTCGGGTACAAGAAGGATTATGCAAAGGCATATAATAACATTGGACTTGTTATGATGACTCAGGGTGATACAAAGGTTGCTGAAGAATATTTCAGGAAATCTATCGAGATGGACAGGGACAAGGTAGAACCTTATATAAATCTTACTGCTATCCTGAGGGGCGAGAAAAGGTATGATGAAGCATCTAACTTATTGGAATCATTAGTCAACAGACCGGTAACAGACGCATCCCTCTACCTGTCTCTGGCAATTATAAAGGACGAGATGGGGAAATATAACGATGCGATAAAATACTACAGGTATTACCTCGGTATGGGGGGAAACAGGGAAGAAAGGAATACTATTGTTAACAGGTTAAAGATACTTGAGGAAAATAAAGCTACAGCAAATCGTTGAGAGAGGCGCTTCACAGGGGGCAAAGAGTATCTTCCTGTCTTCGGGTTTTTCGCCCCTTGCCAACATAGGCGGGTTTGTGGAACTCGGTGGCGCAGCATTAGACGATGATGAGATAGACGACATTCTCCAAACCACTACCACAAAATGGCAGTATGAAACATTTAAAGAGCAGAAGGAACTTGATTATAGCTATACAATCAAGGGATTAGGACGCTTCAGGATAAGCGCATTTTTTAAGAATGGTGGTATTGGCATTGTCTTGCTGCCAATCCCGTATGAAATTCCCCGTTTTGATAGCCTTGGACTTCCAGCAATATTAGAGAAATTCACAACTTTTAATCATGGTCTTATTCTTATCACCGGCCCTGCAGGGAGCGGAAAATCAACAACCATTGCAGCAATGGTTGATCTCATTAATCAGCAGAGGACCTGCCATATTGTTACCATTGAAGACCTCATTGAGTTTATTTACAAACCGGAAAAATCTATCGTGAGTCAGAGGGAGGTTGGAAGGGATACGAGGTCATATGACGAGGCATTGAAAAGAGTGCTCAGGGAAGACCCTGATGTGGTTGTCGTTGGTGATATAAGGGATGGGCATACCATGAAAGCAGCGCTCGAAATAGCTGAAACAGGGCACCTGACTCTGGCAGCGCTGCATACATCCAGCGCTGTTCAAACTATTCAAAGGATTATTGATTTTTTCCCTGAAGGTGAAACATTGACGCCCTCTTTATCCCCCCTTGGCAAAGGAGATAATCTCCCCTTGGGGGGATTCCAGGGCGGAAAAAAACAAATTCGAAATCAAATAGCCAATGTACTTGTAGGCATAGTATCCCAGAGGCTATTGAGAAGCGTCGATAACAAGAGCCTTTTTTGTGCCTGTGAGGTATTAATAAATACCTGGCCTGTGAAAAACCTCATCAGGGAGGGGAATATCCACCAGATATCCTCATATATGGACGTATCAAAACATGAAGGTATGGTGACAATGAATGATGCGCTTCTCGAACTCTATGAAAAAAACTCGATTAACATGTCAGATACAATTGAATACGCGTCAAAGGATAATAGTTATATTGAAAAGGTCATTGAAATGACCTCATCACAGAAGGAGGTGTTAGGTGGAAAGGGGTTTCTCAATATCCAGAAATCGATGGTTCTCTATGAAGCTGATTTCAGCAGGAAAAACCTGAGTTATTTTGATTCATCCGGCAACCTGATCAACACCCCCCTCGGTTTGGTTTTCAGGTATAGCGGCCGTTCAAAAAGTGACCTCCACTTTATCGTTGATTACTCGATTGTAAACGGAAGTAAAGAATCTTTTCCCGTAAAATCACTTTTCAACCTTACCTATAAAATATTAGATGTTAAGTCGGGAAAAAACTCTTATAATTTTAGCATGAAGTTATTTTCGAAGGAGAAAGAGGCAATTGAGATACCGAAAGGGCCTGCGAAACTTATCAATGACAATAATTGGCATTCCCTGGTAATACCGGTTCCTAAATTGTATGCCGGAACAATGCTGAAATACTATATGCTGCTCTTCGAAGACGACATCAGAGAGATTGTGTTTACAAACATATATTTTGTATAGGAGTTGTGATGAATATAATAGACATGCTGTATGCCACGATCGAAATAAAGGCATCGGATTTACACCTCATAAAAGGTATCCCTCCCGCGATAAGGGTCCACGGTGACCTCGTTTACCTGAACAGGAATCCCCTTACTGAAAACAGTCTTATGGCTATCCTGAACGATACAGTGAAGGATGAAAACAAAAGAAACAGGTTTATGGATGAAAAAGAGTATGATTTTGCCTATGAGCTTGGAGACGAGGCCCGCTTCAGGTTCAACTTATATTTTCAAAAGGGTTCCATCGCATTCTCAATACGTCATGTACCAATGAAGATACCGAAGCTGGAGGACCTGAATCTTCCAAGTATTTTAAGGGAACTTATTAAAAAACAAAACGGACTGATCCTTGTTACGGGCCCGACAGGGAGTGGAAAATCGACAACGCTCGCCGCAATGATTGATTTGATTAACGAGGAACAATCCCTCCATATTGTAACGGTAGAAGACCCTATTGAATATGTGTACCAACCGAAAAAGAGCATTGTATCGCAACGGGAAGTGGGGGATGATACGCAATCCTTTGCAAGTGCCCTGATGCATGTTTTACGGCAGGACCCCGATGTTATCCTTATCGGCGAAATAAGGGATTTAGAAACCATGCAGGCGGCCATTACGGCGGCTGAGACCGGGCACCTTGTGCTTTCAACGCTGCATACAACAAATGCACCGCAAACGATAGACAGGATTATTGATATCTTTCCGCCTTACCAGCAATCACAGATACGTGCACAACTCTCCACAACGCTTCAGGCTGTGGTTACGCAGAGGCTTATAAAAAGGATAGACATGGAGGGGAGAATACCAACCACAGAGATTCTTATTGCAACACCGGCCATACGGAATATGATAAGAGAGGGCAAAACCCAGCAGATACATCCCGCCATTGAAATGGGGAGGGAATATGGGATGCAAACGATGGAGCAGGGCCTCAATGAACTTGCAAACATGAAGATTATACATCGGGAAGATAAGAGAGGGCAAAACCCGTCATAGATGGCGGATCGATACGGAAAGAGAAAGAAGGGGTTTAGAATTTAGAATTTAGGATTTAAAATTTAATTTCTGGAGGAAAGGTGATTCAACGAGTCAGAAAGCGCTTAGGCGATATTTTAGTAGAGGCAAACAAATTATCTAAGAATGACCTTCTCATGGCCATCAGCGAGCAGAAAAAGTACGGTGAAAAGCTCGGGAAAGTCATTATCAAACTTGGGTTTTTGTCTGCGAAAGAGATTCTCAATACTGTAAGCCAACAGCTCCATATACCCATTGTCAGTCTCGACAACATGGAGATATCCGAGGAGCTTATGAAATTGCTCCCGCAGGAGCTTGTGAAAAACCATATGGTGTTGCCCATTGAGAGGCGGTTTAATGTGTTAAGACTTGCCATGGTTGACCCTCTTGACATTAATGCTATGGACGAAGTTACAAGGGCGGTAAAGATGGAGGTTGAGCCCTGTATTGCCACAGAGGCTGAGATGAAACGCGCCCTCGAAAAGTATTATGGTTTAAAGTCGCTCGTGGAAGAGACCCTTGAAAAGATGAGAGAGGGTGAAGACCTTACCCTGGAAAGCGGAGAAGATGAGGACAAAGAAGAACTTATATCTGAAAAAATGACACAGGAAGAACCTGTCGTAAGGTTTGTAAACAGCCTTCTTGCTCAGGCATTGAACGACAGCGCCAGCGACATCCATGTAGAACCTCAGGCGAAGACGATGAGGGTAAGGATGCGCTTAGACGGGAGATTGAGGGAGGTGCCATCGCCGGAGAAGAAGATGTTTCTCCCCATTATCTCAAGGATAAAGATACTTGCCGGAATGGACATTGCAAAGACAAGGATCCCGCAGGATGGTCGATTTAATGTCAGGGATGGCTCAAAGGATGTTGGTTTGAGGGTTTCCACCTTCCCTACTATTCATGGAGAAAAGGCAGTTTTAAGGCTTCTCGATAAAAGTGCAGCCCTTTACGGTATAGAGAAGCTGGGATTCCTTCCCAATGACGAGGAAAAAATAAAAAATGTACTCAAAAGACCTTATGGATTTATCATTTCAGTGGGACCCACAGGAAGCGGTAAATCTACAACATTATATGCCATTTTGAATTACCTGAATTCTCCTGAAAAAAATATAATTACCGTCGAAGACCCTGTTGAATATACCCTTGACGGGATTGCACAGGCACAGGTTAATATCAGGGCAGGCCTTACCTTTGAATCCGGTTTAAGGTCCATATTGCGTCAGGACCCGGATATTATCATGGTTGGTGAAATCCGTGACAAAGAAACAGCGACAATCGCAATCCATTCTGCGCTTACCGGCCACCTTGTCTTCTCTACCCTGCATACCAATGATGCGCCGGGCGCTGTAATGAGACTCGTGGAAATGGGCGTTGAACCTTTTCTCGTTGCATCATCCGTTTCATGTGTTATAGGTCAGAGGCTCCTTCGAAAAATTTGCGAAGAATGTAAAACAGCCTTTAATCCCTCACCGGCAGTCCGTGAAAAATTGAACATTGGTCCGGACGCGGTGATCTACAAAGGTGCAGGGTGCCCTGTATGCAAGAATACGGGATACAAGGGAAGGACCGGAGTTTATGAGGTGCTTGTCCTGGACGACGATATCAGGGAGCTTGTTTTGACAAAGGTATCCAGCGATGCAATAAGAAAAATAGCCGTTGATAAGGGTATGATGTTAATGTATGATGATGCCATGGAGAAGGTTCGTCGTGGTTATACTACACTGGAAGAAGCGTTGAATGTAACGCAGGTGGATTAAAAAGACCGTGAAGCGTCGAGATACAAAATACAGGTTTATGGGAGTAAGGGCGTGGGAGAGTATGTGTGTTGTTCAGTTCATTGTGGATTTGTTTTCACTTGAACCCACGACCCCTTGGCTCCTTGAACCCTTTTTTCCGGTTACGAGATACGCTTCACGAGATACGAGATACGAAGAGGATAGTTTATGGCTAAATTTGTCTATAAGGCACGGGACGAAAAGGGCGCTTTGACAACAGGCGTGATGGATGGTGAAAGTAGAAGGGCCATCTATGCGCAGCTTGATACAATGGGTCTTTTTCCAGTCTCTGTTACTGAAGAGAAGAAGGGCGCTTCATTCTC
>JAPLKD010000249.1 GCA_026388245.1 Pseudomonadota bacterium | reverse complement strand
TTGTCAACCATCATTTTAGTACGTATAGGTATTTGAAGTGAAGGTAAGAGCGGGAATACCTTGGTTGCGGATTGAAGACATTATCACCTTAAAATCAAGACATCCAATGGAGTCGATCAGCCATCCAGAGCTTCACGGTTTCACGCAGCCAATCCTTAAGGTCTTCAATGATATAAAATTTGGGTAAAAGGAGATTATCTTCCGGAAGGATCAACCCTTCGTCAATGGCAGTTCTAGCTAATGCAGTATGAGGATAGATACGAATACCAATCGTAATTTTTAATGCATCAAGGTTCAGCGAATCGGCAAAGACGAGGCTTTGTTCAACAGACTCCCTTGTTTCGCCCGGTCCCCCCAACAGCAAGAATCCCAGTCGTTTGATTCCGAAGTCCCTGAGCATTTCTGATGTCCGGCGGACCGTATCAAGGGTATATCTCTTATTCATTTTGTGCAGTATTCGTTCACAACCACTTTCAAATCCCAGACTAACCTCCTTGCAGCCTGCTCTTGCCATAAGGTGAATCAATTCTTTATCAACACCCCCGGGGTAAAGGATACACCTCCACGATATTACCAATCCACTTTCTGTGAGCTTACGGCACATTTCTTTGGCGTAGGTTAAGGGAATATTAAAGGTATTATCGACGAAATAGAACCTCTGAAATCCGGTCTTGACATGGCTGGTAATTTCCTCAATCACAAATTCCGGCCGTCGCTTCCTGATAGAGCGGCCTTCGACGGTAGCTGTAGAACAATAACTGCAATCCATGGGACAGCCACGTCTTGTCTGCACCGGCATCCAGTATTCCTGTTTATCAGGAGCAGAAAGCGATGAAATATGAGCATCGGCAAGAGGCAATAGATCAAGGTTCTTCACGAACGACCTTTTACCCTGAAGGCCAAGGTCCCGCACATAAAGTCCTGGGATTCCCGAAAGATCAATACCGCGCTCGATCCGGTCCAGAAGAAGAGGGAATGACATCTCTCCCTCTCCTTGTATCCCCATGTCAGCTTCCAGATAAGTTAAGGCGCTTTCCGGAAATATGCTATAACCTGCACCGCCCAGAATAATAGGAACGCTTGAGAAGTTGCGGCAATCAGTGACAACTTTTTTCACCTGATCTAAGAGAAATCTCGGGTTTTCCATATTTTGGTCATCAATGTTTCTGACGGAGATGCCAATTATCTCTGGATGAAAAGCAACAATTGCCTCCCTGACGGACGACCGGTTGTCTTTTTCGGTCATAAGGTCCACCAGCTTTACCTCATGCCCTGTGTTTCGTGCCGCCACAGCTACACAATTCAGTCCCAACGGTAACGGAAGAATATTGACATGTTCGGTATTCGCAGAAATGAGGAGGACTCTCATTTTGACACCTCACCATCATGATGGCATTGTCATATCAGTAACATATATTTAATTCAACATTTTGTAAAAACAGGAGAACGGTAAATAATCGCCAGAAGATTATCGATAGAAATGTAACATCAGGGCAAAAAAGAAGAAATGGTCAACAAGAAAGGCATTCATTTTTTTTAGCGGAAAAATAAACGGTTGATGGCTATTGTGTTTGAACCTGAAATCAATAAAATGAGCAGATGAATAGGAGCAAGGATTAGTATTTGCTATACGTACTATAATCTGATTATCTTATTGATGTTAATATGTTAGATAGTGTTTAAGTTTTCATATATTTATTCTTTCGTCAAGGATTATCTGGGTTGCCAACCGTTCGTAGCATAATCACCTCCATTGCAGTGAAGTAGTCTCTCTGTACTTTAAGGTTTGATATCCGGCAGTACCGTTGTGTGGTCTTAATATTGCTATGACCTAAAAGGTCCTGAATGCTGGAGAGGTCGGCATCGGCATTCAACATCTGTGTGGCCATCGTGTGCCGGAGATGGTGACAGGAGACTTTGATGCTCGCTTTGCGGGCATAATATTCCATACGCCTCTGAATGCCGCGGATAGAGATGGACTGCCCTGTGCATGGTCCCTTTTCCGCCAGAAAGATTTTTCTTGTCCTGGATGCAGGCCTCACTTTCAGATAGGCTGCCAGGGCCTGAAGTGCATCATTGCTCATATAGACGATCCGGTCTTTCGCGCCCTTGCCGTCTTCAACCATGATTGTCCTGCGCTTGACGTCTATGACACCCATGGTTATATTGGCGACCTCTTCCACCCTTAACCCACAGCGGAGCATCAACATAAACATGGCACGATCACGGGGATACTTCACGGCTCTAAAAAAGATCTCCACATGTTCATCTCTTAAGTGCCGGGGGAGAGGCCTGGACATCTTTTGCATGTGATTCTTTCTGATGGGGTTGGTGACTGCCACACCTTCCTCTTCCCGCAGGTAATGGTAGAACTGACGAATACCATCCAAATGGCAATTGACGGTCTTGGGCGCCAGCCTCTTCCTCATGAGATAATCAACGTAACGTGATACTGTTGTATGCGTCACCTCTTCCACCGGTACATCCACCCAGATAACAAAGTGCTTGATGATGTTCAGATAGTTCTTAACGGTATTCGGTGAACAGTTCCTCCTTTTCAAAAATCGCCTCCAGTTCATGATCGCATCGGTCATCACCATTACTGTTCCCCCTCTCTATCCTGGACATGGCCTTAAAATATTCTTCCTCGCGGGTCTTGTCGGTAAGCCGGGCATAGCGCCGCGTCTCCTCTATGTTCCGATGTCCCAGCAATACTTGAAGACACTCCAGGCGCATGCCGGCGTTGAGAAGCTCCGTGGCAAAGGTGTGACGAAGAGTATGCAGGGTATACCCTTTGTGAGTTAAGCCCGCTTTCACAATATATTTTGCGAACCTTGACCGGGCTGTGCTGTAAGACATCGTGTCTGTTCTCCCCTGACTGTAGATAAGGTACTCCTCCCATGTATTCCTTTCCTTCAACCAGGCCTTCAATGCAATAACAGCATCGTCGCTGAGATACACCACCCGTCCCAGACGGTTCTTCTCACCTTCGTAAATCTCTATCCTCCGCTCCTTGATATGGACGTCTGTAACCTTCGTGATGAGCAGCTCCCCGATCCGCATTCCCGTTCGCAACAGCACCATGATCATGGCTCGGTCGCGGGCACCTTCAATGACAGAAAGCAGTTTCTGCAAATCACTAGGTTCCATGGCCCGCGGCAGCCGCTCCGGCAACTGCAATCGTATTCTCTTGCCGAAAATATCCGGGGAAACAATCCCATCTTCCGCCAAGTGACGGAGAAAGGATTGAACACCCGTGAGTCTCATCCTGATTGTCGTAATCTTAATGCCCCTGTCCTGCTCGTGCTCGATAAATGCTTCCACATCTCTTCTCGTGATTTCTTCCAGGCGTGTCTTGCCGTTGTCCCTGATCATACCAAGGAAAATAAGTAGGGTGCCCCAGCGACTATACAATGTCTTCGGCCTGCGGTTGCCGCGGGTCATATGGCGAAGATAGTTCTCAACATGCTCCTCCCCCGGCAGATCCATTCCTGCAAGCCGTCCCAAAATCTTGCGCAGTGCTTCTACACTTCCATCCAGATGTGATTCAAAACGGAGACGGGGCTGGTAATAATTGAAAGAGTTAATGGCGGGTATTGTACAATTTTCAGAAGGTATACTTGTCTCGCGTAAATCGATATCTCTGTTCGTCATCTCTGCTCCTTTTCTTAATTCAATAAGAAAAACAGACAGATAATGACTTCCATACTATAGGTTGTCAACCATCATTTTAGTACGTATAGGTATTTGAAATGTTTCGGAATGCGTTCATAAGGGAAATCTGCAACTGTCACCCGTCATGTTAATCATAAATCCGTATCATCATTTAAGATAGAGCACCTTCCCTCTTCCCTGCATAAATTTCACCCTTTTTTTTAAAAATCAAAGCATCTTCGAAGTAATATATAAACAGATAGGGGTGATAAGTATAATGATCAAGATTAACCGCAGAACCACGACGCGTTATTTCATTGTTTATCTGACATTCACTTTAATGTTCACACCTGTGTTGAGCTACGCAAGCTGGCTTGACAATTGGTATACGCAAAAAACGTCGTCCGGCCCATCGTATTACAATGGCCAGGAACGCGGTTACTGGACGGCGGGCAGTTTTTCCGCCCGTGTGCCTGTCAGTATGGTCTATCCGATCAGCTTTGCGCCTCCTCATCTTAAAATGGGATGTGGCGGTATTGATTTTTTTGGCGGCGGTGTCTCGCTGATGAATTTTCAATACCTTGTCCAAAAATTACAGGGCAT
>JAPLKD010000055.1 GCA_026388245.1 Pseudomonadota bacterium | reverse complement strand
GAACCAACGAGCACAACAGGTTTATCACTTTTCACAACGAGGCTTAGAAAAAACGCGGTCTCTTCCATGGTGTCAGTACCGTGGGTGATAACGACGCCGTCTGTGGCCCCCTTGAGCACTTCATTAACCCGCTTGGCAAGCTTGAGCCAAACCTCATGGTTCATGGTCTGGCTGCCAATGTTTGCCACCTGTTCACCGGTAATGTCGGCAAGATCTTTGAGTTGCGGGACGGCCTTGATCAGGTCGTCCACCGAGAAACTGCCGGCCTTGTAACCAGCCTCGGACGTACTGGCCTGCGCACCGGCAATAGTGCCGCCCGTAGCCAGAATTTTGATCTTAGACAGGGCGAAAGCTGAATTAGTTACAACAAAGAGTGTTGCAACCAGTATAAGCAAACCGATGTTAAGCAACCGTTTCGTCCACCTCATTTTCTCCTCCTGTTCATTTACTGGGGCTCACGTCGCCCCCTCTTATCTTAAATGTTCAAATAGCCCAAACGGTTTAAGCGGTTCATCGCTCCCAATGTGCTTTCTTCATGAGCTCCTTCAGCGAATATGATCAATCACTTCGGCTCCGGTCATTCCAGGCTCTATGCCAGCCTGCTCAGCGGCATTGGAAACTTTCACCACCTTAGCAGTGAGCATATCGTCAAAATCTTTCACACCGGTCACGATTGCCGCTGCCTCACCTGTCTTGTTGAAGGTCTCCACGTTCAGATAACCGCATGCCAGGAGCCCGTGACTCCCGCGGATGATTAGAAGCGGGAGTTTTAGATCGATGCGGTGTTTTTCAAGTCCATTCCAGTTCATAAAATCCTCCTTCGCCTTAATGCAAAAGTCAGATGCCAATTATCAGCTGTCAGTACGCAGGCTCCCTGACCCCCGACCCCTGCTACCCGACCCCTGTTTCCACCTTTCCCTATCCACTATCCACTGCCTTCCTTCAGCACTTCGACGTAGCGGTTTTATGCATGTCGTGCAATGCGGGCGGTGTGGCTGTGCCGCCATGAACTTTCAGATAGTCACAGGCTTTGATGATATCCCTGGCCAGCAGTTCGATCGTATTAGTGTTCAAGTGAGGGCGCAACACTATACGCAAGCTGCGGATTTTCTGTGCATCGGGCGGCATAGTGTAGGCAGAAAGCACCCAGCCACGCTCACGCACCTTGTTGGACACATCGAACTCGTTGAAGTTCTTTATCTTCTTGTCAAGCGTCAAAGCTACCACCGGAATGCGCTGCGTCTCATTCATGATCTTGAAGTAGCCGCTGTCCACCAGCATTTTACGCAGGTAGATGGCATGGTCAACCGTTTCCCGCATGACGCGCGTATAACCTTCGCGCCCCAGCCGCAGAAACTGATAATACTGCGCCGCAATCTGGAAGGCATTGCGGCTGAAGTTCAATGTGGCAGTGGGCATCTCACCACCCAGGTAATTCACGTAGAACACCAGGTCCTCATTGAAGATCTTGCGTTCCCTGAAAACTACCCAGCCGAGACCGGGTGGCACAAGGCCGTACTTATGGCCTGATGCGTTTATGGAAAGCACCCGCGGCAAACGAAAGTCCCACTTGTAGTCAGGATAGAGGAACGGGTTCACAAAACCGCCGGAAGCGCCGTCAATGTGCATGGGGACAGAGATGCCTGTCTTCTTCTCGTAGGCGTCGAGCCAGTCATGGATCTCCTGAAAATCGTCGTCCTCACCGGTGAAGGTCTGGCCGGCAATGGCTACCACACAGATGGTATTCTCATCCACATACTTCTCGAGGCGCTCGGCTGCCAGGCGGTAATTGCCGGGCTTTAGCGGAACGATACGCGGCTCAACATCGAAATACTTCATGAATTTTTTCCACACGATCTGGACATTGCCGCCGGTGACCATATTGGGGTGACTGGCGTCCTTGCCCGCCTCTTTTCTCTTCTCACGCCAGTTCCACTTGTGCGCAAGACCGCCAAGCATGCAGGCCTCTGAGGAACCGACCGTTGCGGTGCCGTAAGGCTCCCCATTCTTCGGGCCGTTCCACAGGTCATGGAGCCACCGTACCATGCGGCCCTCCATGGCAAACAATTGCGGGTACATATCGTGGTCGATGTAGTTTTTTAGGAAGTTTGCGGCAGCAACCTCTCTCAATTCCGGCTCGGCAAAGGTGGTCACAAAGGAAGACAGGTTCAGGACGGGGTTGGCATCTGTCCATGCCTCGCTGTCCACAATTCCCTTTGCTGCCCTTGCCGCCATCCCCTGAACCGGGAATGTATCCACAGGGATCTCCATATTGAATTCATCAAATGGGTGGATATATTCAGGATCAACGATACCTTTTTTTGCTTTCATGTTTTTCTCCTCTTACCGCTATTTTGTTTTGCTCGCCTCCCATTCCTTGACATACTCTTTCCCGAGTGTCGCAAGGTATTCGCCTATGAGTGGATAGGTCTCGTCAGGCAGGTTTGCCAGGGATACACGGATCGACCAGTCAGGCGCATCGAAACCGCCTCCGTTTAAAAGGACCGTCGAGAACCTTTCTGCCAGACGGAACAGGATGTCCACGGGTTCGTAGTTTGTCACGAGGTAATCGGCGAACTCCTCACCGTACATACGTCTTGCCCATATTAGCAGATCAAGTGTTGCATAGTAGCCCGTGCGATACGGGTTGGGCTGAAGGGTAAAACCAATACCTTTTATGAGGTCTTCAAGCCGCCGCTGAATGATCTGTTGCGTCGCCTTCTTATAATTATTTTCTTTGTCGATGAGCGCAAACAGCGAGAACAGGGCCATCTGTGCCTGCTGCGGGAGCGACAGGCCGGCAGTGTGATTGAGCGCAACCTGGCGGCTGTCAGCAACCATCCGGTCGATAAACTTCATCTTCTCAGGGGTGAGTGAGAGGGATTTGTAGCGATTGTTGAGGATATTCCGGTCTGCCTCGGGCAACTTTGCAATCATGGTGTCGAAGATGTTGTCCTCGTGGACTGCTACCACGCCCAGACGCCAGCCGGTACATCCGAAGTATTTCGAAAACGAATAGACGCCAATCGTATTGTGGGGCAGCTTTGCCATCAATGATACGAAACCATTTACAAACGTTCCGTACACATCGTCAGTAATGATGATCAGGTTGGGATTCCTGGTCTTCACGATTTCCACAAGTCGGTTCATCGAGTTTGGCCGTAAGGTCACTGAGGGTGGATTGCTTGGATTCACAAGAAAGAAGGCCTTGATGGAAGGATCGGCAAGCCTGGTAATCTGCCAGTCAGGATACTGCCAGGTGTGATTCCCCTGGGAATCAACCTCATCGGCAAAAATCTCAACGACCCTGAATTCATACCTGTCCAGTTCCGGGATTTCAATATAGGGAGTGAAGGTGGGCACACCGAGGGCAATCTTGTCACCCTTATGGAGAAGTTTGTTCACCATGAGCGAGTCGAAGATGTAGCACATGGCGGCGGTACCGCCTTCCACGGCAAAAAGATCATACTGTCCTTCGGGCGGCTGACCTGCACACATCTCCTGGACGAGGTATTCGTGGACAACACGTTCAATACACTTCAGCATCCGGTCAGGGGTCGGGTACTGGTCGCCAATCACACTATCTGTCAGTTCATAGACAAAGGTATCGGCATCGAAGCCAAATTTCCCTACAGCGTAAACGATAGCATTTTTCAACAGGTCGATGCCTGGTGCCGCCGCGTTTCTGGCGGCAAACTCATCGAAACGTTTGGCGATACCTTTCGCCTGTGGCATCCCTCCAAGGTGGGGCTGGTTCCATACGCGCTTTGACTCCTCAATAGCAAAACCGCCGAGCGTAAAAAACGCTTCCCTCGGGGTTGTGGCGATCCAGTTCGGATTGCCTCGGCCTGCATTGAGCATTGACATGGTGCTTTGTTTCGTATGTTCAGCAGCAAGGGAAATGAGATTATCCTTCAGTTCGAAGGGGCTGAGTTGCTGGTATTTCCTTTCCGTTTCACGATCCATAGGTATACCTCCCTTTTTGTTTTTAATTTATGCTAACATTACAACTATCACAACCCCCCAGATGATGAGAAGCGTATTGCCCACAGCGTAGGTCACGGTATAACCAAGTGCCGGTATCTTGCTTTTCGCAACGTCCTGTATGGCACCAAGCGCTGCCGTGGTGGTACGCGCCCCGGCGCAGGCGCCCAGGATGATGCCTGCATTCATCTTAAAAACATACTTACCCATGAGGATTCCCACCACAAATGGCATTATGGTAACAAAAATGCCGGCAAAGAACAGCATGAGCCCGGCTTCCTTCAGGCCTGCAACAAATCCCGGACCGGAGCTTATACCCACCACGGCAATAAAGGTGGTTAGGCCCACATTATTCATCATCCAGAGGGCAGGAGCAGGAATGCGGCCAAATGTCGGGTGGACTGATCGCAGCCAGCCGAATACGAGCCCCATGATCAGTGCACCGCCGCTGGTACTCAAGCTTAATGGGACTTTCCCCACCTTGATGGAGAGGGCACCGATAAGACCACCAAGGAGAATACCGATACCGACGAATACCATATCGGTCATATCAGTAGGACGGTCCGCGTAACCCAGGATTTTTGCTGCCCGTTCAACATCACGTTTTGCCCCTGCTATGGTCAACACGTCGCCGCGGTCTACCTTGCTGCCCAGCGTAACGGGCATCTCGTGCCCCCCACGCATGAGCTTCCTCAGGAATACCCCCCGTCCATTCCCCGCAACATCCGATTCTGCGATTTCCTTGAGGGTCCTGCCTGCAATCGCCTTGTTGGTAATGACCACGTCGAGACTCTCTGCCGGAAAGTCGAGGAGTTCCCTATCATCCACCTCGGGCCCAATGGCATTTTCATTCTCCAGTTTTACCAGCAACTCCCGGCGGGCGGCAAGCACCAGCACATCACCTTGCTGAATGATAATGGAAGGGTCAGGCTCCATAATTTTACCCCCCTGACGGATCCGTTCCACGAAAATCCGCAGTGAATTCGGGTCGGCAATGAAACCCGACTCGAATTCTCCGATGGTCTTGTTAATGAACTTTGCATTTGTTACCTGGTAGGCACGGGCGACAATCTGCTGATACGCAGAGACAACACCGGGTTCAGACTGACCGGCGCCCATTTTTTCCTCCAGTTTTCTGCATTCAGCTGCCAGGTCCACTCTCAGAAGCTTGGGCCCGATGGAGGAGAGGAACCATGCTGATCCGGCGGTGCCAAAAATGTAGGTTACCGCATAGGCCACAGGGATATGATTGATAAAAGATACTTTCTGGGCAGCAGAAACGCTGAGTTGATTTATCGTATCCGTTGCCACACCGATTACCGCGGAGATCGTGCAGGCCCCCGATAGAAGCCCTGCAGCAGAACCAATGTCAAAACCAAGTATCTTTACAGCCAGAAAAGTAGAAAACAGGCAGGCAAGACACAGGATGATTGCGAAAACCACCTGGGGGAGGCCATCGCTTTTAAGTCCCCGGAAGAACTGCGGACCTACCCCATAGCCCACTGCGAAAAGGAACATGAGGAAAAAAACCGATTTTACGTTCGGTGAGATGGTAATGCCCAGTTGTCCGACCAATACCCCCACAAGGAGGGTACCCGTGACAGCACCGAGCGCAACCTTGCCCAGTTTGAGTTTCCCGACAAAGTAACCCAAACCGAGCGTCAGGAAGATTGCAAGCTCCGGGTATTGCCGAAGGGTATTCACAAACCATTCCATAGGTACCTCCTTAACATCAGTTTCATTTAGCAGGCGTTGCCGCCACCGTAATTTTGTCCGCCTCCGTTACCCATCCACCACCCATCGACGCATATAGGCTCACAAAGGCCTGAAAAAGAGCCCCCTGTGTCCTTGCGTAATCGAGTTCCGCATTGAAGAGGCTTCGCTCTGCATCGAGCACCTCAATGTAACTCACGTAACCGTTATCATACCTGAGTCTCGCCACCCGTACAGAGGTGCGGAGGGATTCCACCTGCCGCTTCTGTGCATCTAATTGTTCCCGTATACGTTTCTGGTCCACAAGTGCATCCTCTACCTCCCGGAAGGCAGTCTGGATCGTCTTCTGGTAATATAAAAGGACTTCCTGATGTTGCGCTTCAGCTATTATGTTCTGTCCCACATTGGCGCCACCGGTGAAAACGGGGGCGCTGAAATTGCCGGCCCAACTCCAGACCTGCGCGGGCCCGGTGAAAAGGCTGGTGAGTTCCGTGCTTGACCATCCAAAAAGACCGGTCAGGGTAATGGTAGGAAAATAGAGTGCACGTGCCACGCCAATCCGTGCATTAGCGGCAATAAGTGCCTGCTCGGCCTGGCGGATATCCGGCCGCCGTTCAAGGAGGTCAGACGGTAAACCTTCCGGGACCGGTGGCAGCATAAGCTCATCGATTGTCTTACCTCTCGGGATAGGGCCGGGGTTTCTTCCAAGCAGCACGCTCATCGAATTTTCCTGTTGTGCAATATTTTTCTTAATAACGGGTATCTGGGAGAGTGTCTGTTCGTACTCAGACTCCACTTGTGAGAGTTCCAACAGGGAGATAATCCCGCCCTTATAACGGAGTGTGAACAGTTTATATGAATCCTCTCTGCTTTTTACGGTACGTTCCGCCACTTCGAGCTGTTTATCGAGATCGCGGAGGTTTATGTACGCGTTTGCCACAAAAGAGACGAGTGAGAGGATTACAGCGCGTCTTCCCTCTTCGGAACTTAAAAGGTCAGCACGCGCCGCCTCTGTTGCCCGGCGCAGGCGACCCCAGACATCAATCTCCCAACTGCCGGTCATAGAGTTCAAAGAAGCCTGGTAGCTGTCTGCCGGATTCGCAATCTGGGGCGTAAGGGGCGACGAGCCTTGTTCAGAGATGCGGTTTCTGCCTGCGCTACCGCCTGCAGAAATCTGCGGGAAAAGACCTGCCCGTGCCACCCAGTATTGTCCTATATATCTCTCGATCCTCGCAGATGCAATCTTCAGGTCCTTGTTCTCGCTGAGCGAAATCTGAATCAGATTGTTTAAAACAGGGTCGTTGAACTGCTCCCACCAAATCGTGTTGGCAACATCCCTGGTCTCCTTCTCTTCAAACCGCCAGGAGGCAGGTGTATCGATTGCCGGGCGCTTGTAGTCCGGGCCAATGGCGCAGCCAGAGAGCATGGCCATAGATATCAATAAGATTATGAATCTTTTCATGTCACTCACCCTCTTTTTTAGCGTTTAGCGGATAGCGTTTAGCCATAATGCCCGAAGTTACGAGGTTGAGAAGTTGCGCACAGCTTCGTATCTTCGTATCTTCGGTTTTTTCCCTATACGCTCCACGCTTTACGCTATTCTTTCACCTTCCACTTTTCACCTTCCCCTACTCAACTCACTTAACTTACTCAACTGCCTTCGCCTTTTCCCTTTCACTTTTCACTTTTCTCCTCTTTCCTGCCTCGATGTGACAGCTTCTCTACTATATAAAACATTACAGGAATAAGAAATATTGCTATGAAAGTTGCTGCGAGCATCCCTCCGATAACCGCTGTACCCATCACCTGGCGACCGACTGCACCGGCACCACTCGCAATGGCCAGCGGCACACAACCGAGAATGAATGCAAATGAGGTCATAAGGATAGGCCGCAAACGCAGCCGGGCACTATAGAGTGCGGCATCAATGAGGGGCGTTCCCTTTTCGTATTCCGTTTTGGCAAACTCCACAATCAGGATGGCATTCTTTGCAGCGAGACCGATAAGCATTACGAGACCGATCTGGGCATAGATATTGTTTTCCTGCCCACGCACCAGAAGACCCAGGAATGCCCCCATAACTGCAATCGGCGTGCAAAGGAGTACGCTGAAGGGCAGCGACCAGCTCTCATACTGCGCAGCAAGAATAAGGAAGACACAGAGCACCGAGAAAGCAAATATGGCCGACACCGGTATGCCCTGCTGTGCCTTCTTTTCCTGGTATGACATGCCCATATAGTCAAAACCCATCTCGCGGGGCATGGTCCGGGCAAAGACTTCCTCAAGGGCCTTCATCGCTTGGGCAGAGCTGTATCCAGGTGCTGCGCTCCCATAAATCTGGGCACTACGGTACTGGTTATAGCGCACAGTGAATTCCGGGCCTGATGTATTTTTTACAGTAGCGAGTGCAGAAAGGGGCACCATGTTGCCGTTGTTATTACGTACATAAAACTGGCCAAGGTTTTCAGCCTGTGTCCGGTAGTCGCCTTCAGCCTGGACGAAGACCTGCCACTGACGGCCGAAACGGTTAAAGTAATTTACAAAGGTGCCTCCCATGAAACATTGCAGTGTCTGGTACACATCATCAAGTTCAATGCCCTGCTTGAGCACCTTATCACGGTCCACGTTTACATACATCTGCGGCACGGCAGGGCTGAAGGTTGTGGCAAGAGAAGTCAGCTCTGGCCGCTTGCGGGCAGCCTCCATGAAAGTCTTCACATTATGGGCGAGAAAGGAGATATCCTTACCTGCACGGTCCTCCAGAGCGAAGGTGAACCCGCCGGCGGTGCCAATACCGGGGATTGCCGGCGGCGAGATAGGAAAACCAAAACCCTCGCTCAACTTGGACATCTCCTTGTTGATGTGCATCATAATTGCCTCATATTGTTCCTCAGGCTTTTTTCGTTTTGACCACTCTTCAAGTGTTATGAAGAAAAAACCGCTATATGTGTTAGTAATCTGGCTCAACAGATTGTAACCGGTGACTGCCGTGCAGTATTTCACGCCCGGGGTCTTCTGAATGATTTCTTCAACCTTCTTCACGGCCTCATCGGTGCGCTGCAGCGAGGCGGCAAAAGGTAACTGGAGTGCAGCGAACTGATATCCCTGGTCCTCTTCGGGAAGAAAGCTGCCCGGCACCATTCTGGCGAAAACTCCGGACATTACCACAACCCCGACAAGTATAATCAGACTGATCAGGGTCTTCCTGATGGCGACGCTGCAGAGACCCACGTACCCATCTGTTGCACGCTTAAAAACACGGTTGAACAAGTCATAGAATTTCTGGAGCAGACCTGAGCCCTCTGTCTTTGGCCGGAGCAGCAGGGCTGCCAGTGCGGGACTGAGCGTCAGGGCATTAAAGGCTGAGATGAGAACTGAAATAGCAATGGTAACAGCAAATTGCTGATAGAGCCTCCCCGTGATCCCCGGGATAAATGCGGTAGGAATGAACACGGCGGCAAGGATGAGTGCCATGGCCACAACCGGACCGGATACCTCCTCCATGGCTTTCAGTGTGGCCTCCTTGGGCGGCATACCTTCCTCGATATGCTTTTCCACTGCCTCCACGACGATAATGGCATCGTCAACAACGAGACCGATAGCAAGCACCAGACCGAAGAGTGATAGGGTATTGATGGAAAAACCGAAGAGCGGAAAAAGGGAAAAGGTGCCCACAAGCGATACCGGCACGGCACAGAGTGGAATGAGCGTGGCCCTCCAGCCTTGCAGAAAGAGGAAAACAACAATAATAACAAGGATCAGCGCCTCGATAAGGGTTTTTACGATCTCTCTGATGCCTTCAATAACTGCCAGCGTTGTATCGAGGCAGACGGTATACTCGAGGTCCTGAGGGAAGCGTTTCTTCCATTCTTCCATGAGCTTTCTGGCCCCTTCGGCAGTATCAATTGCATTGGAGCCGGGAAGCTGGTATACGGCAATGACGGCAGCAGGTTTACCGTTAAATCGGCCTATAATGTTGTAAGATTGCGCACCGAGTTCAACACGGGCAACATCCTTCACGCGCAGTAAAGAACCGTCGCTGTTGGCCCGGATTACAATCTCTCCAAACTCCTTTTCGTTGATAAGCCTGCCCGGCGCTATTACCGTATAGGTAAATTCCTGACCGGGAGGGGCCGGTTCTGCGCCGATCTGCCCGGAGGGATTCACGGTGTTTTGAGAGTTGATTGCATCCGTGATGTCATTCACCGTGACGCCAAGCTTTGCCAGATAGTCTGGTTTTACCCAGAGCCGCATGGCATACTGGCCGGCGCCGAAGATCTGCACCTGACCGACACCCTTGACCCGCGCAAGGGGGTCGTTGATATTTATGTAAGCATAGTTGGAAAGAAATACCTGGTCGTAAGTCCCTTTCGGCGAATAAATGGCAAAAACCACGAGCGGACTGCTTTGCGATTTCTTTATGGTGACACCCATGGCGTTCACTTCGGCTGGCAATTGCGACTCAGCCTGTCCGAAACGCATCTGCGCGAGCACTTCATCGGTATTCGGATCGGTTCCTACATCAAAATCAACCCTTAACTGCGTCTGCCCGTTGTTGGCATTGATGGAATACATGTAGAGCATGTTGTCAACGCCGTTCATCTGTTGTTCGATGGGGGTGGCAACCGCCTGCTCAAGGGTCAATGCGTCAGCGCCAGTATAAGTGGCTTCTACGAGGATTTCCGGCGGGACGATATCAGGAAACAGGGCAATGGGCAGCCTCGTCATTGCAACAATACCCACGATAACAGTGATAATGGCAATCACGATAGCTACGATGGGACGGTTGATAAAGAACTTTGACATAATCAGTTATCTGCGGGCGGGCCAGGTATATGGGGCGTTGCAACAGGTTCAGTCTCCCGCCGGTGCGCCAGTTTTTCTGTTACATAGAAGGTTACAGGGATTAAAAAGATGGCAATTAACGTAGCAGCGAGCATTCCCCCGATCACTACCGTACCCAGGATTTGCCGCGACATCGCCCCTGAACCCGAGGCAATTGCCAGGGGCACCGTGCCCAGAATAAAGGCAAAGGCAGTCATCAGAATCGGCCGCAAACGTATGCGGGCGCCTTCAAGGGCAGCCTCCGTTATTGATTTGCCCTCTTCATATTTGGCCTTCGCAAATTCAACGATAAGAATGGCATTCTTGGCTGCCAGGCCAATGAGCATCACCAGCCCGATTTGCGCATAGACATTATTTTCCATGGATCGGAGCCAGATCCCCGCAAAGGCCCCGAAAATTGCTATGGGCGTACCAAGGAGCACGCTGAAGGGCAGAGACCAGCTCTCGTACTGCGCCGCAAGGATGAGAAAGACAAATAAGAGCGAGAGTCCGAAGATGACCATGGGCGATATACCTTCGGCAGCGGCCTTCTGCTGATAGGACATGCCCATATAGTCAAAACCCATCTCAGATGGCATAGTTTTTTTGAACACCTCTTCCAAAGCAGCCATGGCCTGCCCCGAACTGTATCCCGGCGCCTGGATCACATTAATCTGGGCAGCGCGGTACTCGTTGTAGCGCAAGGTGAACTCCGGGCCGGTGCTCTTCTCGATGGTCACAAGGCTTGACAGGGGAACCATCTGGTCATATTTATTACGCACATAGAATTGGCCGATATTTTCCGCCCGCGTACGGTATTCGCCGTCAGCGAGTATATAGACCTGCCACTGGCGGCCAAAACGGTTGAAGTAATTTACAAATGGACCACCCATAAAGGATTGCAGCGCCTGGTAGAGGTCAGCAAGATTCACGCCCTGTTTGACCGCCTTGTCACGGTCAACACTGGCATACATCTGTGGTACCGCGGGATAGAATGAAGTAGTCACCGAGGCGAACTCCGGCCGTTTCCGGGCTGTATCAATGAATTTTGTGGTGTTTTCCGCAAGGAAATCAATACCCTTCCCGGCACGATCCTCAAGCATGAAGGTAATACCGCCGGATGTGCCTATACCGGGAATCGCAGGAGGCGAGAATGCAAAGGCCTGGGTGGACGGCAGCTTATCAAGCTCTTGATTTACATGGGCCATAATAGCGGCATATTTTTCCTCCGCCTTCTTCCGTTCGTGCCATGGTTTCAGGGTAACAGAGAAATAGGCATTATACGTGGTATTTACCTGGCTCAGGATACTATAACCTACGATGGTATTGAAAACCTCAACGCCGGGCGTCTGCCGGAGGATAGTTTCGATCTTCTTGCAGGTCGCATCAAGTCGCTGGAGAGACGACGCTTCGGGCAACTGAACATCGAGATAAAAAAAGCCCTGATCCTCTTCGGGGAGAAAACCGCTGGGGAGCTTCATGCCCAGGAACGCCACGGCCACCGCAACTAGGACAAGAAACATGAGGCTCCGTCCCGCTTTTTTAATCAGAAAACCGCAGGTACCAACATAACCTTCGGTAGCCCGTGAAAACCAGTGATTGAAACCCTGGAAGAATCTGCCCATCACCCCCCGCGATTCCTTCTTCGGCCGGAGTAAAAGGGCAGCAAGCGCAGGGCTCAAGCTCAAGGCATTAAAAGCAGAGATAAGCGTCGATATGGCAATGGTAACTGCAAACTGCTGGTAGAGCCTGCCGGTAATACCGGGGATAAAGGCGGTAGGAATGAACACGGCGGCAAGGATGAGTGCAATGGCCACAACAGGACCGGATACCTCCTCCATAGCTTTGATTGTAGCTTCCTTGGGCGGCATACCTTCCTCGATATGCTTTTCCACAGCCTCCACGACGACAATGGCATCGTCAACAACAAGACCTATAGCGAGCACAAGACCAAAAAGCGATAGGGTATTGATGGAAAAACCGAGCAGGGGGAAGACGGCAAAGGTGCCGATAAGGGATACAGGCACAGCAACCAGCGGGATGAGCGTTGCCCTCCATCCCTGCAGAAAGATGAAGACAACAAGGATGACAAGGAGTACCGCTTCCCACAGGGTTTCTACTATTTCATTGATACCTTCTGTGACTGCCAATGTGGTATCGAGAGAAACGCGGTAGTCGAGGTCCTGTGGAAAACGCTTTTTCATCTCTTCCAGCATTTTCCTCACACCTCTGGCAGCCTCAATGGCATTGGAACCAGGCAGTTGATACACTGCGAGAATGGCTGCCGGAACCCCGTCCATCCTGCCGATAATGTTATACATCTGCGCCCCCAGTTCAACACGGGCAACGTCTTTTACGCGTCTTCTGTCACAAGCCGCCCCTGAGTCCGCAGAGTATAAGTAAACTCCTGGCCCTTCGGTACCGGTTCGGCCCCTACCTGACCGATGGGATTCACTTTATTCTGCGCGTTGAGGGCTGACCAGATTTCCGGTGCCGTAATCTGGAGCTTGGCAAGTTTGTCAGGTTTTAACCAGAGCCTCATCGCGTACTGGCCGGCGCCGAAGATCTGCACCTGACCGACACCCGGGGTACGTGACAAAGGATCGTTTATGTTGATATAGGCGTAATTAGCAAGGAATGTCGCATCATATGTACCTTTCGGCGAGTAGAGGGTAACGAGCATAAGCGGACTGCTCAACGACTTCGGGTTCGTAATACCGTAGTTCCGGACACTCTGCGGTAACTGGCTCTGAGCCTGCTGCTGACGCATCTGTGTAAGAACCTGGTCAATATTGGGATCCGTCGCCACATCAAATGCCACCCGCAGCGTCATCTGTCCGTTGTTGGCATTAATGGAATACATGTAGAGCATATTATCCACGCCATTGATCTGCTGCTCAAGCGGTGTCGCAACCGACTGCTCAACGGTAAGCGCATCAGCGCCGAGAAAGGTCGTCTGCACCTGGATTTCAGGGGGAACAATACTCGGGAACTGCGCAACAGGCAGACTCAACATGGCAACAATACCCACGATGACCATAAGGATTGAGATCACCATAGCCACGATAGGACGGTTAATAAAGAATTTTGTCACTGTGGCCTACCTTTTTTCGGTCTTAGAGGGGCTTTCTGATTTCTTCTCTGTCTTTGCTGGTGTTTCCGGTTTTGGTTTGGCCTCTGCATCGAAGGGCTTAGGATTTACGGGTATGCCCTGCCTGACTTTCTGTATACCCTCTGCAATAACACGCTCGCCAGGCTTCAAGCCTTCTTCGATTACCCAGAGATTACCGACACGGTAAGTTGCCTTTACGGGCCTTATATCCACCTTGTTGTCCGGTCCGACCACTGCCACCTGGTAGCTCCCCTGGAGCTCGGTAACCGCGCGCTGGGGCACCAGCAAGGCAGCTTTCTTTGTCGTTACTACCGCTTTTACTTTGGCAAATTGTCCTGGACGCAGGAGGCGGCCGGGGTTTTTGAAGATGGCGCCGACCTTGATAGTGCCGGTCTTTACATCGACCTGGCGGTCGGCTAAGAAAAACCTGCCTTTATGAGGATAGGTACTCCCATCAGAGAGGATCAGCTCAAGGGCCATTTTTTCAATATCTTTATCTTTTATCTCTGCGGCCTTCAGGTATTCCTGCTCGCTTATATTGATATAGACCTTTATGGGTTCCACCGTCGAAACCGTAGTTAACTCCTCCACTGAGCCAGGGCCTATAAGGTCTCCAATCTGGGCCTTGGCAATGCCGGCAATGCCTTCAATGAGAGAGGTAACCTTCGTAAAGCTGACGTCCAAGGCGGCTTTTTCAACATTTGCCCTGGCTGAGAGTACCGCCGCTGCCGATGATTGTTCGGTGCCGATGGTATCGTCCAGGGTCTTCTGGCTTACCGCATTCTGTGCAGCAAGGGGTTTGACGCGGGTAAGATCGGCCTTTGCCGCTGTCCACCGCGCCTCTGACCCGGCCAGACTTGCCTTTGTCTGCTCCAGTGCAGCCTGGAAGAGCCGTGGGTCTATCTCAAAAAGGAGCTGCCCTTTCTTGACGAAATCTCCTTCCTGATAATTCTGCTTGATGAGGTACCCTTGAACCTGTGCACGAATCGTGGCGTTAACATAACCGTCCGTTGTACCCACCCATTCCATATAAATAGGTACATCTTTCTGAATTACATTAACCACTTCCACAACGGGCGCCTGCTGTCCTTCCTTCTGCCCTTTCCCGCACCCGGATAGCATAATTATGAGCATCAGACCAATCACAACAAGGCCTATTCCAACAGAAGGTGCAGAGAACAGGATTTTTATCTTTGAGGATCGATGATATATGTTCTTCTTCACGTTGCCCCCTGATGAAAAAGATTTATAAAATATGGTGCAGGTTGCTTCCAGATTTGGTCAGCTTAGACAATATAGCTAAACTGCCTCATCTGAAAAATAATGATACCATTGTTGCTCGAAGCTAACAATAAATCAAGGTTTATTTTGAAAACAGAGCAATTTTTTTACATGAAAAGATGTTGATTTATTATGTAAGTAAATATATGCTTACATAAAGTGAAGGCGGATATCACAAAATCCAAGACCAGCAACGAAGTGAGGCGCAAGCAGGTAGTGAGCGCTACGCTCAAAATCATATCAGAAAAGGGCGTGAGGCATCTTACCACTGCTGCCATTGCACATGAAGTTGGCATGTCAGAAGCAAATCTTTACCGGCATTTTACCAATAAAGAGGAAATATTGCTCGAGACCGTAGGAAAGATTGGTGAAGAACTCGAAAGAAATCTTGAAAAGGTGCTTGAGTCGCCCAAAACGCCAATTGATAGCCTGAAAAAGATATTTATGTTGCACCTTGATTTCATTGAAAAAAACGGAGGGATTCCACGACTCGTTTTTTCGGAAGAAATACATGGTGGTAATGATGAACTAAAGGGAAGGATACTTGGCACAATTAATGCGTATTCAGCAAAGCTGGAATCGATAATAAAAAATGGGCAGAAAGCGGGTTTAATCAAAAAAGATGTTGATCCCAAAGCCTCTGCTTTAACCTTTATAGGTATGATACAGGTGACAATTTTGAGATGGTCATTAAGTGGTTTTTCTTTTTCGCTCGCAAAAGAGGGTTTAAAGCTATGGGGAAATTATGAGGGATGCATATCAGCAAAGCAGCAAAGTATAAAATAAATGAGGAGGTATGTACCATGTTTGTTGTTATTATTAGTTTTCCACCAATTAAAACAGGGAAAGATGCGGAGTTCAGGGAATGGTTTGCCTGGTCAAACAAGGAATTTGCAAAAAATAAAGGGTTTATCAGCCGACGGCTTTTAAAATCCGTAAAGGGCGGTAATTATGTTGCTGTTGTGGAACATGAGAGCCATGACACCTTCATGGCCATGCATAACAGTCCCGGCCACGCTGAGGCCGGAAAACGTGTCGGCCCTCTGTTTGATGGTAATCCAACCCCGCAATTTTATGAGGTGGTAGTTGGGTAATGGGCATACATCTGACAAACTTTTTTGAAAAGGAGAGGAGTTATGAAACTAACTTCATGGATTACTCATTCCCTCGTCATAGTCATTCTGTCAGGCTTGATTTTTATGCCAGGTTTCTCTCAAGCAGCAGACCAGGATAAACCGGACACATACACCCTCTCATCCATTATCGATTACGCCCTCAAAAACAATCCCCGCTTACGAATCTCGAATAAAGACATTATTACCGAAATGTATGGGGTAAAAACAGCAAAGGCGGAGAGGATGCCAAGGGTTGATTTCGGCAGCGGCGCTACACGGTACCGGTATCCCATGCCCCTCACCCCGATTGTGATTACAGGCCCCATGGGGCCGGGTTTTGACTTTCCCGATTTTGAAAGAAATGTATATGATATTGGAGGTTTTTTCAGACTTCCCCTTTTTAAAGGCGGCCGTCTTGTTCGTGGCGTTCAGGTAGCTGAAATGAAAAAATCTGTTGCGCAGGATAACTATATGGCAACAAAACAGGAACTTGTTTATAACCTCACCAGCGTTTTTTATAAAATCTCACAACTCGAAAAACTTCTTCAGGCTAACGATGCAACAGTCAAGCAACTTGAGGCACATAAACAGAATGTGGAAATGTATCTCAAAACAGGAACTGTGCCCCAACTTGATCTTTTGAAGACGGATGTTGAGTTATCTCATGCACGAGAGAGAAAGTTGCTTGTTAAAAACAATCTCGAAAGTACCTATGAACTCCTTAAAACCCTTATGGGCATTGATAATATGGAGGCCCCCATCTCGATTGAACATGGAGAAGGATCAAAAGAGACGTATGCTGTGCTTGATGAAAGAATAAACAAGGCATTTTCTCAGAGGCCTGAATATATGGCTGTTTCAAAAAAGAAAAAAATATATGAAGAACGGGTAAAAATTGCACAGGGCAAGCGATTTCCCGATATATATGCAGCAGGGGAATATGGCGGCAAAGCAGGTGACAATATAGCACTTAAAGAAAACTGGAATTTTGGGCTGAAGTTGATAATGCCTATTTTTGACGGAGGGATTATCCAGTCGGAGATAGACAAGGAGATAAATGAACTGGAAAAGATAAAGGAAGAGGAACGTTTTTTAAAACTTGCCATAACCCGTGAAGTAAGGGATGCACACCTCGGTATCATGAATGCGAAGGAAAGGATTGAAGTAACTGAAACGGCTATTGCGAGTGCAAAAGAATCGCTCCGGGTAGAACTTCTTAAGTATGACACCGGAGCAGGCACAAACACCGATGTAATCGACGCTCAGACAGCCTTTCTGAGGACAGAAACAGATTTCTACCAGGCGCTGTATGATAAGGAAGTTGCATTGGCATCCATGAGAAAGGCGATGGGGGAAGAATGGATAAGGTAGAGGACAGAGGAGAAGAGGACAGAAGACAGATTTAAGTCTGACTTCTGGCAGTCCCGCGAAGCGGGTCGTTCTGATATCTGATGTCTGACTCACGTCTGACATCTGTCAGCCTGAAAGGCGGTCTGGCATCTTATATCTGATTTTAGCCTGCGTAATTTGAAGTAAGGGGGAGTAAACCATGAAAAAGAAGAAGATCATTATCGCTGCTATCTTAATTGTTGTTATCGCCGGTATCCTGATAATAAACCATTTTCGTAACAAAAAAGACGATAATGTCATGGTGCTCTCCGGCAATGTAGAGGTGACTGAGGCAAATATAGGTTTTAAAATACCCGGGAGGGTCGTGGAGCGTCCCGTTGACGAGGGATATAAGGTTAAAACAGGCGACTTACTGGCGAGGCTTGACAGCGCAGAACTGGCAAGTGTGGTGAAGCAGAACGAGGCAGCCCTGCAGGAGGCTGAAACAAGGCTTGCAGAATTAAAGGCAGGCTCACGGAGGCAGGAGATTGAGCAGGCAAAGGCATATGTGAGCGCCCAGGAAGCTGAATTGATAAGAATCAGGAAAGATTATGAAAGGGCAGAGATTTTATATCAAAATGGCGCTATATCTGCTGCCCAGTATGATGGGGCAAAGAGCGCATATGATAACCGTAAGGCATTGCTTAAGAATGCCTTGGAAACGTTGAGTCTTGCAAAAGAAGGACCAAGGCAGGAAGATATTAAGATGGCCGGGCATCGTGTAGAACAGTTGAAGGCTGCCCTCGCTACAGCTCGTGAAAGACTAAATGACACAGTCATATATGCCCCCTTTGCGGGAGTGATACTGAGAAAAAATGTGGAGCTTGGTGAAACCGTTGCACAGGGAACCCCTATATTTACGCTGGGTGACCTCGATAACCCCTGGATTAAGGTATACGTGAAGGAAGATAAACTCGGTCTTGTAAAAATCGGCCAGAAGACAACAATAACGACCGATTCATATAAAAGCAAAACATACGAAGGTACGGTTTCATACATTTCATCAGAGGCAGAATTTACACCTAAAACGGTTCAGACCCAGGAAGAGCGTGTGAAACTCGTATTTGGCGTGAAAGTGAGTGTGAAGAACAACAATTGGGACCTGAAGCCAGGCATGCCGACGGATGTGAGAATCTCAATCAGGTGAAGACCAAAGAGGATTTTAATAAGTCCTATGTGTCCTATACAACCTGTACAACAAAAAAACAATGGATAATCCGGCAATCAAAACTCTGAACCTCACTAAATCCTTCGGTGACAACGTTGCCGTCGATAATCTCAATCTCGAGATTCAACGGGGAGAGCTTTTTGGTCTGGTTGGGCCAGATGGGGCAGGGAAAACAACAATAATGCGCCTCCTGGCGGCGATTATGCTTCCCGCCTCAGGAGAAGCCTGGGTTGCGGGACATTCGATATTGCATGAAGGGGAGAAGATTAAAGAGAAGATTGGCTATATGTCTCAGCGGTTCGGACTTTACGAAGACCTTACGGTCATGGAGAATATTCTCTTTTATGCCGACCTTTATGAAGTTCCCAAAAAGGAAAGGCCCCGGAGGATTGAAAGGCTCCTTGGCTTCAGCAACCTCACACCCTTTAAAGAACGACTTGCGGGAAAGCTGTCAGGTGGTATGAAGCAGAAGCTCGGCCTGGCATGTGCACTCATCCATACGCCCGAAGTCTTATTTCTTGATGAACCGACGAATGGTGTTGATCCTGTATCCCGCCGAGATTTTTGGAGAATTCTTTACGATTTACTGAAAGAAAAAGTGACAATCTTTGTTTCGACTGCGTACCTCGACGAAGCAGAGCGTTGTACAAGGATAGGTTTGATTCATAAAGGCAGGCTTATAATGGCGGATAATCCGGCAAACGTTAAAAAATCGATGCCACTCGCCATGGTGGAGGTATGGTCTCCAGAGGCAAGAAAGGCAGCAGAGGCAATAAAGAATATGAACGGCGTAAAAGACGTTAGTGTTTATGGAAACAGGTTTCACATAACCCTTACAGAAATGGGCTTGATGAATGCGATTATTGCACAACTGAAAGACACAGGGGTGGAGATAACTGATTACCGGTCGGTTTTGCCTTCCCTTGAGGATGTTTTTATTGAAATGGTGAAGAGGTGAAGAGGAATAGGGTTCAAGGGGTCGAGGGAGAAGGTACTAATCGGTTTGATTGGATATTTGTATATTGTTATTTGATTATTGGAATTTGCAGTGTGCAGGGGGTCAAGTGAAAGAAAAACCCTTGGACCCTTGGCCCCTTGGCCCCTCGAACCCTGATAAGTCTCATAGCGACACTGCGGTATCCGTCACGAACCTCACACGTAATTTCGGAGATTTTGTTGCGGTGGATAATATCAGCCTTAGCGTAAAAAAGGGCGAGATATTCGGTTTTCTTGGTCCCAATGGCGCCGGGAAATCAACAACGATAAAGATGCTCTGCGGCCTCTTGATGCCAAGCGGCGGTACAGGGTTTGTCGGCGGCTACGACATCGTAAAGCAGTCAGAGGAAATAAAAAGGACAATCGGCTACATGTCTCAAAAATTTTCCCTTTATGATGATCTTACAGTTGAGGAAAATATCGACTTTTTCAGCGGCATCTACGGGGTGCCTGATGGAAAAAAGACAGGGCGCAAAGAATGGGTTTTAGAGATGGCAGAACTGGGAGACAGAAAAACAAATCTTACCAGAACCCTGCCCGGTGGTATCAAACAAAGGCTCGCCCTCGGATGTGCAATACTCCATGAACCTCCTATAATTTTCCTCGACGAACCGACATCCGGTGTTGACCCTATCTCAAGAAGAAATTTCTGGAACCTGATCTATGAGATGTCAAAATCAGGCACAACCACCTTTGTCACGACTCATTATATGGATGAAGCAGAATACTGCAACAGGCTTGCACTCATATACAGGGGGCGTATTATCGCGCATGGAACCCCCGGTGAATTAAAAGAGGACTACATGAAACGCGATGTCCTCGAAATTGAAGTAAACAAGGTTATAGAAGCCATGGATATACTGCGTATGCACGATATAGAAACAGCAATCTTCGGAAGCTCCCTCCATGCAACGCTTGAAGATGGAGATAAGGCAATACCTGTTATTAAACGTATCCTCGAGGAAGCCCGTATCGAGGTGGGCAAAATTGAAAAGATTATCCCCTCGTTGGAAGATGTATTTGTAACCTTAATCGAGACATCATGAGGAACATAAAGAATAACCTGGTATTGGGGAGCTTTGAATGAAGTTAATGAGAATCAAAGCGATTGTTAAAAAAGAGGCTATCCAGATTCTCCGGGACCCCTTGAGTCTTGCCATGGCGTTCCTTATGCCGGTTATGCTCCTTTTTATTTTTGGATATGCCATCACAATGGATGTGGATAATCTGTCAACTGTTGTCTATGACCGCGATAAAAGCAGCATGAGCCGTGAGTTTATAGCAGAATTCAGGGAATCACGTTACTTTACAATTGTCGGTTATGCAGAGAAACAAGCCGATATTGACAGATATATCGACTCAGGTTTGGCAAGGGTGGCTATATCTATACCGGAAGACTTCTCGAAAAACATGAAGACAGGCAGAAACGCTGAAATTCAGGTAGCCGTTGATGGAAGCGACTCGAATACAGCCACAATAGCCCTGGGATACATATCTGCAATATCTGAATTATACTCACAGAGGATTAATAAAGCCCCTGTGACGACTTTTAATAGCCCACACAGTGGGCGAGAGGGGGAGGTTCCACGGACTTTGTTCGTGGAGGGGGCGACCGGGTACCCGCTTGCGGGTGTACCATTAATTGTAACCCCACGCATGCGCGTCTGGTATAACCCCGAACTCAAATCGAGGAACTTCATCGTTCCCGGCCTCATAGCGGTAATTATGGCGATTATTGCCGCCCTTCTTACTTCACTCACCATTGCGAGGGAATGGGAAAGAGGCACAATGGAACAATTGATATCTACACCGGTAAAGCCGCCCGAATTAATTATCGGAAAACTTTTTACCTATTTCATTATCGGCCTCATCGATGTGCTCATGTCAACCCTCATCGGTATTTATTTATTTGATGTTCCCCTCAAGGGCAGCCCTCTCCTGCTCATGATGCTTTCCAGTTTATTTCTCTTTGGCGGCCTGAGCCTTGGAATATTAATATCGGTAGTGGCAAAGTCACAGCTCATAGCAAGCCAGGTTTCCATTATTGTTTCTTATCTGCCCGCATTATTGCTTTCCGGTTTTATGTTTTCCATATCAAACATGCCGGGGCCGCTTCAGATTGTCTCATACATCATACCGGCAAGGTATTTTGTAACCATGCTGAAGGCTATTTACCTGAAGGACAGCGCTTTGAATCTGCTCGTTTTTGAGACCGTACTCCTCTCAATATTTGGTTTTCTCGTCTTTATGATAGCAAACAGAAAGTTCAAAAAGAGGATTGAATAGAGATGTTTGAGCGCATAAAACGCATGGTTATAAAAGAATTCCATCAGATTTTCAGGGACAAGAGGATGAGACCCATCATCTTTATAACACCTATAATCCAACTCATCGTTTTTGGTTATGCTGTTACCACAGATGTAAATAATGTCCGTATGGCCGTATATGATCTTGATAAATCGTATGAGAGCCGGGAACTTATCAGAAGATTTGAGGCATCAGGATATTTCCAGATTCTCCGATACATTAACGTGCCGGAAGAAGTCCGGTTATTACTCGATAAAGGGAAGGTTCTTGCCGTACTCCAGGTAAATCATGGCTTTTCAGCAGATATAAAAAAAGGCAAACAGACCGAAGTACAGGTGTTATTCGACGGGACAGATTCAAATACCGCACTCGTTGCAATGAGTTATGCCAACACAATTATTACGCGGTATTCGAGAAGCCTTGGCGCAACAAAGATCAAGGCGGCACAGGCGAAACTCGATGTGCGGGCAAGGGCCTGGTACAACCCTGATTTGAGAAGCAAGAACTACAATGTGCCTGGCGTTATCGCCATCATGATTATGCTTATATGCCTCCTTCTTACATCCATGGCCATTGTGCGCGAGCGCGAAATCGGTACAATGGAGCAGCTCATGGTAACCCCTCTGAGACCGTTGGAATTGATACTCGGTAAAATAATACCTTTTGCTATAATAGGATTTTTTGATATGTTTCTCGTTACCATTGTGGGGGTATCCTGGTTTTCTATTACCATTCAGGGTTCGCTCCTGTTGCTTGTACTTTGTACAGG
>JAPLKD010000068.1 GCA_026388245.1 Pseudomonadota bacterium | reverse complement strand
AACCTTCTTGATAAATTCATCACTGGAGATAGCCTGAACCCTCCCGCGGTGGAGCTTGACAACGTTGCTGGTCTTATCGCCTTCAAACATGGCCTCTTGTATCTCGGCCCTGGTGCCCGGGGCAATCTTTAATATGTTGTTGTTGAGAAAGGTAATCTCTGCCCTGCCATCGCTCTTTGCACGATAGACATCACCGACATCTACGGGGTCACCTGCCTTTACCGGTGCTGTCACATTCTTCCCGGGTTTCAGGACATCTACCCTGCCTTCGAGGATGCTTATCTTACCGGCCAGTACAGCATGAGACAGACCTGCAAAGGATAAAAAGACGAGGGAGACAATCGTGAGGGATACGATGAGATGAAACCGATGCAATATAACGTAGAGATTCTTCTGCATTGGCAATTTCCTCCAATATTTAATGCTATTTAGAATTCTTTTGTCCATTAAGAAAGCTGATTATTAAATTCCCAAATAGTATAGTTACATTTATATATTACTGACATTTACAACTATGTCAAGAGCAAATTCCCGAACAGCAAAAATAGCCTCGCGCTATCCCTTTTCAAACCTTTCCCTTTCGCTGAATATACATCCACAGTATTGCTGCCTGTACATATTCAGCCTCTTTGACTCTTCCACCCCCTCCTTCCAGCCCTTCCTGAAATCCTCATAAATGAACTCTATGCCGTATGAGCCGGATAATTCCTCGCCGATAGCTTTTATGTCATCATGCCGCTGATATTTACTGTAAAGGAGTGTTGTAGTAACCGCATCAAATCCCTCTCCCGCACCCTTCTGAAAGGTCTTCTCCAGCCTCATCCTGTAGCAGAAAAGACACCTGTCTTTCCCGTATTCAAGGGCGCCTTTCAGGAAGGTTTCAAGATCATAGCTTTTATCAACAGTGAGTGGAAGAAGAGAGATGCCGGCGTAACCTTCCAGCGTCTGCAGCCTTTTGAGAAATTCTGTGTAGGGATGGATGTTGGGGTTATAAAAATAACCTGACACCTCAGCGCCATCCGCCCTCAACTTTTTCAACGTATATATGCTGCAGGGAGCGCAGCAGATATGTAACAGAACCTTTTTTGCGCCCCCTTCCATATAATGCGTGCTACTTCTTGTCTTTTATAGCTGCCCGTGCTGCAGCAAGTTTTGCAACTGTCACCCTGTAAGGTGAACAACTCACGTAATCAAGGCCTATCCTGTGACAGAACTCCACTGAATTCGGCTCACCGCCGTGCTCACCGCAGATGCCTATCTTCAGGCCTTTTCGCGTCTTTCGCCCACGTTCAACGGCCATCTTCATAAGTTCCCCGACGCCATCCTCATCAATCCTCTGGAACGGGTCATAAGGAAGAATATCATGCTCAAGATAGTATCGCAGGAACTTTACAGCATCGTCCCTGCTCATGCCCATCGTTGTCTGTGTAAGGTCATTGGTGCCGAAGGAGAAAAACTCGGCCACCTTCGCAATCTCACCGGCAGCAATGACAGCTCTCGGTATTTCAATCATGGTGCCCACCATGTAGTCTAACTGTACACCGCACCTTTCCATCACCTCTTTCGCCACCCTTTCGACAACCTCTTTCTGGAGAGCAAGTTCGCTTACATAGCCGACCAGAGGTATCATCACCTCGGGCTTCACATTGATGCCGGACATCTTTACCTCACAGGCAGCCTCAAAAATGGCCCTCGCCTGCATCTCGGTGATCTCAGGGAAGACGATACCGAGCCTGCAACCCCTGTGTCCCAGCATCGGGTTTGCCTCATGGAGACTCTGTATCTTCGCAACAAGGGTCTCATAGGGGGTCCCGCTCTTCTTTGCCAGCGTCTTTATCTCTTTTTCCGTGTGAGGCAGGAACTCATGGAGAGGCGGGTCAAGGGTCCGGATGGTGACAGGACGGCCGTTCATCACTTTAAATAGGCCTATAAAGTCCTCCTTCTGCATGGGAAGAATCTTGTTGAGGGCCTTTTTTCTCCCTTCCAGGTCGTCGGCCACAATCATCTCCCTCACTGCGTCGATCCGTTCACCTTCGAAGAACATATGCTCCGTTCTGCAAAGGCCTATACCTTCGGCCCCGAAGGCAACGGCAATTTCGGCCTGCTTGGGCTCATCGGCATTTGTCCTTATGCCGAGTCTCCTAACACTGTCCGCCCATTTCATGAGCAGTTCAAAATCCTTATAAATGGGGGAATCCTTCGGCTTCAGCGTTTTGTCAACAAGAACTCTCAATATCTCGGAAGGTATTGTCTTTATCTGACCTGCAAAGACCTCGCCTGTTGTGCCGTCAATAGAGATGTAGTCGCCTTCCTTAATTGTCTTTCCTTTTATCTTAATCGTCTTCTTCTTGTAATCGATATCGAGCTCACCGCACCCGGCAACGCACACTTTACCCATCTGTCTTGCCACCAGCGCAGCGTGACTGGATACACCGCCCGTGGATGTAAGGATGCCCTGGGCAGCATTCATGCCGCGGAGATCTTCAGGAGATGTCTCTATCCTTACAAGGATGATCTCCTCCCCGCGGCCTGCCCATGCCTCGGCGTCTTCGGCATTGAATACAACCTTTCCGGTGGCAGCCCCGGGGCCGGCGTTTAAGCCTTTGGCCACCATATTCCCCGCCTTCAGGGCCTTCTCTGTATCTTTCGGATCAAAGATGGGCCGCATCAACTGGCTCAACTGGTCGGGTTTCACCCTCATGAGGGCCTCTTCTTTTGTGATCAAACCCTCCTTGACCATGTCAATTGCAATCTTGAATTCAGCAAATGCCGTCCTCTTCCCGTTCCTCGTCTGGAGCATCCAGAGTTTCCCTTTCTGTATGGTAAATTCCACATCCTGCATTTCCCGGTAATTCTTCTCAAGTCTTCCCCGAATTTCTATGAGTTGGTCATATATATCCGGCATAACCTCTTCAAGGGATTTGACAGACTTGTCGGTTTTCTGCTTTTTGTTAATCGGAAGGGGTGTCCGGATGCCTGAGACCACGTCTTCGCCCTGTGCGTTGAGGAGATACTCCCCATAGAACTCGTTCTCACCGGTTGCCGGACTTCTTGTAAAAGCTACACCTGTGCCGGAGCCCTCACCCATATTACCGAATACCATGCACTGGACATTCACCGCCGTGCCCCAGGTGTCGGGGATGCCGTTCAGTTCCCTGTATGCAATGGCCCTCTCCGTGTTCCATGATTTAAAGACTGCGCCGATGGCGCCCCACAACTGCTCCCAGGGGTCCTCAGGAAAATCGACTTTCAGTTTTGTCTTAATGAGCCTTTTGAAGCGTGCCACAAGATCCTTCAAGTCCTCCACCATTAATTCCGTATCGAACCTGACCTTTTTCTCTTTCTTCTTCGCTTCAATAACCTCTTCAAAGGGATCACGTTCGTCCTTGCTCTCCGGCTTGAGTCCGAGAACAACGTCTCCGTACATCTGCACGAACCTCCTGTAACAGTCGTAAGCAAAGCGCTCGTTTTTCGTAAGCTTGGCAAGACCCTTTACCGTCTTATCGTTTAAGCCCAGGTTAAGTACGGTGTCCATCATACCCGGCATGCTGACTCTTGCCCCGGAACGCACGGAAAAGAGGAGAGGATTTTTCTGATCACCGAAGTCCATCCCCATAACCTTTTCGACCTTTTTCATATCCTCGACTACCTGTTCCTTAAGTCCGTCAGGAAAAGTCATCCCGTTCTGATAAAAATAGACACATGCCTCTGTAGTGATGGTAAAACCCGGTGGAACCGGTATCCCGAGATTAACCATATCGGCAAGCCCCGCGCCCTTACCGCCGACAAGGTTCCTCAGCTTCTCCCCTGCCTCTGCCTTCTTACCGCCAAAGAAATACACATGTTTTGTCTTCGCCATCTGACCCTCCTTACTCTATTCTGATTTTTGAAAAATCTCCATATGTTAAAAACATATCTTTTATCTTCTCCAGAAGTGCAAGTCTGTTATTCTTAATGGCCTCATCCTTGTCCATGACGAAGACCTTGTCGAAATAGTTGT
>JAPLKD010000154.1 GCA_026388245.1 Pseudomonadota bacterium | reverse complement strand
TGCATCAAGAAAGCTCGTCTTGCTGCCGCCTATGATTTTAAAACCAACAGTCCCGATTATGATAATTATTGCAATCGTAATGAGAATGTGCAGGAACTTCTTCGGTATACCCATCATATATAAGATATTACTCATCCTGCCTTTAAAAGGAAAGGATAATTTCAGGGAAACAATATTATTCTACATATTCTCACAATATTCCGATGTCTTGACTACAGGCTAAACCGGACTTATATATACTCTTGAGCTGCAATTTAGCATTATCATCAAAACAAATTAATAGAAAAGGAGCACACGTACTATGTCTGTAGAAAAATTAAAATTTAAAACTGAAGTGAAGCAATTGCTCGATCTGATGATCCATTCCCTTTATTCACATAAAGAGGTGTTTTTGCGGGAGCTTATCTCAAACGCCTCCGACGCCGTTGACAGGGCACGGTATGAGTCATTGACAAACAGCGACATACTGGAGAACGACGGGAACTGGAAGATCACGGTAAGCAAGGATAAAAATGCAGGCACGTTGACGATAAGCGACAACGGGATCGGTATGACAAAAGACGAGATCATCAAAGCACTCGGAACTATTGCACATTCAGGTACAAAAGAGTTCCTCGCAGCGCTGCAAAGCAAAGAGGTAAAAGATAACCCGGAGCTTATAGGACAGTTCGGTGTGGGTTTTTATTCATCGTTCATGGTAGCGGATAAAATTACGGTCATTTCAAGGCCTGCCGGCCAAAAGGATAAAATGGGCGTCAAATGGGAATCAACCGGCGACGGCACATATACCGTTGAAGATATTTACAAAGAGACAAAAGGCACAGACGTTATCCTGCATCTTATGGAAGGGGAGAAGAAATACCTTGATGAATGGGAAATCCGCAGCGTCGTAAAAAAATATTCTGACTTTATTGAACACCCCGTTGTCATGGAGGTGGAAAAGGAACAGGAAAGCACGCTGAAGAAAGGTGAAAAGGTCAAGGTCAAAGAGGAAGAGACCTTAAACTCCATGAAAGCCATATGGCTTAAAGACAAGTCAGAGGTGACAAAGGAAGAATACAATGAGTTCTACAAACACATCTCCCACGACTTTACAGGGCCGGCAAAGGTAATCCACTATAAAGCAGAAGGTACATCGGAATTTTCAGCGCTCCTCTATATTCCTTCCAAAGCACCTTTCAACATATTTTATAAAGATTACGAGATCGGCCCCGTTCTTTATGTGAAAAGGGTTCAAATCATGGACCACTGTGAAGATTTAATCCCTCCATACCTCAGGTTTGTAAGGGGGGTTGTGGATTCATCAGACCTCCCCCTGAATGTATCGAGGGAAATCCTGCAAAATAACCGCCAGGTGGAAATTATAAAAACGAATATCACTAAAAAGGTGCTCGAAACCTTAGCCGATATGAATAAAGACGAATACGACGGCTATCTCACATTCTATAAAGAATTCGGAAGGGTTTTAAAGGAAGGTATCCACTTTGATTTCACGAGGCGGGAAACAATCGCTGACCTTTTACTCTTCCCGTCCACGAAAGCAGAGGATGGTAAATTCAGGACTTTTCAGGACTACATTGAAGGCATGAAGGAAGACCAGCAGGAAATCTATTACGCCACAGGGACTGCCCTTGACGAAGTTTTGAAATCTCCCTATCTGGAAGCGTTCAGGGATAAAGATATTGAAGTCCTCATCTTTTTAGATGAAATTGATGATTTCATATTTACCGGTTTTGAATATAAAGGGAAAAAATTAAAATCGGTAAGCAAAGGGGATATCAACCTTGACAAAACAGAAGGAGATGAAAAGAAAAATGCCCGGAAGAAATACGGAAAACTCCTTGATCTCGTCAAAGACACTTTAAAGGATGATGTAAAAGACGTGCGGCTGTCAGGAAGGCTTACCGATTCTGCCTGTTGCCTTGTAGCTGATGAGGGTGATATGGATCCCCAGATGGAAAAACTCCTGAAGGCCATGGGACAGGATGTGCCTCAGCGGAAGAGAATCCTCGAAATCAACCCGGCGCACCCGCTCTTCGCTGCCATGAATACAATCTTTGAAAAGGATAAGCGGAGCCCCGTTCTGGATGAATATACAAAGCTCCTCTATGACCAGGCGCTTCTCCTTGAGGGTTCAAAACCGAAAGACCCTGCTGCATTCGCAAAGGCCGTAGCAAAACTGATGGTGGAAAACGCCGAAAAGAGTAATGCCAATGTATAATATTATGTTAGACTATCACAATCTTGCTGTAAGAAATCTTTTTTGATAACGTCTGATTGGGGAGAAGATTACTGTGAAAAACCTGCTGGAAGACATTGAAGAAATTCTGCTCATGGGTCCCGGCCCTTCCTGTGTACCGCCGGAGGTTTATAAGGCCTTGAGCCGAAAAACCCTGGGGCACCTGGATCCTTACTTTTTGGACATCATGGAGGAGCTCAAAGAAATGCTCCGCCGAATCATGAACACCAGGAACAACCTTACGTTCCCCATATCGGGAACTGGTTCTGCCGGCATGGAGGCAGCTTTTGTGAACCTGGTGGAACCGGGTGACAGTGTTCTGATCATTAAGAACGGCGTCTTTGGCATGAGGATGGAGGACGTTGCCGGCAGACTTGGCGCTAAAGTTGATGTTCTGGAGTTCACATGGGGAACGCCGGTTGATCTGGAAGCTGTTGAAAAAAAGATCCGGCAGGAATCATACAGAATAGTCGCCGTTGTCCATGCCGAGACTTCAACCGGTGTGAGGAATCCTGTTACTGAAATAGGCACGATTCTCAAAGGCAGTGACAGCATTTATCTGGTAGACACTGTTACCAGTCTCGGTGGACTCGAGATACGCATGGATGACTGGAACATCGATGTCCTTTACAGCGGTACGCAGAAATGCCTTTCCTGCCCACCGGGGCTTGCACCCCTTTCATTTTCCGAGAAGGCAATGGCCAAGCTGAACGGACGCAAAACGAAAGTGCCTAACTGGTATCTGGATCTTACTCTCATCGCCAACTATTGGGGTCAAAACCGGGTATACCATCATACGGCTCCGGTGAACATGCTCTATGGCCTATACCAGGCTCTCCGGGTAATCTTTGAGGAAGGACCGGAAAAGGTGTTCCAGCGACACAGAGAAAACCACCTGGCACTGATAAAAGGCTTGGAAAAACTGGGTCTGAAGATGCTGGTGGATGAACCTTACCGTCTCCCTATGCTAAATGCAGTGTGTGTTCCCGACGGGGTGGACGAACTGTCTGTCCGGCGGCGTTTGCGAAGTGAATTCAAAATAGAGATTGGCGGCGGACTGGGACCACTGGCAGGGAAAATCTGGCGTATAGGGCTCATGGGACACACTGCAAGAATCGAAAACGTTACCAGACTGCTCATGGCTCTACAAGAAGCCCTACAAGAAAGCAAGAAGGTGGCATAGAGCAGAATGTATAGCGTATAAAAATGCAAAAGTGCGATCACGGGCGGTTTAATCAGGGACAGATATTATCATAAAGGGCCCCTATTCGAGATTCTAAAGGGAGATCGCTTGTAGGGGGCCTGCTTTTGTAATCCTCGAAGTTTATAACCATTTCGTTTGTGCCGTCATATTCTACGATGGACAATATTTCATAGATTTTGGTTTTACAGTTTACCTCTAAATGCATCTTAAACATATCCTGATCTTCATCCTTTCCGAGGTCCTTTGAAACCTTCTGCCACACCTTTTTAATGCCCTTATCGGATGATTCCAGGCTTTCTTTGTCATATAAATATTTGTAACCTGATTCGGTTGCATAAAATAACTTCCAGTTGGCACCCTCAGAAAATGAGTACAGACCCGTAAGAATCAGTCCGCTGAAAATAAAGATTGCCATTTTTTTGATTTTAATTTTCATCAATTGCCTCCTTAAATTCCGTAATGCGTACGCAGGCTGAAGCCTGTGACTACCCAATTTTGTTTCTCTGGTCTATCTGGTTTCTCTTGTTTCTCTGGTTAAACAACAATAGAAACCAAAGAAACTAAAGAAACTGCACCCGGTACTTAGTGCCTACTGTCTTTTCCCTTTCACCTTTTGCCTTTTGCCTTCAGCCTTCTTAGCCTTCAGCCTGCTTCTTTTCACACCTGTGGTGGTTTTTTCTTCTCCGGCGCAGGTTCCGGGGCAGTCTGTATCCGCAGCTCCACTAAAGCACAGAAAACATGCAGCTCATCAAGAAGCGTCACAAGGTCAGGCCTTGTGTATTTTGCGGCGCCCATCTCAATGTGTGACTCTACGGATCGTAAGACGGCAACCTGTTTCGTCATGGATGGGAGCTTTATGGCTCCCGGGACAGGTTTGACCTTCTTGTATGCTGTAAGCAGATTATTCAGGGCAGCATTGGTGACGGGTGTCTTCATAATGTTGGTAAAAATCTGCACGAGATCGGGACATTCGAGGTTCGCAGCAAAGAGATACCCTTGTGAAACATGCAGATTTCCTGCCCGGATAGCAACCTGAATCTCATCGGAAAGTTTCAAAAGTGAAATCATGCGATGCAGCGTCCGTACTGTCTTTCCAGCGATTTCGACAGTTTCTGACACAGTGTCAGAAACTCCATCCTGAAGGTAGGAGGGAGACCGCTCGTAATTCACCAACTCACTCATCACACCGTCCACATCATACCCCTTATCAGGATGCTTCGCCTGTATAAAAGAGAGTATTCCTTTGGCCTGATCCATGGGATTGAAGTCCTCCCGCTGGAGGTTCTCCGTCAGTTGATAGGCCAGAATCTCATCCTTCTGTGTGATCGTATCACGGATGAGCGCCGGTATCGCTGGGAGTTTCAACTTCTGTGCAGCAAGATAC
>JAPLKD010000140.1 GCA_026388245.1 Pseudomonadota bacterium | reverse complement strand
TGACGGTAATCGTATACCTGGCAGGACTGTTCCTTGCCATCTCACCCTTCCTGATTCAGAACTATCACGCAACGGGGGAATTCACCGCCGCCCCGGCCGGGGGATTTAATCTCTATCTCGCGAACAACCTTGAAAATCCCTATCCCTACTACCGCCCCGTCCCCTTTGCCACATCCGTTCCTGCGGAGCAGTCCATTCAGTTCATCATCGAGGCAAGCCGCCGGGCAGGCAAGAAGCTATCCCCCCGTGAGGCCTCATCATTCTGGACCCGGGAAGTCATCCGGACCGCACGGGAGCACCCCGGCGCCCTGGCCTGGAAACTCTGGCAGAAAACCCTGACGCTCTGCAACCGGGATGAAGCAGAGGAGCACTACGAGCTCGGCTTTACAAGCCGTTTCGTCCACTTCTTCCGCCTGCCCTTTTTCGCCTTCTGGTTTGTCTTTCCCATAGGCATGGCCTGGATGGTCCTGTCGATCAGAAAATCGGAGAAGTCCCTGGCCCTCGGTGTCGTTTTTCTGATCTACGCCCTGACGCTCATCGCCTTTTTCTCCAATATGCGGATCAGGATTCCCCTCCTGGTCATCCTGATACCCTATGCAGCGATGGGATGCGAGATGGTTTTCAAGATATTGAAGAAAAAGATCCCGATGGCAGACGGAAAACCTTACCTGATTGTTTTCGCCATGTTGACCGTAATCGAATTTTTACCTGTAATGGGCACAGGTGACCTGACGGCTCATTACAACACCCATGCGATCAACCTTGCCTCCAAGGGATTAGGGAACGAAGCCATCCAATACTGGGATGAATCGTCCGCGATGAAAAGGCCCTACTCAGCCTATGCAAACTTGTCCCTGGCTGGGGTCTATTACCAGAGGAATGATTTTTTCAATGGGAACATTTACCTGAAAAAGATTCCCGATGATTCTTTTGCCGCTGCTGCCAAGTATGAACTCCTGGGAGACGGATGGGTCAAACAGAAACAGATCGATCAGGCTATTTTGGCCTACGAAAAATCCCTGCAGATCAATTCGGGACAGATCCAGGCGAGAATGAAGCTGATACACTTCTATGAATATAGAAACCCGCAGCAGGCAGTGAAGGAAAAGGAATACTTTACTTACATCGAGTCCTTTTACAAAGAGGCCCGGGGCTTATAATAATTCGCAATCCGCAAGGTTTAATCCTGCCGAAGGCGGGACAATCCGCAATCCGAAATTGAATAGCTCTCCGCTCCTTTCTCCTTTCCCCATACTCAACTTACTCAACTTACTCAACCGCCTTTTCCTAAAAAGGGGCATGATGTGGCCGGGGTGATGGGCGAGCTGGTAAATGTCAGTTTCATAGTAATTTCATACGTTACGGATTAACAATGACCTTAAAAACCCGGGTTTGTATTGGTTTGACATTTTTTTCCCAGGGGCGTTCGTATTTAAGGGATATTGTGGTTTCACCTTCTGATGCGGCAAAAAAATTCCAGACCTCCACTCCGCCGCAGCCAACAAGTCCATCCTTACATTTGCTTGTATATTCGGTGTCCTGCAACTCAAGGATATCATCATCAACCGGTTTTAGAAGCTCCCATTTGTAACCGGTGGTGGGGTTCGAGGGCAGGGCAATCGAGAATTCGTCGCCTACCTGCACTTCAACCGGTACATTGGGATTATTGTACATGTTTTTCGTATCATCAAGGCTGAATCCGGTTATTGGGAGAAGTATCAGTAGTGTGAGAATAAGGACTTTTTTCAAGAAAAGGTATCCTCCGGCGCTAAAAGTCTGTCTGGTGTTACAACTCGTTGATTGCCAACGTATCATATATTGGTGTAAAATAAAATGCCGAAGACGGGACTTGAACCCACACAGACAGATTGCCTACTAGACCCTGAATCTAGCGCGTCTACCAATTCCGCCACTTCGGCATTATAGTAATGCTTAAACTTATATAAGTTGGGATGCCTATGTCAAGAGGTGAATATGAAAATTTATGAATTCCTGAACCACGTTGAAAGATTTCCAAATCCTGTACTGACTATCGGTAACTATGACGGGATACATATAGGGCACAAAAAAATCATTGAAAGGGTTAAAGAAAAGGCGCTCATGATTAACGGAACACCCATGCTTATGACCTTTTATCCCCATCCGGTAAGTGTCGTAAGGCCTGATAAAATCCTGTGCCTCATAACACCCCTTAATGTGAGGGAAAGGCTCATTGAGGAAAGCGGTATTGACGTGCTTCTTGTTTTACCCTTTAACGAGGAATTCAGGCTCCTGACCCCTCAGGAATTTGTTGAAAATATCCTTGTGAACAAGCTGAGGATTAAAGGGCTGATCGTTGGATACGATTTCAAGTTCGGGCGAGGAGGGAAGGGTGATACGGAATTATTGAAGCAATTATCCGGAACGTATGGTTTTTTCTTCGAGGTAGTGGAGGCTGTTACACTGGATGGCGAAAAGATAGGGAGTAACAGAATACGGAAGCTCATCATGGAAGGCGATGTGAAAAAGGCTGAACGATTTCTGGGGAGGGCGCACATGATAGAAGGTAAGGTAGTGCACGGTGACGGAAGGGGGAAGGGGATCGGTTTCCCCACCATCAATCTGAAAACGGATTATGAGCTTATTCCTAAAGACGGGGTGTATATAAGCGAAGTTAAAATAAATGGGAAGATGTTTCCATCTGTCACGAATATAGGGTATAATCCTACCTTCGACGTCAAAAAGCTTTCCGTTGAGACCCATATTTTAGACTATTCCGGGGACCTGTACGGCGCGGATTTGACCCTTTATTTCCATGAAATGATACGGGGTGAGATTAAGTTTGACGGGGCCGATGCATTAATGAGTCAAATTGCAATGGATATAAAAGACGCAAAAGAGTATTTTCATAAAAAATAATAAAACAAATAGGAGGCAGTTACATGGGTTTAAGGTATGAAGAGGTGAACGAAGAGGTCATGTCAGTGCTGAAAGAGGTGAAATCGGAATACTTTCCTGAATTGAAAAATGCAAAAATCAAGGTGCTCTTTGACATAAAGAAAAGGAAAGCGGGGGGTATGGTTATCCTTGCCCGTATCATGAAAACGAATGACCTGTTGAGGCACCTTACAATAGATGAGGCTGATGCTATGGAAGGATACGATTATATCATAGCCCTGGACAAGACATGCTGGGACAGTATTATACGGGACGACAAGATCAGGATTGTCAGGCACGAATTGAGACATGCCTGCTTTGATATTGAATCCGAGGATAATCCATATAAGCTCCAGGACCACAGCATCTCTGATTTCTACGAAGAGGTCGAACACAACAAGGACGATCCACGCTGGAGGGAAAGGCTTGCCACCGTTGTGGAAGATATTTACGAACAGAAGAAAGAGGCGCGGCAGGACAGCAAAAAGAAGAAAGAGAGAGGATAGCCGTGAAGCGTTAAGCGTGAAGCGGGTAAGACCGTGAAGCGTTAAGCGTGAAGCGGGAAAGAAGCAGGAAGGGGCAGTTGAGTAAGTTTGCTCCCTTATTTTTCCTTCATTGTCCACACGCCGTCCCACTCAGTGTCGGGCGGATTTTTAATAAAATACTGACAACGCTCCAAATAAAATCTGGACAGCGTATCGTTTTCGTTTAACGAAAGTGCCTCCTGGAACCTATTTATGCTATCTTTCCATTTATACTCACGGTAACAGGCAATGCCCTCGTTGTATATTTTAACAACTTCTCTCATGTTTTTAAAAGATTCGTCATCATGATAATCCAGTATCCCATATACAGCAACCGGATTTAGCTTTCCTTTGACACGTATCTTGTCCACCTCCCTGTAAATGTAGCTCTCCTTAAGTTGTTTAAAAGTAAATTCACTGATAATAATCCTTGTTCCATAATATTTGGTAGCCCCTTCAAGTCGCGAAGCCAGGTTGACCCCGTCTCCTATGACGGTATAATCCATCCTTTTCAGGCTGCCGATATTGCCTGCCACAACTTCATCGGTATTAATACCGATCCCTATATCAATGGCTGTCTTGCCTGCTGCCACCCTTTCGCGATTGAATTTCCTCAGAGCCTTTAACATATCAATTGCCGCCATAACCGCATGGTCTGCATCGTCCGGACTTTTGAAGGGGGTCCCAAAGACCGCCATAATGGCGTCGCCTATATATTTATCCAGAATGCCGTTGTAATTGAATATGACATCGACCATCCTCGTGAAATATTCATTAAGCATGCCCACGGTCTCATTGGCACCGAGTTTTTCAGAGATCGTTGTGAAGCTCCTTATATCGGAAAACAAGACCGTTGCAACCTGGGCCTGTCCGCCCAGAATGGTGTCGCCTGTCTCCAGGAGTTTCTCTGCCACCTCCTTTGTCATATAGCGCGCCATGGTGCTCTTGATACGCTTCTCTGTTGTGATGTCTTCCAGTACAAGCATTGATCCTATGTGCGCTTGTTTGATATTGATAAGAGGGACAACCATCAGGTTTATTGACGCTTTTTTTCCATCGGAAAGAGACAGCTCTACATCCATAGCAAGATAGGGCTTTCCGGTTTTTACAAGGCTATCGATATGTTCTAAAATCCACTTGTTATTGTCTGAGAAATATTCGTCAGCAGGCTTGTCTATAATATAGCAGGCTTCTGTGTCCAGGATTTTTAAGGCAGCCGAGTTGCACTTAACAATGCGCTTTTCCTCGTTGAGCGTGATCACTCCGTTACTTAAACTTTCAAGCATGCTCTCATTATAATTTTTCATGTTCAGGACATCATCGAAAAGCTTCGCATTTTCTATTGAAATAGATGCCTGTGCGGAAAAGGCCCTGAGACGGTTCTCGTCTGTTCTTGTGAAAGGCCCGTCCTTTTTGTTCAAAACCTGGACAACCCCAAGGGTTTTCCCTTCTTTGTTCTTAACAGGCATACAGAGAATCGATTTGGTTGTGTATCCTGTTTTTTTATCTACTTCCTGATTGAACCTCGGGTCTTTGTAGGCATCGGGTATATTTACTGTTTCGCCTGCGGTGAATACCGATCCCGCAATGCCGAGATGACTCGGGAAACGGATTTCCCTTATTTCAATGCCCTGTGCAACTTGAGACCATAATTCATTTGTCTTCTCGTCATGTAAAAAAAGCGTGCTGCGGTCGGCATTAAGGATGTCCGTTGTTGTCTCCATTATTTTAACAAGCAAGGGCTGCAACTGAAGCTCTGACGAGATTGCCGATGTAATCTCCAGCAACTGTTTTTCTTCTGCTTTTGCTTTTTGTACCTCCTCGAAAAGCCGTGCGTTCTGGAGGGCTGAAGATGCCTGGGATGTAATGGCCTCTAAAAGCGCCAGATCATCTTCCCAAAAGTTCCCGTCATGCTTGTTAAGAAGCTGGATAACGCCGATGATCTCATTCTGCTTGGTCTTAATGGGAGCGCAGAGGATATTCCTTGTCCTGTAACCGGTTTTTTTGTCGATTTCCTTGTTGAATCTCGGGTCTGCGTATGCGTCGTTGATGATGATGGCCTCGCCGCTTTTAAAAACAGCACCTGCAATACCCAAATGATTGGGGAACCTGATTTCGCTTTTTAAATTCCCTTGGGCAATCCTTGAAAAAAGCTCTTCTGTGTTTTTATCGTTAAGAAAAAGGGTGCCGCGGTCTGTATTTATTGCCTCAGTAGTAATCGCTATCATCCGTTCAAGGAGAACGTCAAGCTCCAGTGTGTCTGAAACTTTTTTCGATACCTCGAGAAGCGCTGTAAGCTTTACAAGCACATCGGTAATCTTGGAAAGAAACCCCTCACGACTGCTGATATCCAGGGTGCTTAGTATGCCTTGTATATCAGCCTGCTGGAGCCTGCGCTCTAAAAACTTGTTTACTATGTCAAGGTCTTTTTCCATGGTTAAGCTCATAAAAGTTAATTTAAAGTCGCTATATTCTTATAACTTAACATTATACCTTATTGAAAATAGCGTGTCTATCAGTTCAACTAAATCAATTGTCACAAAGTTAAGACTATTGCAAGAGAAAAACCGGCCCGTTTTTGATTTCTATGATGTTCAGGGCTGCCTTGGCGGATTCTACACCCCCCGCTTTATGGAATTGCTCAATGCGCCGGGTTATCACCTGCACTTCCTCACAGAAGACCGCCTGCACGGTGGCCATTTAATTGAATGTTCGTTGAAAAAGGCGCGTATAGGCATCCAGCATGTACCGAATTCCCGGCGCAAAAGTAGACACCATATTCGATGTGCTTGCAGATCATAGCCCGCGTTTAATATTGTGCCGTCATGAACAAAATGTGGCATTCATCGCTTTACAAACAATTCCATCTGCTCAAGTTCCATGCCCCACGGGAACTTTAAAGGGTAATCACCGGTAAAGCAGGCGTCACAGAAGGAATAGTCAAATAACGCCTCATCCTGCCCTATTGCCCTTTTCATACCGTCAACACTGAGGTACCGGAGCGTGTCGGACTCCATGTATTTGTTTATCTCCTCTACCTGGTGGGACGATGCAATGAGCTCCATCCTTGACGGGGTATTGATACCATAGAAGCAGGGGTGTGTTGTAGGGGGGGAGCTTACCCTGAAATGTATCTCCTTTGCCCCGTATTGCCTTAACATTTTAATAATCTTTCTGCCTGTCGTTGCCCTTACGATTGAATCATCAACAACAACAATTCTTTTGCCTTTTACGGTATCACGAACTGCATTAAGTTTCAATTTTACACCGAAATGTCTGATTGATTCCTCGGGCTCTATAAAGGTTCTTCCTACATAGTGGTTTCTTATAAGACCAAGTTCAAAGGGTATCCCTGTCTCCTGGGCATAACCAATGGCAGCGCCAATCCCGGAATCTGGAATAGGTATGACCATATCTGCATCCACATGGGTTTCCCTTGCCAATTCCCTGCCAAACGCCTTCCTTACCGAATACACAGTTCTTCCGAACATGTAGCTATCCGGCCTTGCAAAGTATACATATTCAAATATACAATAGCGTGGCTGGACTTTATTGAATGGTTTATATGATTTTATTCCATCGCGGCTTATATGCAGAATTTCACCGGGCTCGATCTCCCTCAGATAATTTGCCTCTATAAGGTCAAATGCACATGTTTCGCTGGATACAACAAAAGCATTCTTTAGTTTGCCGAGGACAAGGGGTCT
>JAPLKD010000049.1 GCA_026388245.1 Pseudomonadota bacterium | reverse complement strand
CTCAGTGCTTTGCATGCCTGGGTGCCTGAATAATCGAACTCACAGGCCTGTCCGATGATAATAGGCCCTGAGCCTATAATGAGAACCTTATCTATTCCTTGAATTTTTGGTGTATTCATTCTCTATTCCTTTCTTCGGGATTTGGATATGTCTTGGCTGAAGAATACTATCAAAGCATGATGATGAGAGTCAAGCTTTTTGGGACAAATATTCCCTTGATATTTTAGGGTTAATCAATAATAATATTGAAACTGTTTTTTTGAAAAGGAGGTCATATGAAGTCTGTTGAAATAAAGCCTGATATTTTTTGGGTCGGAGCAATTGACTGGGGTATAAGGGATTTCCATGGTTATATTACGCAGAACGGAACAACGTACAACAATTACCTAATTAGAGATGCACAGGTAACTCTTATAGATACAGTGAAACATGATTTTTGCTCTGTAACTTTAGAAAATATAAAAAGAATAGTTGATTTATCAAAGATAGTAAACCTTGTTATAAATCATATTGAGCCTGACCATGCGAGCAGCATTGACATGATAATGAAGCTCATCCCGAATGCCACGATTTATATCAGTGAGAGGGGAAAGAAAGGAATCGAACGGTACTTCGATACATCAAAGTGGACATTTAGGGTAGTAAAAAACGGGGATACGTTAAACATTGGAAAATATACCCTTCTTTTCCTCGAAACTCCGATGCTCCACTGGCCGGACTCTATGGTAACATATGTAAAAGAAGCCAAACTGCTTATTTCCCAGGATGCCTTCGGGCAGCATATAGCAACTGCGTCACGCTTTGACGATGAATTTGTGGAATGCCATTCACAATTTGAACTTGACGATGCTATAGCTGATTACTATGCTAATATCCTTATGCCTTTCGGTCAGCTTATCAAGACAAAAATTGCCGATATCGTGAAGGCCGGCCTTGAGATCGATATGATTGCCCCTGACCATGGCATCATCTGGAGAAAGGACCCCGGCAGGATCATTCAGAAGTATCTTGACCTGGCAAACAACAAGGCAGATCTGCGGGTGGCAGTTATTTACGATACCATGTGGCACAGCACAGAGCACATGATAATCCCTGTTATGCAGGGGATAAAGGACGAAGGCGTTGATTGCAGGGTCATTAAGCTCAGGGCATCTCCTATGAGTGTTGCCATTAAGGAATTCTGGAAGGCAAGGGGCACCCTGATAGGCACGCCCACCATCAACAATGTCATGTTCCCGTCCGTGGCGGAGTTTTTATACCATCTCGGTGGATTGAGACCAAAGGGGAGAATGATTGGCGCCTTCGGGAGTTTTGGATGGGGTGGCGGCGCTGTAAAGGAGGCTTACGAGTCATTCAGGAAGATGGGTCTCGAGATCGTTGAGCCCGGTGTTCAGGTTCAGTACAGACCGACCCTTGACGACGAGCAGAAATGTTACGAATTCGGGAAAGCATTTGCAGCGAAGGTGAAGGAGTATCATAAAAACTTTTAACGCCAATAAACATGGAGGTATCAAAATGTCCAAGACAGAAAACGACCTTAAAGAAGCATTTGCCGGGGAATCGCAGGCGAACAGGAAATACCTTGCGTTTGCAAAGAAGGCCGATGATGAAGGTTATAAACAGGTGGCAAAACTCTTCAGAGCAGCGGCAGAAGCTGAGACGATTCATGCTCACAACCATCTCAGGGAGTTGAAAGGCATAAAGAGCACAAAAGAGAACCTTGAAGAGGCGATAACCGGCGAATCACATGAGTTCCAGCACATGTATCCTGCCATGATTAAAGATGCAAAGACCGAAGGCAATAACGGTGCATTGAGAAGTTTCTCTATAGCCAATGAAGTAGAAAAAATGCATGCTGCGCTCTATAAAAAGGCCCTTGACAATATCGGAAAAAATGAGGAAGCAGACTACTATATCTGCAAGGTCTGCGGGGCTACCATAGAGCACGAAGCGCCGGATGTATGTCCTGTATGCGGCGCAAAAAAGATGGCGTTCTATAAAGTAGAAGACAGAAGGCAGAAGACAGAGGACAGAAGACAGAAGACAGAAGGCAGAAGACAGTTGGTAGCCTCAGGCTTTAGCCTGAGTGTCGGCAGGCAGAAGACAGAAGGCAGAAGGCAGAGGACAGAAGACAGAAGACAGAGGACAGAAGACAGAAGACAGAGGACAGCAGGCAGAAGGCAGCAGGCAGAAGGCAGAAGGCAGAAGGCTAAAGGCTGAAGGCAGAGGACAGAAGACAGAAGGCAGAGGACAGAAGACAGTTGGTAGCCTCAGGCTTTAGCCTGAGTGTCGGCAGGCAGAAGACAGAAGGCAGAAGGCAGAGGACAGAAGACAGAGGACAGAAGACAGAAGACAGAGGACAGAAGACAGAGGACAGCAGGCAGAAGGCAGAAGGCAGAAGGCAAGAAGTGGAAGGTGAAAGGTGGAAGGCGAAAGGTGAAAGGAGCGGAGAGCAAAGAGCGAAGAGTAGAGAGGGGGAAGGTGAAAGGAGCGGAGAGCAAAGAGCGAAGAGTAGAGAGGGGGAAGGTGAAAGAATCTGGTAGTCGCAGGCTTTCCCGCCTGTCCCTCGGTTCTGGCGGACAGGAGCCTGCTTACTGATAGCTGATAACCGACAGCTGACGACTGATTTAAGTCTGGCTTCCGGGAAAACGAGATCATGAAAGTAGTGGCATTCCATGGCAGCCCGAGGGTGGGGGGGAATACGGACCTCCTCCTCGGAGAAACACTCAAGCCTATCTATGATGGTGGGCATAATGTTGTTCTGTTCAGGCTTAACCTCATGAACATAAAACCCTGTCAGAATTGCGGTGGTTGTGAAGAAACGGGGATATGTGTAAACCATGATGATATGGAAAAAATTTACGGTGCAATCAGGGGGGCGGACAGGGTTATTGTCGCCTCACCCGTTTTTTTCCTGGGTTTGTCTGCTCAAACGAAAATCATGATTGATAGATGCCAAGCCTTCTGGTGTGAAAAATACCTTTTAAAGAAGGGAATCCCTGAAGGACAATACGGTAGGAAAGGACTTTTGCTTATCGCTGGAGGGATGAAAAAAGAGATTGGTATCAGTTGTAGTGAAGCAACGGCAAAGGCCTTCTTCAGGTCAATTAGTGTTCCTGAGCATGAAATGTTAGGGTTTTCAGGCATCGATCACAAAGGCGCCATCCTTAATCACCCCACGGCGTTACCGGACGCATACGCTATCGGTGTGAAACTTGTTGGGCTGTAAAGGTTATAAGGCTATGGAACCGTTAATATAAACATTTAATTCATATTATAGAGGAGTTTTTAATAATGAGAATTGAGAAGGCATTGGAAAGTAAAAGACATGAAGTTGATTTTGATAATCTCAATTTTGGCGAGAAGTTTTCAGACCACATGGTAAGTTTTGAATACAGGGATGATAAGTGGCAGACCCCGGAGATTATTCCTTTTGGCAACATAAGTGTATCGCCTGCGATGTGTTCTTTTCATTACGGACAGATGATTTTTGAAGGGCTCAAGGCTTTTTTTACCGGTGACAGGATAAATATTTTCCGTCCTGAAAAGCATCATGAACGTCACAACAGATCCTGTAAGAGACTCTGCATTCCCCCCATGGAGAAGGAGTTATTTATCAGGGTCATAAAGGCGCTTGTTACCCTTGACAGTGAGTGGGTTCCAAGAGGGAAGGGGACTGCGCTCTATATTCGCCCCTTTGTCTTTGCTACGGAAAATTTTTTAGGGGTTAAAGTTTCTGACACATATCGGTTCATGGTTATTACTTCCCCTGTGGGTGCGTATTACAAAGAAGGTTTGAACCCTGTGAGGCTCATTACATCTGGAGCCTACACGAGGGCAGCAAAGGGTGGTCTCGGTGAAGCAAAGACGCCGGCAAACTATGCCGCAAGCCTTTTGCCTGCAGAGGAGGCCAAACATAAAGGATACACGCAGGTGCTCTGGCTGGATGGCATTCAGGATAAATTCATTGAAGAAGTGGGAACAATGAACATCTGCTTTGTCATTGACGGTACGTTAATAACCCCTTCTCTGGATGGGACGATTCTTCCCGGTGTAACGAGAGATTCCGTGATTATACTGGCTAAGGACTGGGGAATAAGAGTTGAGGAACGGCCCATTTCGATTGACGAAGTTATTGCTGCTTCAAAAGATGGAACGCTGCAGGAAGCATTTGGGACAGGTACTGCTGCAGTTATTTCACCGGTAGGAGAAATCAGGCACCATGAAGAGACCATTATTGTCAATGATGGGAAGATTGGTGGATTGTCTCAGAGGTTCTATGATGAGATAACGGGTATTCAGTATGGTGAACTGGAAGACCGTTACGGCTGGATCCTCTCGATACCTCTGTGAGATGGACAGAAGACAGAAGACAGAAGACAGAGGACAGAAGACAGAGGACAGAAGACAGAAGACAGATATCAGAAGACAGATTTAAGTCTGTATTCTGTCAGCCCGAAGGGCGGTCTGACTTCTGAATGTCTGAAAAAGGACAGAAGACAGAGGACAGAAAGGAAAAGACAAGGAAAGGCGGTTGAGTGAGTTGAGTATGGGGGAGGTTTTGGATGGATATTGAATTGAAAAGGCTGACAGACAAGGCGATCGCCGAAAAAGCCATTAACCCTGACGATGCAGTAATTCTTTATAACATTGGGAAAGAAAAGCCCTTTCTCCTCATGGCATACGCGTCTGAAGTGAGGGACTATTACAAAGGCAGGCAGGTGTCTCTATGTTCCATCGTGAATGCAAAGTCAGGCTTGTGTCCTGAAAATTGCAGGTTCTGTGCCCAGTCAACCCATCACCATACCCATGCAGAGATATACCCGCTTATCCCTAAGGATGAAATTATTGAAAAGGCAAAAGCGGCAAAAGAGTGCGGCGCCCATATGTTCAGCATTGTAACAAGCGGTACGCGGATTGAAGGAAATAACGAATGGAACGAAATTGAAGAAGCCATCAGGGGAATGGTCAGGGTGGGTATTAAGCCCTGTGCCTCCATTGGCATGCTTGACGAAGAGAGGGCACAAAGGTTGAAAGAGGCAGGTTTATTCCGTTACCACCACAACCTTGAAACATCGCGGAGCAACTTTGATGCTATCTGTTCCACCCACGATTATGAAGATGATATTGAGACTGTGAAAAACGCTAAAAAAGCAGGCCTTTCTGTCTGTTCAGGGGGTATTATCGGTCTTGGAGAAACGATGGAGCAGCGCATTGAAATGGCATTCACACTGAAAGAACTTGATGTGGATTCTGTACCCATCAATATCCTCAACCCGATTGAAGGAACTCCCCTTGCACATATGCAACCACTGGCCCCTGTTGAAATTTTAATCACTATTGCTCTTTACAGGTTTATACTTCCGGACAAAGACATTAAGCTCTGCGGCGGAAAAGAGAAAAACTTACGACAATTACTTCCCCTCGGAATAGTGGCAGGTTGTAACTCTCTCATGACGGGGGATTACCTCACCACCCTCGGAAGGGACGCAGCAAGTGATATAGAAATGATCAAGGACCTTGGATTCACCGTGGACTCTATCCCTTCCTGAGATCCTCCTTTTCTTGCTCATTGTTGCAACTAAGTGTTAGGATCCCTTCTTTTTTTTGTGTTTATAACCAAAGAAACGAAAGAAACAGAAAAAACCAGAGAAACCAGATCTATACAGTGTTATAATAGTACAAGATGTTATAATTCAGGAGATGGCACAGTGGACAGACCTTTTTTAGAAGTTTTACTTATTGTAGTTCTCATAATTCTCAACGGCATTTTTTCTGCCGGTGAGATTGCCATTATCTCTTCACGGAAAAGCAAGATTAAAGAGATGATAAAAAACAAGAAAGGAAAAAGGGCCGAAGCCTTGCTCGAAATGAAAGAGAATCCGGAAAGGTTTCTTTCTGCAGTGCAGATTGGTATAACGCTTTTTGGTACCCTTGCTTCCGCTATAGGCGGTATCCTTGCGGTACAATATGTGAAGCCTGTAATACATGCCATACCTTATATCGGTGTTTTTGACGATACTATCTCCCTTGTTATCGTGGTAGTAATCCTTACCTATATTTTTCTTGTTGTCGGAGAGCTTGTGCCCAAATACATCGGCATGAACTATAAAGAAAAGGTGGCATTATGGATTGTTCCGATCTTCCAGCTTACTTCAAGATTCTTTTTCATTTTTGTAAATTTTCTCTCATTGTCAACGATGCTTATTGTCAGAAGCCTTACCCTTAAGAAGGGCGAGGAACACATCGGTGAAGGCGAGATCAAAATATTGCTTGAAGAAGGCAGACGGAAAGGCGTTTTTGATGAGACTGAGGAAAGGCTTATCCATGGTGTTTTTGAATTTGCCGACCGGTCGGTAAAAGAGATTATGGTTTCCAGGCCGAACATTTATAGTATCAATATCGAGGATGGCATGGACGAGATATTGAAATATATTGTTGAGAACGAATTTTCCCGGTATCCGGTTTGCAAGGGGAGCCTTGATAGTATTATCGGACTTGTCTATCACAAGGACATCGCCAAGCAGATATGGCTGAAGAATCCCATTCACCTGGATAAAATTCTCAAAAAACCTTATTTCATACCCGATACAATGGAAATAAGCATTCTCCTCAAAGAGATGCAGAAAAGGCGCCAGCACCTTGCCATTGTAGTAGACGAACATGGAACCACCGCCGGCATTGTGACGCTTGAAGATATTATGGAAGAGATTTTCGGGGAGATAATGGATGAAACCGACGTGGACGACAGGATCGAAAGATTGAAGGACGGCTCCGTTATTATCGATGCCTCTTATTCAATCAGGGATCTGAATATCAGGCTGGATATCGATATTCCCGAGTCTCCGGATTATGAAACGCTTGGCGGATTTATACTCAACCAGTTGCAGGGTATGGCCAGGGGAGGCGAGATGATTGACCAGGGCATATACAGGTTTATAGTGGTCGGAGTAGAAGGAATAAGAATTACCAGGGTAAAACTCGAAAAGCCCAGGAAAAAACAGACAGGTACCTTAAAATAGTAAAATCTTATTAATCAGTCCGAAGTTATTCTTAATATCAATTTGACAAATATTAATTATGAATATTAAAGTTAGCTTATATTCTGTGGAGGTTAACATTAATGGAATTTTTTAAAAGGCATTGGAAGATTATATTGTGCGGTGTTTTTATAGGGATTTTTGCGGCTGTTCTC
>JAPLKD010000211.1 GCA_026388245.1 Pseudomonadota bacterium | reverse complement strand
TATGGCTGATCCTGTTTTCCGGGCTCCTCGGATTTCTCTTTTTCTATTTCACCGGCGAATTTGAAGATATTCCCTCGCAAGAAGGCGACACGATCATGCCGTCTCAGGTTATCGGGATACCTGTAACCTCGCAACGCCATGTTAAACGGTACATTCCGGTCATCATCCTTTTTCTTATCGCAGGTTTTATATGTTTATTGTCCCCAAGGGTCGTAGAAATCACCAATACTTTTCTTAAAATCGGTGCGTTGGGGTTCGGGGGAGGGTTCACCGCCATCCCGCTTATCAAGGGTGTTGTCGTTGATCAATTGCACTGGGTGAATGAGATACAGTTCCGTGACGGCATTGCACTGGGTCAGATTACCCCCGGGCCGGTATTTATCACCGCTGCATTTATCGGCTACCATGTTGCAGGTATCATCGGGGCCTTTATGGCAGCGCTGGCAATTTTTACGCCATCCGTAGCCGCTATCGTTGTTTTGAGCAGAATCCACAGCAAAGTGCGTTCGCTCAAGGCCGTCCGCGTAGTGATCAAAGGTTTCCTGTCCGGTTTTTTCGGCCTGCTGATCGCAGTGACCTTGCAATTTGGATTCAATTCTCTTGTTGACTGGAAAACATGGGCCATTTTTCTTGTTGCCTTGTCGTATCTGTTTTTCCTGAAAAAAGATACAATCTGGCTGATACTGGGAACAATAGCTGTTTCTCTTTTCCTTTTCCGGTTACCATGAAAAAACCACATTTACACGGCCCGTTTATGGCGAACAAAACCTTGAATGCCCAGCAAGCCCATTGGGAAAGGGTGTTTTTAGAAAGGACCGACATGTTTGGTCTCGAGCCGAGTTACGCTGCCCGCAGGGCGTCAGAGGCATTCAAGGGAAAAGGCGGCACTAAGATTCTGGAACTCGGCAGTGGGCAGGGGCGCGATACCCTCTTTCTTGCGGGCGAGGGTTTCCAGGTTAATGTACTCGATTACAGCAATGAGGGGCTTAAAGCAATCAGGGAAAAGTCGCAAAAACTTGGAATCTCACAATCCATTGTAACACTACAGCATGACATCAGACAAAACCTTCCTTTTGAGGATGCATCTTTTGACGGTTGTTTTTCCCACATGCTCTACTGTATGGCCCTCACAACGGCTGAGCTTGAATTCATCTCGCAGGAAATCCGCCGTGTATTGAAACCTGAAGGGTTGAATATATATACCGTCAGAAATACCAACGATGCCCATTATCAAACAGGCATCAACCGGGGCGAGGACATGTGGGAGGTTGGAGGTTTCATTGTGCACTTCTTCAACAGGGAGAAGGTGAAGCATCTTGCTGAAGGCTATACGATAACAGGTATTGAGGAGTTCGAAGAAGGCAATCTTCCCAGAAAACTTTTTCTGGTGACCCTCAAAAAAGACAAAAATGTTTAAGGATGGTTGGAGATACCAGCATATTATTGACAAATTTTGATAAGTATCTTACCATGTGAAGGATGCTCAGGAAGAAGCTGATAGTTGGAATAGATTCCCACAGGCAAGCCAGTGGGAATCTACTTAGCGAGCACAAGCGAGCGAGAGGGGGAGTCTCTGTCGGCTTGGCTGACAGAGGGGGCGACCCCCTTACGGGGACAGGCGCAAGCCCCGGTAGTAGTAAAAAACGGGATTATTTGTTTATATACTCCATGGTAATGTTTTTCTGCTGTGCCTTTTTTCTTCATGCAGGGTATGCCGATGATAGCGGCTGCATAAAATGCCATACAAACGAACAGACACTGAAAGCACTTCATAGGCCGGTAAAAATCGATACCTTTGAAGGTGAGGGGTGAGCTGGTCCCCCTCCGTCGGTCCCGGCGGAATTAATGTATAAAGCCTTCCTTGTTGACAAAAAATTAATTGGCGATGATCCCCACTTTTTAGAGGGATGCGGTTCATGTCACTTCGGCGACGAGAAGGCACAGGTGAAAGAAAAGGCCCACAAGGGTGTCGTGAAAAGGCCTTCCGATGATCTTAAAACCTGTGGAAAGTGCCATGAAGGCATTGCAAAAACATACAAAGACGCCCTTCACTATACCACTCATGGTCAAAAACACGGGGTATCAGGCAGGTTTTCACCAAAGGATGCCAGAACCTTTGATGAGAAGGTCTTCGAAAAGTCCTGCAGAAGCTGTCATGCCTCCTGTGGCGATTGTCATGTCCAGTCACCGGCAATCGGCGGGATCAGTTCAGGATTCCTCAAGGGACATAAATTTGTAAAGAAAGATGACGGGAAAACATGCGCCTTATGCCACGGCGGGAGGGTGTACCCCGAATTCACCGGCGATTATGGCGGTTCTGCCGATATCCATTATCAAAAAGGCATGGTTTGCCTTGACTGCCATAAAGGCACCGAATTCCACGGTACAGGCGTTCCTTATAAAACAAGACACGAGGTAAAAGAAAGGCCTGCGTGCACAAATTGCCATAAAGCAGGCGAGGAGAAAACCGAGAAGGCAAAGACTGCACATACAACCCATAAAGGCAGGTTGAGTTGTTATGCCTGCCATTCAGGCGGTGCATACAGGAATTGTTATGACTGTCATCTGGGCAAAGGGGCGACATCGAAACCAGGCATCTTTCTCGGCATAAACCCGAGAGACAAGAAGACCATTACCACGTTGCGTTTAATACCGACTGTCAGAGATACCTTCAAAGAAGCCGGGATAAAGATGGAGAAGTTCGATGCATTGCCGAATTACTGGGATACGGCAACGCACAATATCAAAAAGAGGACTGAGCGGACACGCTCCTGCGAGGTCTGTCACGAGGAAAAGAAGGATTTTCTTACAAAGGAAACACTCATCAAGAATGGCTCAAAGGCAAATGAAGGTCTTCTTTATACGCCAAAGCCTATAAAAAAATAGGAGGAAAAAATGATCAAAAAAGTAGCTTTATGCAGTTTTATTCTTATTTTCTTCGCTTTAACCGTTCCTTTTGCGTTATCAGCGAGGGATGTAAATCCCATTGTCTCCACCGACTGGCTTGAAAAGAATCTGGCCAACCCTAAGGTGATAACCGTTGATATAAGGAAGGTAGAGGACTACAAGGCAGGACACATCCCTAATGCAATTAACGTCATCTATGGCTCATGGGCTATCATGAAAGGGGGCCTTAGAAACGAACTTCCTCCCACGGATGACCTCCTCGATGTAATAAGCTCTGCCGGAATCGGAGCAGATTCTATCGTTGTCGTCGTCGGTAAGACAGATACCGTCCCTGACCGCACAGACATTTCACGGGTTGCCTGGACTTTGAAATATGCCGGCATTGAGAACGCTGCAATCCTCGATGGCGGATATAACAAATGGATGGCTGACAAAAAGGCCGTTTCCACCGATGCAGTGAAACCAAAATCAAAAAGCTATCAGGGCAAGGTTAATGAAGGCCTCTTCGTCAAAAAGGATTATGTCATAAACAGCATTGGCAAAGCCATTCTTGTGGACGTGAGAGAACCCGATTTCTTCCAGGGTAATAAGAAACTGGATTTTGTAGCAAAGCCGGGAAGGATAAAGGGGGCAGTCAATCTTCCAACATCACAGGCATACACAAAAGACGGTACATTTAAAAGCAAAGAGGAGCTTGCCGGTCTTGTTGCCAATGCTGTTGGTAAAGACACCTCTAAGGAAATCATCGTATACTGCGATACAGGAAAGGTCTGTACTGCCTGGGCATTCATTATGACAGAACTCCTGGGTTACAAAAATGTGAAGGATTATGACGGCTCCGCAGAAGAGTGGACGAAAGACCCCAAAGCACCGGTAGAACCGTAGGAAAAGCATGGTAGGCTGAGGTCAAGGTTAAGACTTTAAGAGATTTGTGTATTATGTTTAACCTCGGCTTCAGCCCTTTGGCATCTCCTTTTATAAGAAATGTAACAAATCAGGCAAAATACAACATACAGGAAAGTTTCGTTGTAGAAATTTAGAAAAAAGGCGTCAAGATGTTTCCGCTCTGGAGTTTCCCGACTTTTCCATTGGATGTGGCCGGAACACTGTTTTACTCCCTGCTCAGCTGCGCGCGATTACCCACTATCGACTTGGGTTTCACTCAATCTGCGAACTCGTCGTTCCTCCTCAAACAGCGCAGATTGCCCTTCGGGACGATCATCCTCATCGAGTGGGATACCCAATCGTGCTCGAATTCGCGACTCGCAAAAAGTTCTTCCGGCCATAGCTCAATTCATTGTATCCTTTTTGTCATGCTATATCAATATTAGCAAATCAGCGCGTGGAAAATCACTTTAAAATATCACGCAATTTGTTTCTTGTATTTCTTTTGTTAATGTATAATACTGAACAAAAGGCAAGCTGGTATTAAATGTTCGGAACATGAGGAAATGACATGAGACTCTTCGGCATACACAGCGACGGCAAGTTTGGCGAATACGTACAGACACCTTTTCAAGTAGATCATGAAGAGGCCATACTGGAAGACTGGCTTGAGACCAATCCCGACGGTATTGTTGAAGACGGAAAAATCCTTATCATCGGTCGTCAGCTCGTCACGAATTTCGGAGGCTTCATTGACCTCGTAGGCGTTGACAGGCAGGGAACGGTTGCTGTTGTCGAATTGAAGAGGAATAGAACGCCGCGCGACACGCTCGCGCAGGCGCTTGAGTATGCTTCCTTCGCTGCGCGTCTTGATACCGGACAGCTTGAGGTTATGCTCCGCTCGTATCTCAATGACGAGTCATTGAACCTGGCAGAACACCACCGGGCATATTTCGAGCTTGGCCCTGACGAATCCGTCGCCTTCAATAAGGACCAACGGGTGGTGATTGTGGGCCAGCGGATCACACCCGAGATAAGACAGACGGCTTCTTTCCTTCGGTCTAAGGGAATTAGGGTTACCTGTGTTGAGTTCACCTTCTTTCAAGGCGACGGCGGGACACGCCTTCTGTCGCAGGAGATTGTCGTCGGCAACGAAGCTGACAAGCCTGCCCAAGTGGCTTCGGGTTCTTTGCCAACGGTCACCGAAAGCGGATTCATGGCTTCTCTTGACGACAACGGCAAAGTAGTATTTTCCCGGATACTGGCACTTGCTAAAGACAGGTCGATGCCCATTCACTGGGGAACCAAAGGATTTTCCCTCAATATCGACCTCGATGGCAACCACGTCGCTATTTGCTATGGCTACCCGAAGAGCTCCGTGTACAAGCAGTCAGTTTACACCGCCATAGCCGGACCAGGCAGCATGTCCATCAAAACCGCAGTACCTGAGGAAGTCGTTAAGGTGCTCCGGACCAAGGCACAATCAACTGGTTTGCTTAGTCCCGCAGGCCGCGAACTGAAATGCCAAATCAATCGTACCTTCACGGAGCCTGAAATCTCCGCTCTGCTGGTCTGGATTGAAACTGTCGAGGAAACGATCAGAAAGTATGGTTTAAAGGAATGACCGAACGGGGACGTAGGTAACAGATTATTCTGGGTACATAGGTAACACTTTTGTATTAATTCATAGACACTCGAAGGAGGTGTCTATGGGTTGGAAAGGAGTTACCGTTATGGACCAGAGAGTTAGATTTATAGCAGAGTACCTGAATAGGTTT
>JAPLKD010000270.1 GCA_026388245.1 Pseudomonadota bacterium | reverse complement strand
ATGCCGAAGAGCGTACAGCCCAAGGCAAAAGAAAAGATTCACGATATCTATCTGGCTCCAACCAGAGAACAGGCCCTTGTTGCCTATAATGCCTTTCTCTCTGTGTATCGAACAAAGTTTGAAAAAGCCTGTGAATGTCTTATAAAAGATAAAGATGTCCTCTTTACGTTCTATGACTTCCCTGCAGAACACTGGGTACATATCAGATCAACCAATGTTATCGAATCGGTCTTTGCAACAATACGATTAAGAACCAATAAAACAAAAGGATGTGGATCACGGCTGGCCACTCTCACCATGGTGTTCAAACTCGCCCGTGAGGCACAGAAGACCTGGAAGAAGATCAAAGGTTATAAGCTCATTCCCCATGTTATTAAAGGAGCCTGTTTTGTTGACGGAGAGATGGCAGACACAGAGATAAAGGTGGCATAAATATGAAGAAAAAGGATACGACAAAAACTTTCTCAAACACAACTATTGACAATATCTCAAGAGAACTGCATCATGGCTCAGTTCCTGATACACCTTTTCAGGGTCCAGGTTATTCAATATTGTGGAATTATATTCTTCCTCATATTGAAGTTCAGTAATCTCTCCATTTTTGCTTGCTGATACCAATGACCAGGGTGGACACAGTGGTTTATAAACTCTTATTTTCCCTTTCAGATATTTCGGTATTGACTGAGAGATGAAGCTTGTCCTCGAATGGTTCTATCGGGGAGTGGGAGCCCAGAACCAATTTATTTTACTTGATGTTGCTTCGCAAGAGAAGATTCCTGCTGGAGTTTGCACTCATGAAAATGGGTGCAGTAATGACAAAACGTAAGAATATACGAGTTTTGCGTGAGACTCTGAGAACTACCAATTAAAATAATAATGTTTAAAATCGGTCTTTTCACATTCCGGACGCTATTTTGCCAAGGAATAATATGAATTTTCGGAGCAGTTGTTCATCGAAGCATTGTCTCATGCCCTGATCGCGATCATCCTGCTCTGAACCATCCTCCATTTTTATTTTCTCTGTCGGCGTTCCGACCATGATCTGTGCCGCCTTTACCGGAGATATGGCTTCTTTGTATGGCCTGCGGGATGTCATGGCATCAAACACATCTACAATTCTCAATACGCGGGCCAGGATAGTTATATTTTGCCCTTCCAGGCTCATGGGATAGCCGCCGCCGCAAAAGTCCTCATGGTGATGTAATATGGCTTTCTTGACAAAAACGGGGATTTCCGTATCGAGGAGCATCGCCAAACCGCTCAAGGGATGGTGTTTCATGATTTCCCACTCGACTGCGGTGAGAGGTCCGTTTTTATTGAGTATCTCCTGGGAGACAAAAACCTTTCCTATGTCATGGAGCATGGCCCCGACGCCGCACTGTTTTAATATTTCTTTTTTCTGAACTTCATCGAATGTCTGATAATCCGGTTCTATCTGTTCAATAACGTCCGGGTTGTTCCTGAGAAAGGCCACTGTAAACCATAGAACCTTAGTGGCATGCTCATATGTCTTGTAATCATGGCCAATCATTTTCGCCAGTGCCTGAAGGGAATTTGATTCAGCTATAAATATCAGCGCGTTTTTGACCAGTGCTTGCGTCCGCTGCAATGCGTCCGTATTCATTGTACCCAGCCCTAAGGATGTTTCAAAGGAGTCTTTGACAACATTTGTGGAAACTTTGCTGAATATAGCTGCCTTCTGGTCATGCGATGATCCTTGATTCTCAAGGATATCCCCCAGGTGAGCCTCAAGATATTGTTCATACTTGATCTCTTCTTCGAGGTCGATAAAGACCTCCTTTAGTCCGCTGTCGGCAAGTTTGGTTAGCTGTTTTGTACTGACTTCATTGCCGTCACGCGCCCAGAGGATGTGGTGCCCGTTTGGTGAAAGGACATATATTTTAAACTTAGGTAAACTTCCCGGTATTATCGCGCCTGGAGGAATGGCCATGTACTTTTCATCGTTCATAAGATATACTTTTTTGTATTTGAGTTAAATAAACCTTTTTTTCATATACTACGCTTGAGCTTTGCTTTCTCCATTCACTGCCTTGTGTCCCGCAGTGCCATAATATTCCAACAACGTAACCTTGGCTTCAATGGAGTAGTTGTATGCAAATAATAATTATTACTAAAAAATATATCATTTTCTTCTGGAGATGTAACAAATTTATTCGGTGTTAAACCGACAGAGAACTTTTCCATGAACCGCTTCTTAAACTCTCTCTGTTCTCCTGCAAAGCTTGAGTGAGCAAAATAGATTTTCATATATATTCTTTACCACTACTGTCCGATTAAATCTCAAATAATGTTGGTTGGTTATAAATAAAAGTAGTATTTTTATCCATATTTTTGTATTGTGAATCCATAAGTACTTGAATAAGCGGAATCTTTTCAAAGAGTGTTACACTTAAAATCTGTAAAATTGTGTAGGGGCTCAAATTCAGATTGAGTTGCTTTTTCACAATAGCAATGAGGACGTAAACTGAGATGGCGATCCAGATCTGGGTCTTCACCGCATTTTCTGATGTGCCATAAAACGATTTGATACGTAAATGCTGCTTGATCCATTTAAAAAACAGTTCTATCTGCCAGCGGTATTTATAGAGGGTGGCAATACTCAGGGCCGGCAAGAGAAAGTTGTTGGTGAGGAAAACAAAATCCTTGTTTGTCTCTTGATCGACATACCTTATTTTTCTGAGCTTTTCAGGGTATTGTTTAGAGGTATTTACTCCCGTGAGGAGAATCGTCTGATCATACTTCAATCCCGTTGTCTTGTCGACCGGATGTGAATAAACCCTCCTGCTCTTCATGTTTGATTTTGCCCGGATGACAAAAAAGGCAAGTAACTGTGCGATCACATAGAGTCGTGTAAAATCAAGGTATCCCCGGTCCATCACATAGAAAGAGCCCGCCTCCAGCAAGAGACTATCCAGTATGTTCACATCATGCACTTTTCCATCGGTAATTTTGATAAAGGTAGGGATGCTGCACTTCAAGTCTATGAGTGTATGCATCTTTACCGCACCTTTCTGCTTCCTGAAGTGTGCCCAGGGAAAGAGGGAGAGACAAAGGTCGATGGTGGTAGAATCAAGGGCATATGCCATATTGTAGTTCTATAGAGAAATCTTCATTCTTGTACAAGTCTCTGGCTATACGGATAAGAACATGACAGAAATCAGCATAAATCCGCCAATCACGGTTTTCATTAGCATCGGCAAGGGTGCTCCGTGAAACGTTTCCTCTGATGCCCATATGATACCATTTATTTTGCATGGAACGAAGGCATGCTTCAATATCACGAAGGCTTTCCCGGTAGGTCAATTGTGCAAAGGCCATTGAAAGGTATTGATCCAGACAGGAAAATCTGGCTCTATAATTCCCGTTATATTGTTGAACACACCTATGGAATTCATACATCGGTAAATAATCCATCACCTGAGCAAAGACAAACCTCCCGTTATGCATGAGCCACACTCCTGTTTTTTTGGAAGAATGGCTATCGTACAGGCAGAAAAAATTCAAGTCGAAAAATGATTTTTCATTCATAGTATACTGTATTTGTGGTACATTATGGCCTATAGGCGTTATTTAATCGGACAGTAGTGACATATTTTTTATTATTTACCAGTCATGACCCATTGAATCGAGTAAATAATCAGAATCAGAGCAACAGCGAGGGCAGTGATTATAGTCTCCCGTTCCCACTGGTGGAGTTTTACAGTATGCTTCCAGCCACAGTTATTGCAGTGAAATACTCTTCTCCCAAAAAACTTTAGAAACCATTCTTTAAGGTTCCATTGTTCATTGAGTTTCAATTTCGGTTGATTACATGACGGACAAGGGGGAGGAGAGGATAAGAATACAAGAATATCAGACAGAGAATTTATCCGTTCAGATACAATGTGAAAGTGCCTTCCCGAATCGATATGGTCGGTAAATAAATCAACAGTATTCATCCTATTGTTGTTTATTATGGATGCCTTTAATTTACCGGCTGAATTCTTTTTTGCTGTAACATCATTATCCATATCGCCTATCCTTGTGATCATTATATAGCGGACCCGAAGGCCCGCCTGGTCTTCATTTATTTCTTTTTCGGTTTAGCCGGTGCCTTCTTTGCTGGTTTTTTAGCAATTGTCTTTCCGTTGACTACTGCCTTTAAAACTGTACCAGCGGTAAACTTCGGTACTTTCTTTGCGGCAATCTTGATCTCTTTGCCTGTCTGAGGGTTTCTGCCCATTCTTGCTTTTCTATCTGCAACAGAAAATGTACCAAAACCTACGATTATTGTTTTCTCACCCTTCTTGAGTGCCCCTTCGATACAACCGATGATTGCCTGGAATGCTCCTTCTGCAACTTTTTTTGTGACTTTAACCTGTTCTGCTACCTTTGCTACGATTTCTGCCTTGGTCATTTTTACTACCTCCTTGGATTATTTATAAATAACTATGATTATCAGGCAAATAGATTCTACCTGTTGGGTGAACCCTTTTAAGAATAACTATCTACAAGAATTATTAGCATAAATCTCAACAATGTCAAGGGATATTTGCAGTTTAAGATAAATAAAACCAATACTATCAAACGGAGAGCAACACTCTTACCTTGAAACATAGTATTCTCAATGCTCCAGGGCAGTCATGTATAAATATGTTTTGTGTTTCAGCGGCAGGATATGGATGGATAAGTTTCTGGAAATGACAGCTCTATTTCTGTTTCTTGCCGGTGTATATTGATATCATACACCCACAGGATACAAGCCTCATGCCACAAATGGTACATTTCTCCATATAATAGTCTTTATGATGGATTGCTCCGGGAATGACATGATAGACTGAACATCTTTCTTTTTCATCTTCTGAATATGGGACTCGTGATAATGCTGTATGGTCCTGGTATTCGATATAGCCATTGAAGCAGGTTGTTGTTTTCAGGTCTTCTGTATCTTTACTGCAATGTTTACAAATGAGCATAGAGATTATAACATATTATCACTTAATCTGCAGGTCCCAAAATGAGATATTACAGCGATAATTTGTACTTGGATTTTTCAGGGTTTTTCATGTAGACTACTGAATGTGATGCTCTTACAGATTCATACCGGCATCCTACATATAACCGGAAATGTTCTGTGAGTGCCGGCAATTGTGGCAATGAAAGGAGCTACCATGAACAGCGAGATATTGACCGTCAGTTTCTTCCGACCGGAAGATGCAGATGGTGTAGCGAAACTTTTTACCGAGGTATACGGAGATGGCTATCCGGCAAAGATAGTATATCATCCTGATCAGCTTATTGCTGCATTTGAAAACCGTGACAACATACCCATTGTTGTCCGTACACCAGACAACAGGGTTATCGGATACAGTTCCCTATTCCGTGCAGCCCCTGACAAAGGAGTTTATGAGAAAGGGAATGGAGCTGTCTTACATGCTTTTCGAAATGCAGGTGTTATGAATAAAATCTTTCAGTATGTAAAAGAGATGTTGCCCGGAATGAATGATATAAACATGTTTTTCGGAGAACCTGTCTGTAATCATATATACATCCAGAAGGCCGCTCTTGCCAGTTTACCTGTGATAGAAACAGCTATTGAAATTGATCTTATGCCTGCTGAGGCATATGAAAAGGAAAAGAGCGCGTCCGGACGGGTATCGACGCTTCTCATGTTCATGACCGTTACTCCGAGGCCGCATACTGTCCATGTTCCTGATGTCTATGCCGACTTTATCAGGTTTATTTACGATGGTTTCGACGACAAGAGGTCCTTCTCTCCATCAGGGGATGATTTCCACCCTTCATATCAAACACGAATTGATACACAGATATTTGACTCTGCACAGGTAGCACGTATGGCTGTCCATGAGGCAGGATCAGACTTTGAGAAGGTTTTCCTCTCAGAAGAAGAACACATTCTGAACCGGAATGTGGAGGTAGTCCAGGTATGGCTGAAGCTATCATGGCCATGGATTAACAGACTTGCCATTTTATTGAAGAATAAGGGCTATTACTTTGGGGGTGTCCTGCCCCAGTGGTTTGGCGAAGATGGGCTCCTCATGCAGAAAACAATCTCGCGACCCAACTGGGAAGAGATTCATCTCTTTCCTGAAAGGGCAAAGACGATACTGGAACTTGTCAAAACCGATTGGCAACAAACTTGAATTAGAGTATCAATATGTTTTGTGTTCCAGCGGCAGAATCTGAATGGATAAGTTTCTGAAAATGAAAGTTCTATTTCTGTTTCTTGCCGGTGTATCTGAAAAAAGTTAGTTCCCTTTATAGATAATTACACATATAAATAATGCTAACTATTTGACACGTTGCCCGCCAATTGTGCTGTCGTCCCCGTAGGAGCTATTGTCAACAAGTGTGAGTTCTTTATACCATGTTTTTCTAATTCCTTTCTGAGCCCCTCCGGGAGGCACGCAATAAATTTTCCCATCAGATATTTTTCTTTATCATACATGGGAAATGCGCCCTTTTCCTTTGCCAACCGAATAAATTCCCTATAAGATGTATTCCTTATATTACCGAAGACTTGCTCGACAACCTTCAAGCTTTCTTCGCTGCCGTATTTCACTCCCATCATTGCCATCATGCTCCCCAGGCCCATAACGCCGAGACCAATCCTCCTTGTCTGAAGCGATTTTTCCCGTTGTTCTGGAATCAATCGGGTAATAGTTCATATCAATTACGTTGTCCAGAAATCTCACCGCAGTTCTTACTGTCCTCATTAAACCTTCTCTGTCTATCCGTGCACCTTCAGTAAATGGATTAGCGACAAACTGAGTCAGGTTAATGGAGCCTAAGTTACAAGCCCCGTATGGCGGCATAGGTAATTCTCCGCACGGGTTGCTTGCAGAAATCTTTTCACAGTACCACAGGTTGTTCATGCTGTTTATGGTATCAACAAACATTGCACCCGGTTCTGCTTTCTCCCGGTTGTTTTTAACAATCAACCCCAAGAGATCTCTCGCCTTCACTGTTTTATGGTTTTTTCCCTGATATTTCAGTTCCCATTCGCCGTTTATTTCAACTGCTTTCATAAAGTCATCACTAATGCCGGCAGCGAGAGTAAATTTCTCCAACACGGGGTTTTCGTGTGTGTTGGTTTTTTTTGCCATGATAAATTCTTCTATGTCGGGGTGATCCACGTTTAAAACCGCAATCATTGCACCTTTTCTGTCGCCTACACCCGAAATGGTTCTTGACATTGCATTCCATATCTCCATAAATGATACGGGACCGGAAGCTATTGAATTCGTGCCCCCTACCCTATCCCCGTAAGGTCTCAATGTTGAGAAGTTCATGCCGATTCCTCCGCCTGCCTTCATTGTGAGCGCGCTTTCTCCGAGGGACTTCATGATCCCTTCCATGGAGTCTTCGATTTCGCCCATTACGTAACAGTTGGAGAATGTCGCCTTTGGGTTGCCCGTTCCGGCGTATGCCAATATCCTGCCTCCCGGGATAAACTTCAAGGAGACTATTGCTTCATAAAACGCAGCCGTCAAAGTTTTCTCCCCCATTGGCAACGTGTTTTGCCACCCGTAAAGCTGTGTCATCGGGAGTTTTCTCGTCGCCGAAGTGGTATTTCTTGTGCCATATTTCTCTATTTACCATCTTGAGCCTCCCTATATGTCGATATCTTCGGGGACAAAATCATCGTTTTCTTTTTTTACGGTATTTTGTGATTCGATTCCCTTCTTTTTTAAAACAAACAGCTTTGTAATGTGCATATAGAGCTGCTTCTTTTCACCGGTTTGCGCTTGCCAGATGTTTTCTTCGAGTTCACCTATTGCGCTCAATAAATCGCCTTTCTCTACATTGAAAGCTTCTGCAGGCTTCCCGGACAGTACCCCATTGATAAATATGTCGTGGTTCCCACCTTTATATACCAACCTCAGGTTAAGAAACGGGGTTCCTTTTACCGAATATCGTAATTCAGGGTCTTTTACGACCCTTGCTCTTGGTAATGTCATTGAGCTTTCATTCATATCTGTTCTCCCTGAATATCAAGGGACCCCATTTTGGGGCCCCTTGATATATATTATTTTATTGCGTCCAGAAACATCGAGAAGTCTCCCTGTCCTAAACGATTTAACCAATTTGTAGCGACTTCTTCTGTAATTGTTTCTGCATTAATAGCAGTTTCCTGTACGCTGACCGGAACTCCGTAACCACCGGCAAATTCCTTGATTTTCTGGATTAATTCATCCATAATATCTTTGTTATTGCCATTGCCGTTACCGGCATTCTTCACTGCGGGGTTTAATGCATCGAGCATTTCCTTATGGAAGCCCTGTGTCTGCGCATATGTCCATCCCTTCCAGGAACCGGGGTATCTTTTTCGTATCACATCGTATACATCGGCAGCAATTTTGGCTTTGATGACGGCGCACTGTTTCACGATGGCAGTTATTTTGTTTAGATCGGGGTTCTCTGCTTCTTTCTGTGCAGGCTCTGTAGCTGTTCCCTGATTTTTTCCATTTTCGGGAGCAACAACAACAGTAGCAACAGCAGTAACAGCAGTCTTTGGAACTTCTACATCAGGCTGTGCTGCTGTTTTATCCGGTGTTTCTGCTTCTGTAACATGCATAATGGGTTCCACGGTAGTTTCAATAATGGTTTCAGCAAAAACTTCGTTTTCAGATTCGGGGTCCGTGATGACCGGTTTTATGATTGTTGCAGCAGCGTTTATTCCCCTTATCATTAGATTCTTACTCTCATATATGAGAGTAAGTTCTGTCATATCTACAGTCATATCTAAATATATGAGGTATTGCTTCCGTTGTGTTGGTTTACCGGTTTTTGTATCTATTGCAGAAACAATCTCTTCCGTTTTTGTTAATTGGAATACAGGTTTCCCGTCGCCGTCAAACAATCTTGCCAGCCGTCCTCCTGTTATTCGTGATACGTCCTGCAGGACACTTTTTATAGCGATCAGCGAATACCATGATGTTGTCGGAATTATCCATATACCGACTCCTTTAGCGGCTGGAATGTAGAACTGCACCATTCCCCCGAATTTGCATTCGCCCGCCTGGTATTCCTTGCATTCGTCCGGTGAACAAGGGCGCGTCCCCCACGGTCTGCCGCCGAAAATCCTTTTTCCGGGTTCAGCGTTCAGCGGGAAACGGCATATGTTTTCTACCACGTTTCCGGTAATTTTTATGTCGCTCATAAACTTAATTGTCGACTGTCCCCAGCATCTTAACGAATGAGGAATAATTTTCCACCATTCGTTTACCGGAAACCATACGGGTATCCTTCTGATTTTCCCGTCTTTGTCGGCATAAAGTTTTTTTATGATTGCAGCGTTTTCCGGATTGAGACAATCACCAGCATTGACCGTGAAATAATCAACGTTTGCCGGGGTCATCTTTGACTTTAGTTTTCCATCTAAGCCAAGCGCTTTGTTTATGTCGTCCCATGGTGTACATTTGGCCGTCATATCCTTATAAACCTTCTCATCCTGGGGTGTACAACCCGCCTTCAATACCATGATGCCCGGTCTTATAACCCCCGCCTTCGGGAGCAGATACTTGGGGCCGAGAAGTGTCGACATTTTTGCAATGTATTCTGCATCGCCGCTTTCCAATGTTGCAACTACGCCTGTTGTGTTATCTGTCATACTTTTACCTCCTTTTATTGTATTATTATGTTAATTCCATATTCTCTTTTGAGTTCTATCACTGCGTCAGCCCTCGACAGGAGCGCATCAGTTTGTGTGATGCAGAATTCGTTTTTATACCCGCCGATTTCAAGAACACGCTTTTTCATGTCGAAGAACTCTTTTTTCTTCTCTGTATCAAGTGCACCGTCTTTCTCATCAGAAAAGATGCACTCATACCGTATACCGCTTAAATTTGCCCTGTAGAGACATATCGCCCGGGTGATTGCTTCTTCCACCCAGGTTTTCTCTCCGCCGGACAGCTTCTTTATGCTCTTTGATTCGTTTGTCTGGCTGTCAAAAACGGTGATGTCGAAACCTTCTTTCATCCCGCCTTTTGCTTTGGCAAACTGAGTTTCTATCTTGACGCTGAACCTGCCCCCGAATATCTTCAGGAGGTCGTTCGCATAGGTGGTTATCTGAGGGCCTGCATCATCTATCTCAAGAGCAATAATGCCGTCGTTTCCAAAGGCTTTTTCAAGCAGCGACCATTGTGATGTTTCTTCTGCAAGATGGTTTTCTCTTGTTGAGAGGGCTTCGAGTTTGCCTTTTGCTTCCTCAACACGCTGAACTTCAGCGTTTAGTGAACCTGTCTTTTTTGTCGCTTCTTCGAGGTCACCGTTGAGGGATGCCCTTTTTCTTTTTATCTGTTCAAGTTCATCTATCAGGACAACCTTCTTGTTCACGAAATCACCGTCTAAACCATCGGTGATTTCTGAGAGCTTTTCTTCAAGGCTTTTGATTTCAGCCTCATCGGCTTCCATCTGCTGTCTTGCTGTTTCGTTAATACCGTTAAGTTCGCTGTTGAGCGATTCAAGCTCTTGCCTCAAAGACGGTAATTCCTTTTCGGCAAGCTCAACCTTCGGTAGAGATTCAAAGGATTTATTCAGGTCGTTGAGATTCTTTTCCAAACTCTCTATATTCGCCTGCACATCCCTTTTCTTTTGAAGAAGTTCCTGTAACGTTTTATTAAGGGCTTCCCTGTTCGCGAGCATTATTTTGAGACTATCAATTTCGCCAAAGATTACGACCTCTCCGGGTGACACCTTGTTAAGGCTGCCGAGTCTCTCCTGAAGTTCCGGTATCTTTTTTGTTTCTGATACCGCGCTCATAACGAAGATACACCCCTCAGCCAGTGATCCACCGCAAGGGGTATTTTTGAGTTTCTGTTCCTCGTTTCGGGCAATCTCAAGGTTTTTCTCAAACATCTTGATTGCTGATTCTCTTTCCATACGGAGCTTTTGAAGGACTTTCTCTTTTTCCTTAATCAGTCCTTCTGCTTTGTTCAACGTCATGATGCGGTTATTGATGCTGATGTATTCCGCATCGATCTTCTTATATTCACCCTTGAGCAGATTATATCTTCCTTCCAAATCTGCCTTGCTTCTCTTTGCCTCCTGAAGTTCGGGTAGCTTGGAGATAAGCATTTCAGAATCGGTGATTCTTGTTTTTGTTCGTAAGTTCCTTGCCTCAATTCCCCTTTTCCTCGATTCCTGACCGGAAAGAAAAGTTGTTAACCTCTCTTTTCTTTTAGAAACCTCTAATTCTGTCTCTTTTCCTTGAGACAAAATCATTCTTTGGGATGTGATCTGTACATTGAGATTTGTCAATTTCTCCTGCCCTCTTGACATCATTTCGTCTATGCGGGCTATTTCTTCCTTTGTTATCTCTATGGATAGTTCCGTATCTGCCAGGTTTGTTATGATGCCGCCCTCTTTTTCGAGGACCTGTGCAAGTGATGTCTTTTCCCTTCTTAAAACATCAAGCAGGCGCTGTACCTCTGTTTTGATAAACCCTGCTCTGTCGGAGATTGCCTTCAGGTGATATACGCCAAGAAGTTCAGTGAATATTTCCTTGATGTCTCCTTTGGAATAACTTGTGAGTGATTTCGCGTTTTGTGCCCTGAACACCGACATGAAAAAGAGTTCGGGGTTGCCGAGCAAGTTTTCTACAGCCAGGTCGTATGACTCCAACTTCCCGTCATTGAGCGGCGTCCATGTTCCATTTTCCTCTATGTAAAGGTATGCCTCCTGTTTTTTCTTCTCAACATTGAGAAGCAGCAGGCTTTTGTATTTTGTGCCGTTCATCCCGAATACAAGTTCCTTGAGAGCTTCCCCATAACAGTGTTCGTAAAATGAGAACGCCTTTGGAGAATAGCTCGATGCCCTGAAGGGCATGAACCTGTAGGGATGCAGATTATCCATGATCGTTGTCTTCCCTGTCCCGTTTGGGGCGGAGAATGTAACGATACCGGATGGAATATTTGAGAAATCAATTTTAATTTCTTCCAACCCCATACCGGCCTGGATACCCTTGAAGCATTTAAGTTTCAATGATATAGGTCTCATGTTGTTGCCTCCGTATATTGTTTTGCATAGTCCGCCGGGTCATTGATTGTTTCGAGGTCTGAGAGTTTTTTCAGCATATTTTCGTTGACCTCCACGCCGGTAAGTTCAGCCCATTTTCTGAGCTTATCTTCGGCGTTTTTGAGCCTGCTGATGCCCTCCGCCCTGACAGTGATCTTTGGCACGACGATCTTCTCTATTTTTATTTCTGCAGCCCCTTTTGCGAGCGCTGCCTGACGTATTGCTTCCTCGTTTACCTTTGCGAGGTCTTCCTCGCTGATTTCGAATGAGAGTTTTACGCAGTCGCCCGCTGCGATGTCGCCAAGGTCGTCTGTACTCGGGATATCGTTCATGGGCTTTACTACCCTCATTACCCTTGCCGGAGTTTCTATAAAACGCGAGGTGAGCTCCTGCTTAGATAATTCATGGATATAAAATCCCTTATGGTCGCCCGCATCGCCGTAATTAAGGCGCGTGATGCTTCCGCAGTAGCTTATTTCTCTCCACGATTGTGATTTATGAATGTGACCGAGACAAACAAGATTTGCCCCGGCTAATCTCAGATCGCCTACCGTAAGCTCTAGTTCTTTGCCAATCATCTGGTGACCAGTAGGAAGAACAGAACCCGTTACGGTAAGGTGACCGACCATGATTGCAGGTATGCCGGAAGTTGACCCCCTGGATAACCTTATTGATTGGTTTACTTCTCCCCATGCCACGAGAATATCTCTGAGCAAATCTGCGGTCTGTTCATTTGACCTCTGTGTCGATTGGTTGCCGTTGCCATTTCCGTTTACAACATTTGCCTTTGTGACTGACGGCAATAGTGAAAGGAGAGCAACCGGCTTATCGTAGGTTGCTAAATTAGTTACAAACTGTCCGGAATCCAGCAGGTATACCTGCTCTGGCTTGTCTGTTACGAATATGCTGTTTTTCCCTTTGAGTTTTGCAAGGGCATTTACGCTGCCCTCTGCATCATGCGTTGTCGTACCCCTTACGACTACAACAGGGGCAATGTCAGCGCATTGCTGAATAAATTTCATTGCCGCCAATGAGGCAGGAGAACCAAGTTCAACGCTGTCGTGGAATGTATCCCCTGCAACAGCGATAAGGTCCGGTTGCTCACCAATGGCGACACCTATCAGATGGTTGCTGCACTTGACAATCTCTGCCAATAACTGAGGCGGGTTGTCGAAGTGCAGGTCTCCCGTGTGGAGTATTTTCATATGGTCTCCTTGTTGTTTTGAAGGTTGCCTTTGAATTGTTTTTATTGATTTGCCAGCAGACGGTATAAATCTTTCACGCCTGCTCTCTCGTGATCCCTGATGGTTTTCACACTGCACCATTTCCAGCGCAGCGAATCTTCGATTTCTTTTTTCGCCTTTTTCCCCGGTTCATCATTGTCCAGGGCGAGATAAACTTCCTTCGGATGCATTTCGGTATACAATTTTTTGAACTTCCCGGCATTCCCCACTCCATTAATGGAAACGAGTGAAACGTTTTTCATATTCAAGACGATTTCACCGGCAAGTGCATCGAGGATGGATTCAGCTACAAGCACCTTTTTGGTATCTCTTCGCAGGACCCATAGCGCTTTGTTTCCAAATTGTTTTCCTTTTTTTCTCTGAGTAGCCGCGGCATTCCAGCCCCACCATATTAAACGGGTCAGGCAGCGGTATGCCTACATAATCGCATCCTTCGGGATCACGGTATATAACCGCCCCCATTGCCTTATGATAATGCACGCCCTTACTCTCAAAGTATTTTTGAACCTTTGTGAGGGAAGGACGTTTCAGGAGATTGAGATAGGTTTTCCGGACCCACGCTGTTTTTTCATCATCCTCTTGTTTGGTTTTTGATGGTAAAGCCTTTGTACTGCACTCGTAGTTTTTTTCGCTGAGCTTTTGACACGCCTCTGCGAATGAACAATTATCAAGTGCCTGAACCAGACTGATAATATCGCCCGATTCACCAGACCCCCAGTCTTTCCATGTCCATATATTTTTGTAATAGTTGACCTGGAACGATGGTTCTTTTTCATCGCGGAACGGCGAAAAGAATGATGCTCCGTTCCCGCAACGCTTGTACCCGTGAAAACCGTTTTGCTCACAGAAATTTATGAGATCTATCTGCTTAATGCGTTGTGTGTCGAATCGTACCATCTCAACACCTCCTTAGAAGCAATCGTACCGAAGATAGTTTCTTTTATTTTTCTTCGCGAATGCTATGTCGATCTTAATGTTACTTTTTACCTGATCGTTGTCCGCAATCTTTAACATTGCTCTGAATGATGTAACCGGAATTTCAATGAAACCGCACATATCCGCATTCAAACTGTCGAAATGCGCGTTATCATCGAGATACTGTGCAACCTTCTCGTCATGCCACAGATTAAAAGTCTCTCCGCCAAGCTTGATTTCGTTTACTCTGTACGCTCTTATGCTCATGGTTGCCTCCTTATTATTTGGATTTTTATTGAATGTTTTCGGATAAACCTACTGAAGATTTTGATTATGTATTACTTATTTGATTGCGCCACAAAAAAAAGCCCAGGGATTAAATCCCTGGGCTTACGATGTTTTTTTAATTCCAGCGTCTTACAGAGTAGGGATACATCTTTCATTAATGCATACTATCCTAACCCATCCCTTGCAATGTTCGCCTGTCGCTGGTACTCCTATGTATCTGGTATTGAGTCTGGACTTCTCGAAGTCTGTTATATGGGCTTTCAATTTTTGTAAGCGTTGTGTTGCTTCTGACTCAAAAACTGTTTCCACTAGGCGTTCGTTTATCAATGCTGCCTCCTATCGATGTTGAACCTGGGCGTCTGTTTCCTTTGCTGGAAGATACGTCAATTTGGTTCTGCACACCGCACACAATTCTTCATACTCCACACTGTCTATATTTGACTCAACCATCTGAAACCATTCCCCATCCCAAACTCTTTTTTCTTCGATTGGTTTTGTATACCTTTCAAAAATTGTTGTGGGATTGTTTTTACATTTGGGACAATATAACTCATCCTGTTTTTTCAATTCACTCCTCCAAGAGATCTACATTTACGCTATCTCCAGATTCTAAATCAGTAACTTCAAAAAATCTGGCAGTGCTTCCTTCAGCTTGGCATTCCAACGCTATTTGAGCTGCATGTTTTGCATTTTCTGCATTTACCTCTATTTTCCATACCACCTGAAATTCAGGCATTTTCTTCCTCCTTATTGTTTACCTTCTGCCATCTCCCCTCCAGTGGTAGGTGTAAACTTTTGGTCTCATCTTCTGTAAAAATAGTCGCGTCTCTGTAGTGTCCCCACCCAAACTCATTTGACCAATAGAAATACGGTTTTGGTATACATACGATTGTATGCTTTGTCATATCTCACCTTCCCTTAGAAGCAACCGTATTGAAGAGATGCTTTTCCGCATCTTGCAGCGAACGCTATGTCTTCCTTGATGTTACTTCTTGTCTGATCGTTGTCCGCAAACCCTAACATTTCTCCGAGGGCTGTAACCGGAATATCAATGAATCCGACCCCGTCCTCATTCAACTGTGCGAAATGACCATTATCATTAAGATACTGTGCGACCCTTTCGTCATGACACAGATTGAAAGTCTCTCCCCCTGGCGCATATTCGTTTACTCTGTACGCTCTTCTGTCTTCCATGTTGCCTCCATTATTTTATTGTGGTAGCCTTTTGCATTACCTGAATACTTTTTCAAAGTTTTTCTCATGTTGCCTTTTGACGCCCGATGGTATTTTGTCAAAATATACGTTCCTGCTAACACATTCTTTTCAGGACAAAACAAGTCTTGCCTTGTCTTGATGATCCCTACTTTCTTTAATTCCTTTCCCCAAACTGAAAAACGTATCTGCATTAATCCGAGGGATCCTTTCTTGCTTATTGCTTTCGGATTGCCTCTGGATTCAACTTGTATCACCGCTTGAATAAGTTGATTATTGATAGGATTGACGTGTACGTGTGCGGGGGTATGTGCCGTTGTCGCCCAAAAGATACCGATGAAAGCCAGTGTTATTAGAATTTTACACATTCAACGTCTCCCTTTATTTGAATTGTTCTGAATGTTTTTTGAATGTTTTCGGATAAACCTACTGAAGATTTTGATTATGTATTACTTATTTGATTATGGTGGGCTGTTTAGCAACGGAGCAGAAAACCTATGTAAGGATCTTCACGGGGTGTCATCACTTCGCATCTCGTGTACCACAAAAAAGCCCAGGGAATTCAATCCCTGGGCTTACGGTGTTTTTTAACTCCAGCGCGGACTTTGTTTTGTCCGGTGCTATCCGACGTGATTCTCAGGGATAACCACTGTTTCACCTGTGGATAAAATTGAATCCAGCGAACGTCCATCGTCAGGATATTTTTCGTGGAGTTCCTGTTTTATCTCTTCCTCTTTACTCATAGGAACGAGTCTGGTCTCCAGATGCGACCACCAGTCATGCCACCAGCCGCCCTCTTCGGGCCCTCCGTAGCAACGTTCTATGTGGTACGCACCCAACATCGCCAATCCTCTTTTTTTAAACCCTTTCATGTTTTCTCCCTTCAGCTCAAAAATTCAGTGAGCCTTTTTATTATTGTTAATTCTCTCATCTTGCCGAAGTTGCGACCGAGAGTTCCCCTGATATCTTCCTCAGATTGAAGGAAAATGCTATCAATAACCCCTTGTTCTTCTTTATCGAAAACTGTCAGCGATACGTATCCTAAGCGACCATTGATACCCAGCACATATACAGTATCCTTCGATCCAAATATGGTCAGTTTGTCGCTGTATCCGTTTTCGAGTTCGTATCTTCTGTTCTGATAATCAAGGACAAGCGCAGGGTTGTATCGGCCTGCTGCAACCTGTTCAGATATTTCTTCCTTCAGTATTTTATATTTTTTGACCCTTCTCATGCGTTTATCCTCTCTTATTCGTAAGGTATTTGAAAAGCCCTGTAGAATATCCCTATGGCGAAATAGGCAAACCCTGATACCACAAGTACAAGGTATAGCGTGTCTTCCTTAATCTTCTCGAATTTTCTCATTGTTATCCCCTTTGATGATGAACTCCGCCGCCTTCTGAGCCTGTGCAGCAGCGAAAATAACCATCTTTTTGTCCTCTTGTAGCTTGCGAAGCCATGAACCGATGTAGGAAGATGAATTACCAACCGTAGCATCGTTTTCAATCCCGGTATGAGCGCACAAAAATGCAGCACCCATTTCGGCTATCAACTCTTCTTTACTGTACACTTCGCTGCCGAAGTTTACCTTTTGCACCCCTTCCCTGTTGAGTCTCGACTGATGACCCGTCCAGTGGGACAATTCATGAAACATCGTGGAATAGTAGGACGCCATGTTTTGGAAGTATCCTTTTTTGGGCACCGTGACGGTATCTGAACAAGGCGAATAGTACGCTTCTGCACCGTCTTGGATAACACATTTTGTCTTTTCGACAATGTTTTCGCATTCGACTATATCTGCAACGATGTTTTGAGGTGTCGGATATGTTATTGCTTCACACTGCTCCACGTTAAATACCGTGTAGTAGCGTAATAAAGGATATCTCTTAGAACCTTTTGAAGCTGAACCTGTAATTTTCGTCGAACCTGCTTCTGCCGTTAATTCTGTCTCATTATCCTTCGTCTTCTTGATAAAGTCGGTAAACTTCAACAATACAACCGGAGACCCTTTTTCGCCTTTTTTAATGCTCCCACCCAGCGACTGTGCCTGTTTGAAGGTCAGCCAATAAGGTGCCGAATATTGAGAACACATCAACAATAAAACGTTGATGCCTCTGTACTCCTTTTTTGAGACAAGATTCTGCGGTAATCCTGTAGAAAATGGTTTTTTCCACGGAACAACGCCTTTTTCGAGTGCTGCAATAATTTTGTCTGTGATGATTTCGTATACGGACATATGTCCTCCTTTTTTTGATAGTTTTTTCCTGAATGGTTTTTGGGTTTTGATTTGAATCGTTTACAATCCTCTCAGTTCTGCCGCGGGATAGTTGAGTAGTTGATTGATTTTTTTCGGATAGACCTACTGGTTATTATCTATGAATATGTATTACTTCCTGATTGCATCAACATATTTATCATGTCGGTAGTAATACATTTAATATGGGACTAAAAAAATTTTGTGAACGAAATTTAAAAATAAAAGGAGATTTCTATGCTTGCTCTATACAAAGCCAATCACAAAAAACTCGAACACGAACTGACTCTATCCAAAAAACACACCGAACATGGAGAACATAACCAAACCTATAGCAATCAGCGTCATTACCATTTTCTCTATGAGATTGCCATGCGCACTGCGAGAAATAAGTATGAACATGAAGTACGTGATGTAATCAAAGAGATACACGATTTATGAGGTGATTTGTCGTTCAGAGAAGGTATTCTCGAAAAATTTTACGGTGATCAAGACTTTGCTCGTCTCATTGCAAAATTTGTTAGCTCTGGCTATGAGCCCACGGCAGATTTTGCAAGTCATAAGTGTGTCGATGTTGTTGATATTTACCTTTGTCTCGCATATTTTTCTTGCATGAATGGTTGGAAAACCAGCGATATTGATGTGTTAAAGAAACACCAAAACATAGCTTATTATTTAGCGATTGACTCAGGAATTACACACTGGACAACTAATGATAAAGAGATACTTTCTTTTTGTGATGGGAAAGTTGCACTTGAGCTGGCAAAGAATTCAGGTAAAAACGGCTGGACCACCGATGACAAAGAGATACTTAAGCTTTGCCAGTGGGATGTTGCGCGTGAACTTGCAAAAACTTCAGTTTTAACCGGCTGGACAACTAATGTTAAAGAGATACTCATGCTAAAAAAATACAGTTACAGTTACATTAACAACACTATTGCATTGGAGTTTGCAAAGAATTCAGATAAAACCGGCTGGACAACTAACGACAAAGAGGTACTTTCCCTTCAACATGGTCGCGTTGCGCTTAATCTTGCAAAGAATTCAGATAAAACCGGCTGGACCACCGATGACAAAGAGGTACTTAAACTTTGCCAGGGAGGCGTTGCATTCTGGCTGTTAAAATGTCAGATACTGTCTACAAGCGATAGAGAAATATTAGATCTGGCAGAAGCATATCGCAACCAATACAACAAGAAGATCGCTAACTTGAGGGGAAAAACTACAACCTTTCAAGGACTAAAGGCGTTCACGGATTGAACACTTGACTATGTCTCGACCTTCAATATATAATGCCCTTGGATTTGATATGAAGGGGATATCTCCAGAGGGCAAGTGTCCCATATGCAAAAAATCCTTCCGCTTTGATGCACGGAAACTGTCTTTCGTATGTATGGAACACAAAACAGAGGCCAGGAGATTTCTTGTCACTGTCTACTTCAAAGGAGAACGTATTCGCAGAGCAACAAATCTTGACGGGGAAACGTTAACAACATTTGCCCAGGCTTACGCACTCCTGAATCAAGCAGAAACAGAGAAACGAAACAAACGGTTTGATCCGAAGAGATGGAAAACAAGGTTTAAAATCAACTACCTCTTTGAGGTTCTTTTGTCCAAGTGGCAGGACTCGAAAGAAGATTTGTTGAAGGAGGGAAGACGATCACCCTCTTATGTCTCCGAATTGCCCACGTACATCAACCGTTTTTTTATGCCCTGCTACGAGGGGCACGACGCAAGGGAGATACCCAACCTTGATGAGCGCTTAGCCTATCTCTCGGCGTATCGTAAAGCCAATGGCGACCCTATTTCCCTTAAGTACAAGAAGAACGTTATGGAATGCCTACAAAGTTTTTTTAATTGGCTTAGAAAGAAAAAATATATCTTAGAGTTACCAAAGTTTCCCGACACAATAGAAGTGCCTGAGCATGACCCGAAGACCATTTCACGGGATGTGCAGATCAAAATACTTGCTTTTATCCATGCTGAGCACAAACCTATTTTTACATGGCTGTTTTATCAAGGGTGCAGACCAGGAGAAGTGAGGGCGCTCAAAGGCGACTGCATTCTTGACGGAATGGAGCCACAGGACACGGTGAAATATAAGAGAACCTTCAGCGATAACATTCTAATGGAGCATACAAAGACCAAAAATGTAAGATTCAACTACATTTACCCTGAACCCAGAGCATTGCTCCCACGGGTTCACCCTCTCTCTTTTGTGTTCACCCATGGCGTGAAGGTTAAGAGACAATACAGCAAACCTTTTCTCAACAAAATATACCGTCAGGCTTTAAAAGATTTTAACGAGGCCAACAACACCAATCTTGAGGTTGGATTGTACGAGGCCACTAAACATAGCTTTGGGACCGAACAGGTAAATAAAGGAGTGCCTATCCAGTGGCTACAACAATGGTTTGGACATTCTTCACAGAAAATGACTGAAAAATATGCTAAACTTAATGTGGTGGACGTGTTTAGAAAATTGGATAATGTGATATCAATAGAACAAGCTAGGACAAGGGGTGCCAGTGACCGCCAGTAAAACGCCAGTAAGTTACTTATTAACACAATACTGGCTTGACGTACCCAGGGTTCAAATCCCTGCCTCTCCGCCATGAAAGACAGTTTTAAGTTATGAGTTATGAGTGCTGAGTAAAAACCATTTATTTTAATCGCTGGTGTTTTTTTGCTAATGCTTTTCAGGCTTTGATCCCTGAGTGGATTACAATAAATATTATGATAAAACAAAAAAAAGTCCTTACCCTCAATAAAGAAAATCTTCTGAAAGTTTTAAAAAACTCGAAAAGACCGGTCAGTCTGAAGGAGTTGGAAAAGGTTCTTCAGATAAGTAAGTCCGAACGAAGGGCAATAAGAGCACTGATAAAGGATATGCTTAAAGAGGGTGCCGTTATAATGCTCAAAAGCGGGATGTACGGAATACCCCACGAGATGAATCTCCAGTCAGGAACATTATGGTGCACACGAAGCGGGAATGGATTTTTAATTTCCGAGAAAGAGGGAGAGAAAGACATATTTATCCCGTCAGGATCAATAAAAAATGCCTTCCACGGCGATAAAGTCATTGCGCGGATAGAACATACCGTAAGAGGGAGAAAAGAAGGGAAGGTAATAAAGGTTATCGAGAGAAAGACAAAAAATATCACAGGGTATGCAAAACAGTTAAAAAATATCTGGTATGTTGTTTCTGAAGATGGAAAGGTTCCGCATCATTTCATCATAGAAAATCCGGCATATAAGCAAATAGCCGAGGGTAGCCTCGTTGCCTCCCAGATTTTGAAGTATCCTGAAGATGGGAAAGACCCTACCTGTAAAATTGTTAAGGTCTTTAAGGGGCTTAATGATGTAAAATCCATCACACAGTTTGTGGCATTCAAATACAATCTTCCGCAGAGGTTTAAGAAAGCAGTTGAAACCGAAATAAAAGAAGTAAGGCTCTCAGATGAGGCCGACCATGACAGGATTGATCTGCGTGTACTCAAACATGTCACAATTGACGGCGAATTTGCAAAAGATTTTGATGATGCTGTATTCATAGAAAAAACAAAAGATGGTTACGAACTGTATGTTTCCATAGCGGATGTTTCCCACTATGTGCTTCCCGGCACTGCCCTCGACACAGAGGCATACGAGAGGGGCACAAGCACCTATTTTCCCGGGACAGTCATCCCCATGCTCCCGAAGATACTGTCAAACATCATGTGCAGTTTGAACCCTGATGAAGAAAGACTTGCCATGACAGCAAAAATGACATTCTCAAAAGATGGAACATTAACCCGGACATCCTTATATAAATCGCTCATAAAAAGCGCCATGAGGCTCACATACACTAAAGTTGAAAAGGCGCTCATACATAAAGACAAAAAAACAAGGAACGACCTGAAGGCTGTTATAACCGAATTAGAGCTCATGAAAGAGCTTGCAGAGATATTGGCAGAAAAGAGAAGCCGGAGAGGCAGTCTTGATTTTGACTTGCCTGAACCGGAGGTCATACTGGACATCGAAGGCGGGGTGAAAGGCATTATCAGGTCAGAGAGACTCTTCGCCCACAGGATTATCGAGGAGTTCATGATTGCGGCAAATGAGGCGGTAGCACAATATTTGTTTAAAAACAAGATCCCCGCCATCTACAGGATACATGAACATCCTGACCGCGAGAAACTGATAGACTTTGAAAGGCTTTTGCAGAACCTTCCTGTAGATCACAAGAAAGTCGACGGGACTACCGGATACCTTCAATCACTTTTAAAAAGCGTGAGTGGCTCGCAATATGAATTCCTGATAAATAAGACCCTTCTCAAGTCCATGAAGCAGGCGAAATATTCGGCCTCGAATAAAGGCCATTTCGGGCTGGCATCAGATTGCTATCTACACTTTACATCACCCATAAGGAGATACCCTGACCTCGTATGTCACAGGGCGCTCAAACTTGCGCTTGCCAATTATGCAAAGGGAGATAAAGGCGGACTGTTTCCTGAACAGGAGCTTGACCGCATGGCAATACACCTCTCAGAGCGTGAAAGGGTAGCCATGGAAGCCGAAAGAGAACTGGAAGACAGGATCAAGGTGTTTTTCATGAAAGATAAGCTGGGAGAGGTATATGAAGGGATTGTTTCACATATCACCTCTTTTGGCTTTTTTGTGGAGCTTTTGGACTTTTTTGTGGAAGGACTGGTTCTCCTCAGCGAACTTCATGACGATTATTACATCTTCCAGGAAGATAAATTCAGGCTCATGGGGAGAAGAACGAAAAAGACATACCGCATCGGTGATAAAGTGAAAGTCAAAGTCGCACTCGCTGACGTGGAACAAAACCGTCTCCACTTCAGCCTTGTCAAAGACAGCCGCTCAAGAACAACAAGATCGTAATCAAACACAGACTAACCTTCTGTTTTTCCTGCTATTCACTATTCATTGTTACTTAAATTCCACCTTGAGCATGGAGAAGTCGTCTTCAAAACCCTTATTACCATGTATTCCCTGGAGATAGGAACATAGTGAATCTATCTCTGATGTGTCCACATCCGGTTTGTTTTTTAAGAATTCCTTCAGTTCCTCAAAAGTCCACATCGTCCCATCAGTCTTTGTTACCTCGAAAACACCATCAGAAAAGACGTATAATCGTGACAATATATCCACGACAACAGCATCGCCTTTATAAATCATGTCAGGCATACCGCCGATGAACATATTCTGGGTCCTCAGTTCAAGTACCTCACCCGATGCGGATATAAGCAGTGGAGGCGGATGGCCTGCGCTGGCATGTTTCAGCTCTCTGGTGGTCTTATTAAATACCCCGTACCAGATGGTGAAATAGAGATTATTCTGCTTCTCCATCTGAAATGTCTCATTCAGGGCAACGAGGACCTCTTCCGGTACCCTGAAATTTGTATTCCGCAGGGTCTGTGATCTCAGCACGTTAAGTGCAGACACGGACAATAAGGCCGGCCCGACACCGTGGTCGCATACATCAAGAAGGTACACGGCAAAATGCTCCTCATCAACCCAGTGATAGCCGAAGGAATCGCCCCCAAGATCAGCACAGGGGACATATCGCCACTCTGTAACAATATCACCTTCTTTAACCGGCGCGGGGAGAAGGGAAACAACATATTCGGCTGCACTGGCAAGCTGTGCAGCAAGTGCCTGCTGGCTCTTGAAAAGCGCTTGATATGCCTCGTTTCTCTGGAGAAGGGCAATGTAGCCTTTTGAGTGATAGCGGATGCGGGCAATCAGTTCAATCCTGTCGGGAAGTTTAACAAGATAGTCATTTGCGCCCTTTGCAAAGGCATCTGCCTTGGTTACTGCCTCTTCCTTGCTTGAGAGCACAATAAGAGGGACATCTTTCAGTTTCTTATGTGCCCTGAAAAACTTCACCAGGGTCAGCCCGTCGATTTCAGGCATAATCAAATCCTGAAGTATCACCGTCGGCGATATCTCCGCTGCCATCTTGATAGCCTGGGTTGGATCCTGGCAATAATGAAAAACAATATCCTTCTCAGGTGCAAGCATACGCCTCACCATTTCTCCCACTATAAGCTGGTCATCCACTAAAAAAACCGTAATGGTATGCTCCGTTACGGGAACTGAAAACTGTTTAGTATCATCAATATTCATAAATGCCCTTCCATGTTTTTAATCTGTTTAACGATTGAATATGCAATTTTTTCGACAGGCAGAATTTCCATTGCTGCCTCTAATTCTACAGCCGCTTTTGGCATACCGTAGACTGCGGATGTTTTTTCATTCTGGGCTATGGTATACCATCCTGCTTTGCGTAATTCTAAAAGCCCCTTAGCGCCATCTCTTCCCATTCCTGTAAGCAGCACCGCCACGCCTTTCACGGGCCAATAATGTTTTATACTGTAGAAAAATGTGTCCACTGATGGCCTGTATGGATAATCCTTCGGCTCTTCTGTGTAATGGAAGGCACAATCGGGACCAAGGACCAGATGGTCATTTGTTCCTGCAATAAAAACCTTGTCTATTTCCGGATACATACCTTTTTTCGCAAGAACTACTTTAAGCTTTGTCAGCTCCCCCAGCCATTCTACAAGTCCATTAACAAACTGGACGTCTACATGCTGCACTATCACAATAGATGCACCGGGTTTCACCGGCATCCTGGAGAGAATATCGGCAAGGGCCTTTGGACCGCCCGTTGAAGAACCTATAGCTATCATAGGGATGACAGGCTCAAGTGAGACTGCCGGTACAGCCGTTCCATTTATTATCTGCCGGCTCTCTTTACCAATAAGCCTTGCTATAATTTCAATCTTTTTGAGCAATTCCTGCCCGCCTTTAATGTTTCCTCTCGCATCAAGTACAGGCGTACCCACTGCGTCGAGGGCCCCTCTCCCCATGGCTTCGAATATCTGTGAGTGATTTGAAACTGCTTCTGTTACGATCAGGATGGCGCAGGGGTGATCTTTCATAATCTTCCCGGTAGCACGAACCCCGTCCATAACGGGTAATGCCAGATCCATCAAAATAAGGTCCGGCTTATCTCTGACAGTTTTTTCCACAGCCCCTGCGCCGCTTGAGGCAACCCATGCAATTTCATTTCCCGGCTGAGAGGTAACGACCCTCCGGATAATCTCTACTGACATATCTGTACTATTAGCTATTGCTATACGCATTCTTTAGTTAAGTTCCTCGTATCTTAAAACCCGTATCTCGTGAAGCGTATCTCGTATCTCGTCGGTTCACAGTTCACGGTTCACAGTTCACGCTAATGCTGTTTCTCTGGTTTATATTGTTTCTTTAGTTTCTTTTGTTCAATAACAAGACAAACCAGAGAAACCAGAGAAACTAAAGAAACATAAGTCTTATGAGCCATCAGCTATACATCATGCGCAGGCTGAAACCTGCCGCTACCTTTCCCCTTTCATCTTTCATCTTTCACTGCCTTTCAGGTTTCATCCTTCACACCTTAGCAGTTACGTACTTTATTGTAAAGAATATTGAAAATCTGTCAAGTTTATTCTGTAACGTGCCAAGTCATTACGTCCTCATAAGGAAATGTTCCCTTCCGCTCATCAGCTTCACATTTTGACCCGTTCTACTGGCTCAATTAGCTCCAGGGATACATTTCCTTAACAAAAAACACCAAGACCGAGAAATTGCGGATTGCCGCCTGAATCTCGTCAGAAAGTTTAAATAGTGAAGCTCTCCGCCTACAAGGCGGGGAGCTTCACTTGAATCCTCGACCCCCTGAACCCTTTTCCCATCACGAATCACAGCGGAAGGAATACAACGAAATAAGGCCCATAGTTCCCTGGGGTATAAGCCGTCAGTCCCTGGGGTATAAGCCGTCAGTCCCTGAGGCCATATTACCTGTGGACCATAATTCTTTAGTGGAGAAACTAACTTTAGGGGTGGTACAATAATTCGGGGCAGGTCATGCCTGTACCCCATATTCCTCACAGAAAAATGCTTTGGATGGGAAGACTGACCTATGTCTCTGAATCTGCCGATTGTGGCGGTAGGATAACTTTTTAGGAGGAACATTACATGTATAAAACCGAATACAAACAAAAACTTGTCACACCGGAACAGGCGGCAGGCATAATAAGGGAAGGTGATATGTTTATTCATGGCATGGCCCTTGCGGAACCACCGGCAACACTCAGGGCTATCGCGGCCAGACTGAGAGCGGGAGATCTTAAGCGTCTGAAGGTGCTGTCCGCCCTTCCGTTAAAACATGCCTGTGATAATGTGCTTTCTGTAGATTTGATGGACTGCGTGGAGGCCTATTCAATGTTTGTCGGTTCAGGTCAGCGTGGGCTTGTCCGAACGGGTCTTGCCAGTTTCATGCCCAACCATTTCCATCAGGCGCCAAGGCTTATTGCCGAGTTTATAGGTGTTGACGTTTGCGCCACGATTGTCTCACCCATGGACAAGAACGGATACTTTTCATTCGGCACGGCAAACGATCTTACCTCTACGGCAGCCCGCGCCGCCAGGACGCTCATCGTTGAAGTAAACCGCTTTATGCCGCGGGTATTCGGTGACTCTTTCGTTCACATCTCCGAGGTAGACGCTATCATCGAAAATCACGAACCGATTTTTTCGCCACCGAATGGTAAACCAAGGCCGGAGGATGAAATTATCGGGAGGACTATCGCCGACATGATCCCTGACGGAGCGTGTTTACAGCTCGGCATCGGGACTCTTCCAAGCGCCGTGGCAAAACATCTGGAAGGGCACAAAGACATCGGCATCCATACGGAGCTATTCGGACCTGCCATGGTTAGCCTGATAAAGAAAGGTGTTATCAACGGAACCAGAAAAACGCTCCACCCCAGGAAGCATATTATTACGTTTGCCCTTGGCGACAAGGATACACTCGACTTTATGGACAACAACCCTGCCATTGAAAGTTATCCCTGCTCTTACACAAATCGTCCTTCGGTCATCGCGCAGAACGAACGGATGGTTTCCGTCAATGCCATACTACAGGTTGACCTTACCGGCCAATGCAATGCCGAATCTCTTTACGGAAACCAGTACAGCGGGACAGGAGGACAACTGGATTTTGTTCGAGGCGCTTTTGATGCAAAGGAAGGCAAATCAATCCTCGCCTTTTATGCAACCGCCGATAAAGGAAAAATCTCAAAAATAGTAAACCGCCTCGATCATGGTACAACGATTACAACACCAAGGACAGACACCCATTTCCTTGTTACGGAATTCGGTGTTGCAAACCTTAAGGGTAAGTCGACACGAGAGAGAGCTCTCGCAATAATAGAACTGGCCCACCCCAAGTTTCGGGAAGAATTACTCCGTAAGGCTGAAGATATGTATATCATCTGATTATCAGGAAGCAACAGATGGAGTTCACAACAGAGCAGAAAGACGATGAAGAATCTTATCTTGGATCGGGTTGTCGGAGAGCAACGATAGGGAGGTCAAGAGATGTTGCCCAGGACTCCCATTCAAATGCAGTTTTTGTGATGAATATTGCCCCGAGGTCTTCGCAACTCGCATCGGGTCGGCCTAAGCCAAGATCTTTTGTGAGTTTATCCCAGAAATGGGGCTCCAACGCTCCCACGGCAACCCATCCCTGCTTGGTTTCGTACAGATTGTACTGAGGCAGTCCTCCCCCGAGAATTCCACCGGGGGCCGTGAGCCCATACCGGAGCGGTTCGGCAAAGATGTGAGCGCTTTCCGAGAGGGAGACCTCACCATATCCGGCACCCTTTCCCTGTTCGCGGGCATAAAGGAGTGCCAGCGCACAACTGACTGCCCTTTCAGCCCCTGCGAGGTCAGCAAGAAGCGTAAGGGGTAGATGGGGCGGTGAGAGAAGACCGAGGGTTGCAAGGTAATTTATGTCATGGCCAGCCTTGCTGTCGTCCGGTGGAGGATACCCCACCATTGCTACCTGGCAGAGTCGGGGATGCCGGTAGTGTATGTCGTTCCAGCTCAATGACAGATGGTCAAGGGCAGCGATCCGTATGGAGGTGAGAAATATGTCGCTTTCAGCCAAGAGGCTCTCCATCTCTTCACGATCCCCGGTAGACTTGAGGTTGAGGCGGATAACCCGTTGTCCTGCACACAGGGCTTTGTACCAGGGGGAACATAATTTCTCAAAATGATCTCCCTCGGGGGGTTCAACCTTTGTGACAGAAGCCCCCAGGCTATTCAACTTTAGCGCGGCAACCGGTCCGGGGACGTTAAGGGCCATGGTTAAAACCTTTATGCCGTAAAGCGGTTTATCTACACTATTCATGGTGTATGTTCTCTTTCAATATCGGATTCTTCCGCACATCTTCCCAATCATCATGAATAAAACGATAGATTTCTTCAGCTCTATCCGAATACAGACGGATTCCCTCCCAGTTCGGTTGTCCTAAAACCTTCTGCAGCAGAAGACCATCCACGTCAAACCACCGCGGGAAAACGCCACCAAAGAAATAACCATTATTTCTCAATACTTCTACGGCTTCTCCAATCCAGGGCCATGAAGATTTCAGCCATATCTGTATGACCGCGATGTTTTGATTTAAAAGGGAACGTTCATTTAAGGTAAATACCTGTTCAAAGTCGGAGCCCGACTTAGTAACGGTGATACGGGCAACGCCTGCGAATTCGAATACTTTGACTGACATTTCCGTCGGTTGATCTGAAGGCATATTGCCTGTCGATACGGCAATTGTACGCCTATCGTCAAAACCGCTGTAAATATAGCGGATGATATCTTCATAGGTATCTGGCACATGGACGGTATGGGGTTTCGAAACAAAAGACCTGAACATATCGAGGACCGCTACCCTTCCGGTTACAGTACGGTCTTTATCATATATTTTAGCCGGCATGAGGTCTATCTCTATGCCCGTTTCAATGGTCTTTATCATCGCCCCCGCCTTCTGTGTATGGGTATGGTTGCATACCGCCTCTCCGAAATAGACCTCAGAACCGGGCAATGTCTGAATATATTCGGCAACATATTCAAACAGGATCCGTCCGATACCGGCACCGCGAACATCGGACGAGACTATCCCCTGGCCGAATTCATATATTCCTTCATACGGGGCTGAACGGTAGAGGGCTCCGTATGCAACAATGCGATAGGAATCCGTACGCACAAGAAATGGAAAATAATTACCGCTCTCAAAGGTAGCGATAAGCTTCTCCGGGTCATAAACCGTCTTAATCGGGTATGCATCTCCATATACCTCAACAAAGAGGTGTGATACCTTTTCTGCATCAACAGGCTGAAAGGGTTCAACCTTGTACGGACTATCCGTCATAAAGCCTCCCGAAGCATTTTAGATCCCAAATCCTCATCGCATTTCCAGCAAGGCAATTTTTTTCAGAACGGTCTTTACAAATTCCCAGAAGCCCGGCATCCGGGCAGTGTCGATGCGTTCCCCTGTCGTGTCTGAATCGACCCCCGGAATAAAATCTGCCTTTGTAGGCGCATGGGCATCGATTATAGTCGGGCCCATGGATATTACATCCATGTCGGGATATTTTGCCTTTATGAGCCCGCATTCGAGCATGCCATGAATGCCCACTACTCTTGGTTCTTCACCAAGTGTCTGCCGGTAGGCGTCTTTACAGACAGCCAGCAGTCGCGACTTCATATCCGGCTTCCAACCATAATTTGTGCCGACATTCTTTAATTGAGCCCCCGACAGATTGGCTACGGCTTCGCATCGATCTATGATAGCATCCAGTGACGAATCGACCGAACTCCGCTGAGAAACATTTACCGTCAATTCAGTCCGGGAGGTGCGTACCTTTGCCACATCGGAAGATGTTTCCACAAGGCCTTCCATATCGCTGCTCATTTTGTGAACACCGTTAGGCAAAACAAGCAGGAGAGAAAGAACACGCTCTGCCGTTGTGTTGTTCATGACGAAATCAGGAACCGGTAAATCTTCATCTAATGATACCCGCAACTGCTCCTCTTTTTTTCCGTATTCCTTTATAAATATCTCTTCCCATCTTTGTACGGCATCTTTTATTATTCTCAGATCTTCCGGCCTGACGAGTACGACAGCACCGGCTTCAGGCGGAATGGCATTATCCACATTGCCCCAGTTTATGTTGTTAAGGTATAGGTGAACCTTTTTCGATTCCCCATATAGTAAACGTGTCAGGAGTATACCGGCATTGGCGCGACCCGAATTTATTTCAAGACCGGAATGACCGCCTCTGCCGCCGGTTATTCTTATAAGGACAGGCATAAGACCGTTCTCTACCGCTTCCATTTTCAGTGGCATACGCAAAATAGAAATATTTGCCCCGGCAGAAGAGACGGTCAGTGTGCCTTTCTGCTGTGAATCGATGTTGATTAGGATGCGCCCCTGCAATACCTTATCGGAAAGCATGATAGCCCCTGTCATCCCCGCCTCTTCATTAATCGTGAACAGCAACTCCAGAGAACCATGGGGGATATCCGGTTCGGTAATCAAAGATAACGCCATGGCAACGGCAATACCGTTGTCCGCGCCAAGCGTGCTTCCCCTGGCACGCAGCATGGTTCCGTCCAGAAGCAAGTCAAGGGGCACATCCGAATGCCCGACCGGCAAGGATACCATATCGAGGTGGCTCTGGAATACCGCGGTCGGCGCCTTCTCGTATCCTGATGTAGCGGGACATTTCACAATGATATTGCCGAAATCGTCGCCACCGGCTTTGTCCATTATTGCTTCCAGCCCATGACGTTTTGCAAGGTCGCAAATGTAAAGACATATTGCCCGTTCACCACCGGAAGGATGGGGAATTTGCGTCAGCTTATAAAAGTGATCCAATAGCCCTACAGGTTCAACGTCGGTCAAGAGGTGGCCCATGCTGATTCCTTTTGTAGATATTTTTATGCTTTGCCCCTCAATAAAATATGGTGCGAAGAAATTATAGAATAGATTAAAGGAAAATACCAAGCTTTTGGCGATGCATCCCCTCAGTTTTCCTTATGCTGGGTTTTTAATCGCATCTTTCGATCACATATCGATGAAAGCCTGACTGGTAGAGGTTGAGTGTTTGTATTTGAAACACCCATGCCGACTCGTCGGCACAAATAAGAATGAAAATTGCCCTCAAGATTTCCTTGGGATAGGTCTATTTTCAGGGGAAAGCGAGTATGCTTCCTGTTTGACCAAAACTATTGACTTCAGGAAGTTGCATTTGATTCTATCCCCTGTGAGCTGCAAAGAATCAGGGACATATTATCGCCTCCTCGCACTTCTTGACGTACTTCTGCGTATTCCTGCGTCGGCTCGTAGTTGCTGCTCGGGGGCGCATTTGAATGCAGTTTGGTATAAGAGTACAGCCTGCCTGATCTTCCTATCTTCCGATCAGAATAGCATGCAGATGCATGACTATGTCTGTAATTTGGGAATTATCAACCAAAAAGGCAATATTTATTTCCGATGCGCTTTGAGAAACCATTCTTGCCTTGATTTCAGCTTTGCCAACAGCAGTAAAAATATCCCCTAAAACTTTTGAATTTCCTTTAAGCTCCTCTCCTACAACGCAAATCAGGGCTTTCTCTTTTTCAATAGAGACAGCGCCGATTTGTTCCAGGTTTGTAGATACCCGGCATAAAACCTCTTCCGGATAGGACCGATTGGTGACAAAAGACACGCTTGATTCTGACGTAGCGGCAATGTGAATTCCGATATCCTGTTGATTGAGAATCTCCAGAGCCGATGACAGCAGTCTTGCAGTAGAGTTAAACTTTTGGGAAATGATGTTGATCAGACAGAGGTCCTCTTTGTAAACGATTGATTTTGCAATACGGTTCACCAATTGAGAATCTGCCAGAATCATGGTCCCCGCTTCTTCCGGCTTAAGGGTATTTGCCACTTTTACAGGGATCTTATTTTTCATGGCAGGAACCAAAGTGGACGGATGGAGGACTTCTGCACCGTAATAGGATAGTTCACTGGCTTCACTAAAGGACATTACCGGGATATTCTGGGCGTTGCTGCACACAGAAGGGTCGGCGGTCATGACACCATCCACATCTTTCCAGATCTGAATTTCTTCCGCATGAACTGCCGCACCGATAAGGGATGCGGTAAAATCGCTTCCGCTTCTCCCTAACGTGGTGATGTTACCCTTTTTATCCTTGGCGATAAAGCCTGTAATGACTGGAACACCAGAAAGGTTTGCAATATTTTTGTTGATCTCTTCTTCTATGCCATTTAACGGGGTGGCGCTGCCAAAGCCGGAATCAGTCAATAAGCCGATATCATAAGAATTTACAGGAATTGCCCAAATACCTTTGTTAGTCATCGCCGCCGCAAAGATCAAGGAAGAAATCCGTTCTCCGAAAGACATCACATGATCCAGGGTTCTCGGTGTTAATTCTTTTATGAGGCTGATGCCGCGCAGCAGGTTCTCCAAATCGCACATTAATGGATCTATAAGCACCCGTTCTATCCCCAAACCTTCGGCAAGTCCTTGATGATAGTGCCGGATATTTTCTGTCTCCACTGTGCCGGTAAGAGCTTTTTTTGCCGATTCTATCAGGTTGTCTGTGGTCTTGCCATGAGCAGAGACCACAATAACGGGCTTCCTGTCGATCTGGTTTTCTACGATATTAATGCATCTCTTTATTTTATCAGGAGTCCCAACAGAGCTGCCACCAAATTTCATAACGATCATCGTTTCTCCTTTAGCACACTGATATTTTGTCTTGCATGATTAAATTACCTATAATGTAATAGATTTTCCTATTAAAATAAAGCTGATCATTAACCTGACTGATAAACTCCCCTTGTGGGAGCTGGAATTATCCATCCGGTGGTGTATACCTTGAGCTAAAAGGCAGGATCCTGATCTATATGAATATCTTAAAGATCGATTCTACTGTTATATCACCTTCACACGATCTGCTTTACTCAGGAGGAACTCTGGCGGATAGAATTGACAGGATACAATAACCACATTGACCGACCGGCGAGGAAATATATACCTGTTTGCCTGACACTATTTTTAAGCATATAATCTATCAATTATCACCACTATTGGTGTATTTCAAGAATAATTTCATAGTGCTCTTCTTCAGGAAGACGTCGATAAAATTTCATCCTTCTATTTTTTGAAAAATTAGAATGGCAAAATTGTGCTTAACACCTACATCCAAATAGCCTTGTAGATATTGTAGAACACCGATTACTACATGAAAGCGAGTAATCAGGCATCAGCGAGGGGCCGGTTTTATGGCCGATTCACTGGATGCCTTGGTTATGCAATGCCTTATTTGTTGGTTTTTTTGTATCAATGATGCCTCTCTGTTGTCAATAGTTATTTACTTTTTAAAGAATACCCCCTTCGTCCGTCTCCTTCCCCTATTCGTTTCGGTTCCTCGAGAACTGCCGTCTACTTTCTTTACTGTAGACGAAAAAAATGATATACGTTGGTCAGTGTGTCAGTCAGTCAGTCCGCTGGCAGCACCAATCGGAAAGGTTAAAGATGAATCGCTACGATATTGTATTTATCGGTCACTTGGGTACGGGTACAATTGTTCCTTTCGAGGGATCCCCTTTCGTTGAACGGGGCAGTCCGGTACTCTTTGCTGCAATAGCATCATCCTGTCTGGGAAAAAGGATTGCCGCTGTGACGAAAATCTCCGAGAGCAAAGAATACCTCCTGGAACCACTGAAAACTGCCGGTATTGATCTGTTCGTGCAGCCTGGGGAGATCACTCAATACCGTGTCGTTTTCCCGACCGCAAATATCGACGAAAGGCAGAGCTTTCTTATAAAGGGCGGGGGACATTTTGCTATAAGCGATATACCTCCTTTTGAACCGTGCCTGATCCACGGTTGTTTTATGGGTGTCCGCGAGTTTCAGTTGGACTTGATGCGAGCGCTGAAGGCACGCGGATTCCGTCTGTCAGTAGATATGCAGGGCTTCGTGCTCCAGGCGGACGATGAGACGGGGGCCGTCCGCCTTAAAGATGTTCCGGAGAAGAAAGAAATCCTGGGCATGGCACATTTCGTAAAGCTTGACGCTGTGGAGGCACAAACCTTGACGGGTGCCGACGTTCTGCAGGACCAGGCGGACATACTGGAAGACTGGGGAAGTTCCGAGACTATAATAACTTCTTCAGAGGGGGTGCTGGCACGGAGCAAGGGAAAAACCACATTCGTAAAATTTACTAACAGGAGCACCCGTGGCAGGATGGGCCGCGGCGACACCGTTATGGGATCGTACCTGGCGCGCAGGCTGGATCATTCCGTTGAAGACTCGCTTCGGTTCGCCGCAGCGCTCACATCAATCAAGATGGAATCCACCGGTCCATTCAGGGGCTCACTGGATAATATTATTGAAAGAATGGGTGTCCCCTTCCCCTGCTGACCTTTTTCCCCGTATTCTTCCTTTTTTGAGCTGGAGTTGTCAGTGTAGACTCTTCTTTAAATGTTCACAAAGCTTGCATTGGGGTATGCTATAAGAAGTGACAATTACCATCTACTGTTGTAAGATAAGACCCCTATCGATACACAGATAATGGCCAGATTAAACCGGACATTTCTGTTTTGGCTTGACACACCCTGACACTGATGTTACACCAGGTGAGCAATTCTATTATACTAATACTGGTTATTATTAACGGAGGCGCAATTGCATATAATATTTTTGAAAAGACATGGAAGATTTTCCATCCTTATCAAAGGAAATATTATGAGAAAAATACTTTTGCCAACTGTAGCGCTTTTCGCGATCTTTATTGCTGGATGCATTATCAGCAGTAGTGGCAGCAATAGCAGCGGTGTTTACAATTCACCTGCCGCAGAGGAAAAGATTCAGGTGGCCTTTCATGATATACCCTATCAAACTGAGAAATATTTGCGTATCGGCTATATGCTAAAGACATGGGAATATGAGAAAGACAGCCTGGAATTGCAGCAGATAAAGGTTCTGGATAAAGACACTGGAGAGGAACTTCTAACCATCAACAAAGAGAACATTCCTAAAATATACAAGAGCCCTCTTACTCCAAACCCATATGCTGTTGAGGACACCCTGACAAATTATTACCTTTCGATACAAATCCCCATCCCCTTGGGAAAAACACCGCCAAAAACTGTTTACCATCGCCTTACCCTGAAAAATACTACGGATAATAGCGAATTGGCTATAGAGGGGGGGGTGTTTTCACCTCGCACAAACGAAGTGCCAATTATAATTGCTTCGCCGCTTAAAGGGGAAAACCTCTCTTTCTTTAACCACTCTACGATGGGTTATCACTTTTATGTAACGATGTTTTTAAACGGCAGCATTGTCACACCGGAGCGTTACGCATTCGACAGCGCTGAGTTTAATGATGATTTTACCGCAACCCATAACGGCGATCCCAAAGTAAACGAATCATATTTCAACTACAAGAAAACCGTGTATGCCGTTGCCAATGGGAAGGTGGTGCAGATACAGGATGGCCTGCCGGAAAACAAAGGAAACTTGATGGATATTAAGAACTTTGACCAGGCGGATCAGCTTGGCGGAAATTTTCTGATACAGGATATAGGGGATGGTCGGTATGCCTATTATTATCACTGTGTTCCGGGTTCTTTTCTCGTAAAAACGGGCAATATGGTAAAGGAAGGTGATCCGGTAGCGCTGTTGGGCAATTCCGGTAATTCCACGGAACCGCATCTGCACTTCCATATAGCCGACGGACCCAATCCCTGGGCGTCCAACGGCCTTCCATTTGTACTGAAAGAATATATCAAAACAGGCGATGCAGCAAAATATTATGAAAAAGGAGATTCCAATACTATTCTATCACCTGAAAGTTATGAAACTGTTACCAACGCCATGATGGAATTTACGACTGTTTTGAAAGTGGAATGAAAATTTAAACACGGATATATATGGAAAGGGAGTTAAAGCGTAAAGCTCTCAGCGGGTTAAGTATTTACTTTTTCAAAATACTTAATACCGCTTGAAAGATAGCATGAAGGAAACAATGCATAAACTGAGGATAACAGGAAGCAGTGCGTATAGCAGGAAGGAACAAAATTTCACTCCATTATCATTCAACTGGAAAGGAATTACAATTGGGAAGTCTCCTCGTCCTGAATTTCGCTCTGCTTCCCGATTCTATATGCATCTATGATAGCAAATATCCAAAAGCAAACAATAACGTAGAAAACAGCGTCATGATAGGGATCTGTGGTTAACATTTTTGATCCAAGAATGTCTGATAGCTCTTGCAGGTTCTTGCTACCACTCTGCACTTTAACCATAACGTCATCAAGGCGATTGAGTAAAGATTTCGTGGCTGACCAGATCGTGTAGCCTAATCCGGTAAAGACAATAAACATGATAACCAGCCCCCTCAAATACTTTTTTAAATAGAGCTGGCCAACGCCAGGAAAGACGAATGTGGATAGAAGCGCAGCTTTATATGATACTTTCATTTTGATGCTCGTTACCTTAGTCTTTGCACTTCAAACGGGCAAATCTGTTGTGCAGATTTCCGCACAGTGATTTCTATTAAGACCTTCTTTTTGGCTGCTCATTAAGCTTGTTTTATTAATATTGTGATACCATACACATAAAATGTCAATAAAGATTTCAGAGATTGTGATACCATACACATAAAATGTCAATAAAGATTTCAGAGAGTGCGCTATTACCGATCAAATATTGCATATCAAGGGGAAACGGCAAAAACTTGATAACAGGAAGACAGCCGGAGTCCACGTGCACTGAAAATTGGCTGGCAACCAGTGCTATACTTCTACCCGTAATACGCAGAAATGACCAGTGTGAAGGTTGAATTTGCCAGCTATTATCAACACCTACACTCGCTTCTGATGGCAGGAAGGGCAAAAGTGGTGGCGCTTACAGGAAAAGATATTTCTCCGGGCATGAAAAATTCTGCAAGATAGAATCAGCGCATCTGGAGTGGAATTACCGATACTGGTAAACCCGTTGTATTTTGACTTTCCCGGCAGGTTTTGGTAAAAAGAAAGGGAAT
>JAPLKD010000102.1 GCA_026388245.1 Pseudomonadota bacterium | reverse complement strand
TAATGGAGCCCCGTTTTTATGGCAATTTCCTGTGCCTTCTCAAGCGTGCTCACCGGGGTGGGAGCAACACCGGTCATTTTGTACATGGGGTAAAAACGGGAAAAATGGACAGGCGTGTCCGCACCTACATCGTTTTTTACCCACTCACATAATTTTGTAATCATCATCATATCATCGTTGTAACCCGGAATGACAAGGTTTGTTATCTCCACCCATACCCCTGATTTCTTGAGTGTTTTTATCGTTTCAAGCACCGGATTTAGTTCGGCTTCGCAGATTCTGTTATAAAAATCGTTGCTGAACCCCTTCAGGTCGATATTCGCCGCATCAAGGTATTTGCAGAGTTCTTTCAGCGGTTCCGGGTTGATGTAACCGGTTACTTCTTGCAAGCTTTGCTGTATCAAGCATGTATTCAAAGAAATTTGTCGGCTCTGTGTAGGTATAGGCTATGCTTCTGCATCCGCTTGATTTTGCAGTTGATACAATTTTATCCGGCAGACTGTACTGGTTTACGGTATCGAGCGGGGAAACTTGAGATATCTGCCAGTTCTGACAGAACCTGCACCTCAGATTGCAGCCGGCGCTTGCAATGGAAAAGCTCATGCTCTTTGGATAAAAATTATAAAATGGTTTTTTCTCGATGGGATCGATGTGGATCGCACAGGGTTGAGCATATCCAAGGGAGAACAGTATGCCCCTTACATTTTTTCTCGCACGGCAGAAACCGGCTTCACCTTCCGGAATAATACATCCACGTGGACACAGTTGACACGATACAGTCATCTTTTTGTCGTCGAGCTTTTGATAATAGAGGGCTTCTTTGAGCCGGGGTTTCGTGTCGGCGTAAAGCTTACCCGGCAAACTCTCCAATGCAAAAGGGGTGAGCAGGGCAATTCTCAAAAAGTCTCTTCTCGTTATCATGTCACTATTCGTATAAAATTATACTACATTCTGAACGCAGATAAAATACCTTCGATAATTTCCTGCTATCAATAGTTTTGAGTAAACAGGAAGTGTACTCGCTTTCAAATGGCATTCAATAATTCTCTATTAGCATTTTCGTATTGATAATTTGTTTTTTATGTTATACTTTTTCCAAGCTGTAAAACAAATTCCTGTCAGTAAATAGAAAGGAGGATTTCATGTATTGTATATTCAAAAAAACAATCATCCTTGTTGCAATCGCCGCACTCCTCATTATCCCTTTGGGTTCTCACGCCCTTGCCCAGGAACAAATTAAGAAAACGGCTCCCGATGGCGGAGTAATGGTTGCTGATCTATTAGTGGCGAGGCCTCTCGGAGTCTCAGGTATGTTCGCAGGCTTTTTTTTATTTATTGCTACTGTTCCATTCTTCGCCCCGGGCGGAAATGTCGGAACTGCATGGGAACAAATGGTGGATGCCCCGGCAAATTATACCTTTGCAAGACCCATTGGGGATTTCTGAAATCTCCCGTCGTTTCCTGCGGCCTATGAGAATCTGACACCACGCGTCAGTAGCGGACACCAATACTACTCGTACTGCACACCGCTCACTGCAGAGTTTCTGTTCACGGGCAGCACGGGATAGGCATCCCAATCCTTTATGCTGTTGTTGCCGATTAATGGCAGTATGGAATTAATAAGAGCTAACGATACCGAATTCATAATCACTTTTCCCGTTGATGCATAAAATGATATCAACGACCAGGAGAACACACCATGAATGAGCAACAGGAAGATCAGAAGACCATCCTGCTGGTAGAAGATTAGACCCTTATTGCAATAGGCGAGGCCGAGACAATAAAGCGGTTCGGATACAAGGTTATCGTTGCAAATACTGGTGAAAAGGCCGTCCGGCTTGCAGTTGAAAATAAAAACAAAACGTACCAGCGGGGTGGGCGAGCATGCACAAACATACGGTTATGAATTACAAATTGACTTTGAAACCGTATGTTTGTGTTGACTTTGCTGTCCAGTCCTTAACGGGTATAGCCGCCAGTTTCGTAAAGGGTGAACATGGATGAAATATAATAATGTATTGTCTATTTCTATGAAATCAACCACCCTGGTGTGTGCCATGTAGAATAGACACAGCGTTGTGTTCCGCTGGCAATGTGAGGAGTTGCAAAAACAACAAGGAATGAAAGTGCAGGAAATTATCGTTATGGATTGTGGACCTTATTGCATTCTTATTTTCAATCGTGGTACACTTTCCAATAAGCACACAGGCTCTCTTTTGAATCCTTCTGTTATTCAGAGGAGAACCGGTGGAATGCAGGATTTTTGAAAAAAGATCCAATCAAAAAAAAGGAGGAAGTAATGAATTGGAAAAAGGGTTTGGTATTTGGTTTACTGGGAATCGTCATGATTATTTTTGTAAGCGGATGTGCGACCGAGTCTCAGGTTCTGTCGATGCAGACATCGGGTGGACAGCAACAGGTCACCGTACCCCCGAGCAGATGGACTGACAATGTCTCCGGGGAACAGGCAAATGTGCTGGCCAAGGGAATCGTGGATGCGAACAACAACAGCATGAAGGAATTCGATAAGTTGCAAGGGCGTCTTGACAAGGGAGACAAGAGTGCGGCAGAACTGCAGTCCATGATGGCAAAACTGCAGTCCACGGAAGACACGGATTTACAGACGACACAGCAGGCAGTGGCAAAGCTCGAAAAGCTTTCAAACGAGCAGGGCACCGGTCAGATAACACTATTCTTCAAGACCGGATCAGCCAAGCTGGATCAGGCGCAGACACAGCGGCTCATCAACTTCCTCGACTACCTCTCCCGCGCCAGTTATGGACGTAAGGTTATTCTGCTGTCCATCGGCAGTGCATCTGCCATCGGGAAGGCGGATGCCGACATGAAGCTGAGTATTGCACGTTCAGAAGTCCCTGTGCCCATCATCGACCAGTACCTGGTGAACATCCCGCACACTTTCTACAAGGTCACGGGCATCGGCGACACGGAAGCGCCTAAGGGCAAATCACTAAAGGTCGAGCACCGGTACCAGAACGTGCGTATCATTGCGGTGTATGATACCAGCACGCTTCCCAAATAACCCGGGAAGTTGAGGGATCGGTACGGCCCGGCAACACACGGAAACTACTGCAGACGGAGCATGGAAAAGACTATGAATGCTCCGTCTGCTTAGATTCTGACACGCTCATATCTGATTTATCTTTAATAGTAGAGTTTACCACGCACCCTTACCGTCTTGTGCGAACACTTGGGATGACCCGGAAAGCCGCATAGGAGGAATATATGAACAGTTTGTTACATGTGGTAATCCTTGCTTTTGGTAAACAGCCAAGTGTGCGGATTTGTGCTATATGTAAGGGTTTCTCTCCGTTTTCTGCAAACATCAGCCCTCTTCCAGGGCCATCAGTTCGATATTGGTCAGCCGCAGACGTTGCGAGATGGCGTGTGCGAGACGTTCAAAAAAGATTCCGGCGATCTCGGGATGGGCCTCACTAATCTTTTTAAACTGGTTTCGCGAGAGGACGTAGAGCATGACTTCATCTACCGCGATAGCCTCTGCGGATCTTGTCCCTTTGTCGAGGAAGGACATCTCACCGAAGAAATCCCCACGGGATAATGTGAGGAGATGGTGAGTCATTCCTCCAGTCAATGGCAGACCGATTTTTACTGCCCCTTTACGGACGAAGTAGATCTGATCACTTTTATCTCCCATAGAAAATATCTTCTCCCCTGCGTGAAATGATTGCTCTGTTATGGTTTCGGAGAGCTTTTCCATAGCCGTAACAGGAAAACCGGAGAAAAATTCGAAGTCCGGCAAAGTCAGGACATGAAAGACATCCTTGTCGGCGCCGGATGAGGTGTTGATGATCTCATCCTCAATCCATTCCAGGGCCGAGTCCAGATCCGGATAAAATTTAAGATTCATGCCCGTTTCCGTAAAGCCCAGGGTTGCGAGATATGCTTTGACGTTCCGGCCTGTAGGGAGACTCAGAGGGATTGAGGCAAGAACCAGGTAACCCTGTTTCTCCTTAACGCGGTTGTGGATCTGCTTGAGCATGTTGGCAGCTGTAAAGTCGAGAGATTGAACGCGTCGCATGTCCAACACAACAAACGAGCATTGGGCAAGATGTGATTCGAGTTCCGTGAAGAGTTGATCCGTTGTACCGAAGAACAATTGGCCCTGAAGCTCACAGATGATCGTGCCTTTCCCATGCGATTCCAGGATGGAAAGTTCGGCGGTGATACGACGTTTTTTAGAAAACTTCTGATTGCCGAAGAATTTCCGCCTGACGACGGAGGAACGGATCTGTTCCCTCAGAAACAAGACAATTGCCAGAGCTGTCCCGACGCCGGCAGCAACGATCAGACTCATGCTGACGGCAGAGATCACCACCGCCAGGATCACAAGGAAATCAAAGATGGTGGATCTATGCTTCAATAATTGCAGGCTGTTTTTGTCGAGCATGCGCACGGCGATGACGATCAGGACGCCCGCCAGGGCGCCCAGGGGAATCCACGCCATGAGTTTTCCAAGGAGAAGGAGAACCAAACCGGCAAAGACGCCGGCGAAAATACTCGATAGTCGCGTCTGGCCGCCACTGGCTACGTTTACCAGGGTAGGGCCCATCGTTCCCGAACCGGGGATGCCTCCAACCAGGGACGAGACAATGTTGCCGAAACCTTGGCCCATGAGTTCTTTGTTCGAATTGTGGCGGGACTGGGTCATGACATCGAGGATCACGCATGTCTTTAAGGTATCGATGGAAAGGAGGACCGCCAGGGTCAAAAACGGAACAAGAAGCATGGCTAATCCCTTGGCATCAATGCCGCCAAGATAGGTCCACTGGTTTATAGCAGTGCGGAAGGCCTCCAGCCCGGATGACGATATATGCCCGATAATCAGAGGGTTATCAATGAGTGTTAACAGCGCCGGGTTTAAGATGGCCAGGGCAAAATAGGCGCCGATCCCGGAAAGCAATGCGACAATAGCTGCCGGGATGAGCTTTAGGAACCTGGGGGCCAGCAGCATGGCTGCAATGGTGACAAAGCCGACGAATATGCTCGCCCCGCTCCAAATGGCAGGTTGTAAAACGCCTTGCAAAAGGTTGATTCCTTTCGGCAGCCCCAGAAATTTTGGCAATTGTCCCAGGAGAATCAAAATACCGACGCCGCTCAGATACCCAGCTACGACGGGATAAGGAATGTATTTGATGAATTTACCACCGCCGAAACGCCCTGCCAGAAACTGAACAATACCGGCTAAGAGGGCGACCAGTGCCACATAAAAGGGGATAGCCTCCAATAGAATGGCGCCGCTGTTGACAAGCTGGGCGACAAAAACAGAAAGTACAGCAGCTGCAGGGGCGCAAGGGGCCGTGATAAGACGCGGCGTGCCGCCAAAAAGCGGCGCGATAAGCCCCAGCGCAACTGCACCGATCATGCCGGCAACAGCGGCTTTACCTGCATATTGTGAACCAAGAGGAGAATAGACGATGATCCCGAAAGCGATGGCCGAAGGAAGGGCCACGAGCATAGCCGTAAGGCCTCCCAGGATGTCCCCGGTCAGGCGACCGGATAAGTTTCGTTTCTTTATCATGAACCCTGCTCCTGTTTCATTAACTGAATGGAAATATGATGCGGTTTGATATTATCAAGATTCACAGGATTTGTATAGGAAAACAACCACTATTTCTTTGGAAAAGTGTACAGGAGGATCAGGCTTGTTGCCTTTAGAACGGCAAGGAGAATGCAGCCCTGGATAAGGCCAAGCACAGGAAGTACGATGAGTCCTCCAATGATGCCCCCGAGCCACCCGCCAACAAGGTCTGCACCGTAAAGCATCCCCGCAGTTTTTCCGACCGGTTTAGTGTTACCCGAACCTTCGGGATCGGTACGACTCAGATAGATTGCATTGGAAAGAGGGAATTGCATACCGGCAAAAAAACCTGAGATCATGAGCAGGATATAAAATATGAGCCGGATGGCAACAGGTGATATGGAGGATAATTTTTCAGGAAAGGAAAATATGAGAGTGAGGAGGAGTGAAAACATTACCATTGCAGCATCGAGAGTCTTCATGAGAGATAATTCTTGTGCGCCGATCCACCTGTTGCGATAGGTTACAATAAGACTCCCGGCAGCCATACCCCCCATGAAAATAGTGATGAGAATCCCTATTTCGTAGAAGACATACCCGTAAAATATCTGAAAACCAAACATCAAAACAAGCTCGAAAACCATTACGGCAAAGCCTGTTGTGGTAATTGCATAGGGGATGCCGATGTATGTGTACTTTTTCCTGAGAAGAAGGAACAACAGAAAGACGGCAGAGATGAAAATAAGCACGGAGGTGAAATTGATGTGTTTTACTGCGTCGAAAACAGACTTTAGTGATGGAGAAAAGAGCAGGTTCTGATAGGCAATAGTATAATAGAGACCTTTTGGAGAAAAATCCCTGTTCACTGATGCTTTTGAATCCTCTATGGCAGAGGCAAACCAATCCTGCCACCTTTTTTCAAACCGGTAATTGAGGTGTGGAAGGGTTATTAATTTTGTCTCTATACGCTGGCGGCTCAATGTTTTGTAGAGAAGGGAAGGGGATATTCCTGTCACCGTATCCGAATGTGAAGCGAGAAGAAGGTTGTACTCACCGGGGAGGACAAAGACGTATGAGAATACGGACTTGAGTGTTTCAATGATGCTTGTGTTGAGTTCCTTCAATTCGCTACTGTAGTAAGTGAGAGAGCCCGGCATGGTAAGGGCGAGTATCCCGTTGGTTTTCAAAATGGACTTTACCATAGTGAAGAATTCCTGTGTATAGAATCTGTTCGTCTGAAGTGTTGATGGCGGGGGCAATCCTATGAGCACAACATCGTATCTGTCTTTCGTTTCTTTGAGAAATATTTTACCGTCCATGTAATGAAGCCTGATAAGGGGATTATTCAGTTCTGTTTCTGTAAGCGGTGTCGAAAACTTTCTGATTGTCTCGAGGAGGGCAGGGTCTATCTCGACATAATCCGTCTTTTTTACAGTGGGGTGCTTGAGTATTTCGTTAATGAGGCCGCCTGCACCTCCGCCAAGGATGAGAACGTTTTCAGGATGGGGATGGGTAAGGAGAGGAAAGTGGGCTAATTCCTCCACAAAGGCAATGTCAGGTACGGGAGTGGTGATGAATGGGATGCCGTCAGTGAAGAATGTATACTGATCCTCGTTTTTCACGACAACTATATTCTGATAGACGGAATTTTCATAAAAGACCACGTTTTGTTGTGGCCATTGCTTCTTAATGGAGGTTGAGTGGAGTGTATCGTCAATATCATATAGTAAGGCAATGAAAGTGGAAACCGAGAGTATAAGGGTGAATAAAAACAATCCCGCCTTCCTCCCGCCTGATTGCCCCGTTTTATTGCCTTTAAAAACCTGCAGCATGAAAATCATGCAGGATACTGTACTCAACAAGGCTACAACGAGGGCAACATGAAATGAGTTGAAATATGGAATAAAGAGGTAGCTTACCAGTATTCCCCCCGCAATCGTTCCCAGCATCTCATAGAAATAGACTTTCCCTACTGATGATGCCCTTTTGCCAGTCAGTTGATTGTGGATTGAGCACGCCAGGGTAAAAAAGAAACCATGGAGGATACCCGTTGGAAGAAGAATAAGAAAAGAAGAGTAAAAGACAGGGAGAAGCCCCGCTCCCACACCGGCGGGGATAGAGAGAATCACTTTAAAGATACGGATCAAATAGATGCTTGCGGGGAATAGTATTGAGAAGAGGATTATTGAAAATACAAGTATTTCAGGGTTGTCTTTACGGTTACATGTGCCGCCGATAACTGCACCGATGGCCTCCCATATGACCCAGGAGCCAATGATGACCCCTATTGATAGCTCATTCCCGGAAAAGAGGATGAGCAATTCCCTTAGAAGTATCGTTTGCGCAACAATCCCGCCGAAGCCGGCAACGAATACAAAAAGAATAAAACGGATGATTTTTGTTTTATGCATCAATTATACATATATAATGTTCGGGTGTAATGTGCAAGGCGAAAGGTGAAAGGTAAAAGGCAGTGAATAGTGAACAGTGAATAGTGAATAGCAAAACCTTTTTCCCGTCACTCCTGCGGAAGCAGGAGTCTTCACTTGCGAAGCAACATCCAGTTAGGTTCTGGATGCCGGATCAAGCCCGGCATGACAAAAGGAGGATGATGGATTACCGGATACAATGCATGTTTCTTTAGTTTCTATGGTTTTTCTTGTTTGTTTTGTTATAGAACAGAAGAAACTAAAGAAACAATATAAACCAGAGAAACAATATCAACGTGAACTGTGAATAGATTTTGATTACCCTGACCCCTTGAACCCTCGAACCCTATACCCCCGAACCCTGCCTTTTGAATTGCCTTGTACACACAACGTGGAGTATGATATAAAATGTAACCCGGAGAGATGTCCGAGAGGCTGAAGGAGCACGACTGGAAATCGTGTGTGCGTGCTAAAACGCGCACCCAGGGTTCAAATCCCTGTCTCTCCGCCATAAAAAATTGTGAAAAATTCGCCAGGCCCTGCGCAACGTGGAGGTTATAAACCCCGTCAGGTCCGGAAGGAAGCAGCGGTAGTAACTGATTCGTGTGCCGCAGGTAGCCTGGTCTTTAAAATGTAGAATGTAGAATTATGAATGTAGAATTAAAAGACAGAAGACAGAAAACAGAAGTCAGAAGACAGAAGACAGAAGACAGAAGCATTTGTGCTTTCACCTTTCACCTTTCCCACCTGCGCCGCGAGCGTCTTGGCGGACAGGCACATTTCACAAGGGGTATTCCCGCTTGAACTACACTGTCATTGCACGAAGGTGGAGACCAAAGCGTTTTGAAGATGTTGTAGGTCAGCCTCATATTGTCACAACAATAAAAAACTCGATTAAACACAACAGGGTAGCGCATGCCTACCTCTTTACCGGCCCGAGGGGTGTTGGTAAAACATCCCTTGCAAGGATCATTGCTAAGGCGATGAACTGTATTGGCGGGCCAAAAGAAGAGCCTTGCGGCATATGTGAAAATTGCACTGCGATCGATAACGGCAGCTTTGTTGATGTTATTGAGATAGATGCGGCATCCACAAGAGGAATTGACGACATTAGAGAGCTTACTGAAACCGTCAGGTATATGCCCATGAAGGGCACTTACAAGCTATATATTCTCGATGAGGCACATATGTTGACACCGCAGGCAAGAGATGCCTTTTTGAAAACCCTCGAAGAGCCTCCCGGAAACAATATCTTTATTCTTGCAACTACGGAGCCGCAGAAGATCCCTTACACGATAATGTCCAGGTGTCAGCGTTTTGACTTCAAGAGGATTTCGGAGAGGGAGATAGTGAACCAGTTGAAGTTGATCTGCGAGGACGAAAAGATAAAATATGATGAGAGCGCCTTCAGTCATATTGCAGTCGAGGCAGACGGGAGTATGAGAGATGCCGAATCTCTGTTAGATCAGATTATTGCCTATAGCGGTGACTTTATATCCGAAAAGGATGTTATAAGTGTAATTGGTATTGTAGAAAAAGAAATCCTGCATGACCTCATCAAATCTATTCTGGATGAAAACCTGAAGGCCGGTCTTGAGATTATTGAGAAGACATTGAATGATGGTTATGATACCTATCAGGTATACGAAGGTCTTATATCTTTTTTGCGAAACATGATGATACTCAAGGTATACGGCAGCATCCCCCCCTTTTTTTATATGGGAGAGGAAGAATATCGTAAAATAGCGGAACTGTTAAAAGGTATTGAATATTATGAGATTCAAAATATGCTGAACTATATGCTGAGATCGGAGGACATGTTTAAAGGGATTTTCCAGAGGATTTCCCTGGAGATACTCTATATCAACCTTTACAACATCTCAAAACTGAGGAATGTAGAGAAAATGATTGACAGTTTAAGCAAGCACGAGCATGCAGAGGGGTCTGTGCATGATAAATATGATACATTTGTAGAGGAGCATAATCCACCTGAACCTCAATTTAAGAAGGATTTGAAAGGGTTTATTGAGTATCTGAAACAGAAGAAGCCCTTTATGAGTAGCATCCTGCAGTCCCTTGAAATTAAGATAGATGGCACCAATATGGTTGTATTTATTGACAAAAACTATAATTTCATCAAAGAAGACGCCAGCTTGAAGGATGATATAAGACAGTATTCGAAGATATTTTTTGGCAACGAAATGGGATTAGTTTTTAAGGATATAATTGAGAAGAAAAAGGACCTGCTCGAGGATTATGTAAAAGAGGCAGATTCCTTATTTAAAGTATGAAGAAGGAGGGGATATGTCAAAGAATTTTGGTCAACTATTAAGCCAGGCAAAAAAGATGCAGGAGAAGCTTCAAAATATGCAGGAAGAAATGGGCGACAAAACCGTTGAAGCCCAATCCGGCGGAGGTATGGTCTCTTGTGTGGTAAACGGGAAACAGGATCTGATTTCATTAAAGATTTCCGACGAAATATGGGAAGAAAAGGACAAAGAACTCCTGGAAGACCTTATCGTTGCAGCTATTAATGAAGGTCTCAATAAATCAAAAGATATGATGCAGGAAGAGATGGCAAAGATTACCGGGCTTGGCGGTATGCAAATGCCATTCGGGGTATAGATTGTATTATCCCGGACCAATCGAGCGGTTGATTGAAAACCTTACAAAGTTGCCTGGCATTGGCAGGAAAACCGCTACAAGACTCACCTTTTTTCTTCTCAATTCCAAGGGGTTTTATATATCTGAACTTTCAGAAAGCCTTCTCGATGTTAAAGAAAAAATAAAACTTTGCAGTGTCTGCTTCAATATTACGGATGTTGATCCTTGCGTAATCTGTACTGACCCCAGAAGGGACAGGTCTATTATTTGTGTTGTCGAAGAATCATCACATATGATGGTGGTAGAATCGGCCAATCCAGGTCATTATAAATACCATATTCTTCACGGTGTTATAAACCCTATAGAGGGTATTGGTCCCGATGACGTGAGGATAAAAGAATTGCATGAGAGGATTATCAGGGAAGAAATCAAGGAAGTGATTATTGCCACTAATCCCAACATAGAAGGTAATACAACGGCCCACTATATAAGCGAGATTCTAAAATCACTTGATGTAAGGATTACAAGAATTGCTTCAGGCATTCCTGTCGGTGGAGATATTGTTTACATAGACCCACTCACCATAAAAAGCTCGATAGACAACCGGAAAAACCTGTAGAGAACAGAAGACAGAAGACAGACTAAAATCTGGCTTCTGTCAGTCCGCGGAGCTGGACGGTCTAACATCTGACTTCTGTCAGCCTGAAAAGCGATCTGACTTCTGAATGTCTGCGTTGTCAGCTCTTTATTGATTGCCAATCCTTCAAAAACTTCTCAAGTCCTATGTCAGTTAATGGATGTTTGATAAGCTGGATTGCCAATCCTTCAAAAACTTCTCAAGTCCTATGTCAGTTAATGGATGTTTGATAAGCTGCGATAGAACGTTAAAGGGTATGGTGGCTATGTCGGCGCCAATAAGCGCTGCATCAAGAACATGAACAGGATTGCGTATGCTTGCAACGATGATCTCTGCTTCAAACCCGTAATTTGAATAGATTGTCGCTATATCTTCAATAATGCCCATGCCTCTCTGGGAAATGTCATCGAGTCTCCCGATGAAGGGACTTACGTAACTTGCCCCCGCCTTTGCAGCAATGAGTGCTTGAACAGGTTGAAATATTAATGTCACGTTTGTCTTTATGCCTTCCTGTGAGAGTGTTTTTACTGCTTTGACCCCTTCCTCAGTCATGGGGATTTTGATAACAGCATTAGGGCCCAATGATGCAAGCTTTCTTGCCTCTTCTACCATGCCCCTGGAATCGATGGCCACAACCTCCAGACTTACTGGCCCTTCTACAATGGATAAGATTTCTTTAATTACTGTCTGTGGATCCTTTTTTTCCTTTGAGAGCAATGAAGGGTTGGTTGTAACGCCATCGACAAGCCCCATTTCAATCCCTTTTTTGATCTCTTCAATGTTTGCCGTGTCTATAAAAAATTTCATATCTATACCTCCGTATTTACATTTTCAATAAAGTTGAATTTTATTTTTGAATCTGAGATTCTATATAGATATGCCATATATTGAGTATGATTACAAAACTATTTTAAAAGAATAGCAGTCTTTGATTGACTCAATTTCTATACAACCTTATAATAAATAATTCTATGAAAAACAGCATAAAATATTATCTGACAGAAGATATCGGCACCGGGGATATTACCACAAATGCCATAGTGCCCGAAATGCATGTTTCAAGGGCCAGAATTGTTGCAAAAGAGAATGGTGTCATTGCAGGCCAGTCCACCGCAAAAGAAGTTTTCAGGGAGCTTGACGATACTTTGGTATATGAAGAATGGAAAAAAGACGGGGAGCATGTGAAGGAGGGCGACATAATCACCATTGTTAAAGGAAAAACACGTGCAATATTGACGGGTGAAAGGGTTGCCCTGAACTTTCTGCAGAGACTTTCAGGCATAGCCACTTTAACGGGGAAGTTTGTTGAGGCCGTTGAAGGCACCGGAGTTAAGATACTTGATACAAGAAAGACTTCCCCTGGCCACCGGGAAAAGGAAAAATATGCGGTGAGAATGGGTGGAGGCTATAATCACAGGGGCAATCTCAGTGAAATGGCCCTTATTAAAGAGAACCATATAGCTGCTGCGGGCTCTATAAAAGATGCAGTAAGGAAGATCCGCGACATATCAAAGGTGCTTATAGAGGTAGAAGTAAAAAACATGGTGGAGTTAGAGGAGGCATTAAGGGAAGATGTAGATCGTATAATGCTCGACAACTGGGATACAAAAGGGATAAAGACGGCAGTTTTATTCGTGAACAAAAGGATTCCCATTGAAGTGTCCGGGAACGTAAACATGGAAAGCATAATGGAAATTGCGAAGGCTGGTGTCGATTTTATCTCAATAGGGGCATTGACACATTCTTTTAAATCGCTCGACATAAGTTTGCTCCACGAAGGAGTTTCGTAGATGATGAGTAGATCGCAACCAACAAAAACAGAAATATTGGAAAGGATAGAGGTTGCCAGAAAGAAACTCGGCAGTGACCTGATTGTACTGGCACATTTCTATCAAATGGACGACATTATACAATCAGCAGATTTTATTGGAGATTCTCTGCAGCTTGCCCGGGCCGCTTCAAAACAGAAAGATGCACATTATATCGTCTTCTGTTCCGTATCCTTTATGGCTGAAATGGCTCGAATCATATGCAGTCCTGAACAGATAGTGTTTCATCCGGAAACAAAAGCGAGATGCCCTCTGGCAGAGATGGCGAATATAGATGATGTTGAAAAGGCATGGGTTGCCCTGGAAAAGACAGGGAAAAGGATTATTCCCGTTGTGTACGTTAATTCAAATGCCGATTTAAAGGCCTTTTGCGGTAAGAACGAAGGGCTTGTGTGTACATCAGCCAATGCTAAAAAGGTCATGGAACATGTCTTTTCCAGAAATGCAGTTCCTTTCTTTTTCCCGGATGAAAACCTTGGAAGGAACACGGCACACACCATGGGTATATCCGACGAAGAGATGTTTCTCTGGGATCCCTACGAGACCGACGGCAGCAGGAATGGAGCATCCATGAACAATGCCATGATGTTTTTGTGGAGAGGATTTTGCATAGTTCATACGGTTATTTTACCGTCCCATGTGGAGGCAATAAGAAGGCAATATAAAGGTATAAAGGTAATTGTGCATCCCGAATGTACTCCTGATACCGTTAACGTTTCCGATTTGGCGGGTTCAACGAGCTTTATTAAGAATACTGTAGAAAAATCGGCCCCGGGCTCAAGTTGGGCAATTGGAACGGAGATTAACTTTGTAAACAGGATTAGAAAAGAAAACCCGGATAAGCTTATTATTCCCCTTTTGGGTTCAGGCTGCAGGGAAATGGCAAAGATTACGCCGGAAAAACTCCTTCGTGTGCTTGAATATCTGGCCGAAGGAAGGGCTGTCAATCCAGTTCTTGTGGATGGAACGTATACGGAACATGCAAGGCTGGCCTTAAAAAGAATGCTGGAGATTAAATGAAATGAATAAAGACAACAACCATTATTGTGATGTTCTCATTATCGGTTCGGGCATAGCCGGCCTTTCGGCGGCCATTACCGCCGCAGATTCAGGGCTCGATGTAATCATTGTCACAAAGGGATCAACCCTTGAAGAATCGAATACATACTATGCTCAGGGTGGGATTGTCTCTATGGGAAAGGATGACTCCCCGGAATACCTTATAAACGATATTATGCAGGCCGGGGATGGGATCTCAAACCTTGAGGCGGTTGAAGTGCTTGCCAACGAAGGGCCATCCCTGGTGGATGCTTTTCTGGTTAAAAAAGCAGGTGTCCCCTTTTCCCGTTCCGAGGAGACAGGATATGAATATGCAAGGGAGGCAAGCCATTCACGCAGACGGATACTCCATTGCATGGATTCTACCGGTAAGTCCATTGAAGAAGCCCTTGTGAGAAAGTTGAAGGAGATCGAAAAAATAAGGATTTTTCAAGATTACACAGCTATTGACCTTATGACGATACCCCACCATTCGACCAGTCCACTTGCGTTGTATATGGAGCCGCAGTGTATAGGCGCATATGTGCTGAATAACGAAAGAGAGCAGGTGGAGAGGATATTCTCGACCTATACGATCCTTGCAGCCGGAGGTCTCGGAAGAATCTATCTCCACACCACAAATCCTTCCAGCGCAACAGGAGACGGATTTGCAATGGCTGACAGGGCAGGGGCCAGACTGATTAATATGGAGTACATTCAGTTCCATCCAACGAGCCTTTTCCATAAAGATGCTGACGGATTTCTCATTTCAGAGGCGTTGAGGGGTGAGGGCGCAAAGCTTAAAACAAAAGACGACATACCCTTTATGGACAAGTATTCTTCACTGGGAGACCTTGCGCCGAGAGACGAGGTGTCGCGGGCCATATATGAAGAGATGATAAAGAGAGGTGATTCATACGTCTATCTTGATATTGCCTCATATACGGATATAAATATCAAGAAACGTTTCCCCACTATTTATAAACGCTGTCTGTCCCTTGATATTGATATTCAGAAGGTGCCGATTCCGGTTGTGCCCGCTGCTCACTATAGTTGCGGAGGTGTTCAGGTGGATGTCTGGGGAAGGACATCTCTCAATAATCTCTATGCTGCCGGGGAGGTGACGGCAACGGGCATACATGGCGCAAACAGGCTTGCCTCCACATCGCTCCTTGAAGGACTGGTGTGGGGAATAAGGTCTGCCCAACATATAGTTGAACACTTTGATGATAAAAAACCGTATAAAGAGTCGGAAATCCCCCCGTGGCGTTTTCCGGAACGGGGAGAAGAGGTTGACCCGGCACTTATCCAGCAGGACTGGGTGAGCATAAGGTCCACAATGTGGAATTACGTAGGTATTATAAGGACAATCAAGAGACTGGAGAGGGCAAAGTCAGATCTTGGCTATCTCAAGAACAGGATAGACGATTTTTACAGAAGGGCACACCTTGTTCCTGCGGTGATCAATCTTCGAAACGGAGTCAGGACGGCATTTATAGTGGCTCAATCCGCATTCAAAAACCATATGAGCCGGGGCGCTCACTTCATTAAGTAGATTTTCAGGGACATATCTAAACCGTAACTCTCTTACTTATGCTGCCTGGTGTGGTTTTATGATAACCTTCAAACAGTTTTTCCCTTTACCGGCAGCCTTAAATCCTTTTGCAATTTCTTCCAGGCTGAATCTGTGTGTAACCATGTCTTTAACATCAACATTCCCAGCCCTGATGAGTTCCATGGCCTGTACATTATCAAGCGGGGCAGCCCCGTAACAGGTTTTAAGGCTTATATCATTTCTCCAGAAAGGATTGAAATCTATATCGAGCGTTTCTCCCGGGTTTGGTACTGCAAAAAATAAAACAGTTCCACCCCGGTCAACCGATTGCAATGCCTGCTGCGCAGCAGGTAACGCCCCTGCACAGACTATGACCTTGTCGGCCAGACGGCCATTGTTTATCTTTTTTATTGAACCCGGTACATCTGTGTCGGCCTGGACGGTCTTTTCCGCACCGAATCTTTTTGCTGCTTCCAGTCTGTAATCGTCTATATATGTTGCGATAATCCTCCCGGCGCCCAAGGCACGGGCCAGTTTAATCATAAGCAAGCCTGCAATTCCGCAGCCAAGAACCAACAGGGTATCACCAGGTTTCAGGGCAATAGCTCTCAACCCCCTGACTACCGTTCCTAAGGGCTCAATAAACGATCCTTGTTCATAGGACATTTCGTCAGGCAAAATAAGGGTTCCGGTATCAATACTTTTCCCGGAGACCCTTAAGTATTCTGAAAAACCGCCCGGGTCAAAATTATTTTTTGTCTGGAAAAGCTGGCATGCAGTTTGATGACCCGTCAAGCACCAGTGACATTCATCGCAGGGAACATGGTGTGTGGTAAATACCCTGTCCCCTTTCTTGAATTTTGTAACCTCTTCTCCAGCCTCAACTATCTCACCGGTAATTTCATGTCCAAGCACCAGGGGCGCCTTTTTAATGCGGTACCATTCCAGAACATCACTGCCGCATATGCCGCTTGCCATAACCTTAACAAGAATATCACTTTTGCCGACCCCGGGAACCGGCTGTTCCTCTACTTCGACCTTGCTGTTGTTATAATACATTCCTACACGCATGTTTAAACTATCCCCGCTTTGTCTCATTCTTCTCTGTTATAAAGAAGTCATAGGCTGCTTCGGGTTTTTCTCCTTCATGAACGACCTTTCTTAACGCCTTAATCATGGCAACAGGTGCATCAGATTGAAAAATATTACGACCCATATCCACCCCGGCTGCTCCATCCTGAATAGCATTGTAAGCCATTGTCAGGGCATCAAGCTCCGGAAGTTTTTTACCTCCTGCAATAACAATAGGTACCGGGCAGGAGGCAACTACCGTGTCAAACCCTTCCTCTACATAATAGGTTTTCACATAGGTAACACCGAGCTCGGCAATGATTCGCGAAGCCAGCCGCATATATTTGGCATCTCTGGCCATTTCTTTCCCCACCGCTGTAACACCCAGAACAGGGATACCATAGCGGTTGCCCATATCTACAAGACGGGTCATGTTGTGCACAGATTGAGTTTCGAATTCACCGCCGATAAATACCTGGACAGCCATAGCTGCCACATTTAAACGAATAGCCTCGTCTATATCTACGGCAATCTGCTCGTTTGAGAGTTCATTAAGAATGCTCGGCCCCCCGCTTGACCTCAGGACTATTCCCCTGTCAAAGGTGGGGGGGATAATTGTACGGAGGATACCCCGTGTAAGCATCAAAGTATCTGCATATGGTAAAAGCGGCAGGATAGTGACATCTACACGCTCCAGTCCTGTAGTCGGACCTTGAAAATATCCGTGGTCAATTGCCAGCATGACTGTTTTGCCTGACTCGGGATTAAATATTCTGGATAGACGGTTTTTCATCCCCCAGTCTACGTTGTTACATCCTTTCAAAAAGAAAGGTTCACTTTTGGCTGGAATGTCCACATAAAACTGTTTTTCCTTTTCAGATGTATCAACTTCTGGCATGATTATTTGCTCCTTTCAATTTTTTTATAAATAGTCACAATATCCTGAAGAGGCAACAAAGTTTCATCCTCTTCTTTTACAGGGGGCCTGCTTTTATATGTCAATATAACGTGTAAGGTGTTCAAATATCAAGCGGCAACTTTTTGCACATTTGTTCTTCCTCTATTTCACAGAGAAAGTTTTTAAGCGGTTTTTTATATAAAGGGTGAACAATCTCCGGCTCTATTTCGAGGCAAGGAATAATGGCAAATTTTCTTTTATGCAATTCCGGATGGGGTATAATGAGGAATGGATTGCTCAATATAAGGTCTGAGAATAATAATATGTCCAGGTCGATAATGCGGGGTCCATTTTTTATTTCTCTTGTTCTCCCCATGCTTGTCTCAATCCTTTGTAACAAGCTCAGCAATTCAAACGGGTTGCCTTTCCATTTCAACGAGATCGCACAATTAATAAAATCTCCCTGCTTGACTTCTGAAACAGGTGATGTAAGGTAGAGGGAAGAAGAGGAGATACACGTTGCTCTGCCATCTTTTGAGATGGTTTTAATGCTTGTGAGGCAATTTTCCCGGCTGTTGCCGATATTGGATCCGATACCAATGAATATTTTATGATCCACGACGGCTATTAAGCTGGTTTTTCTTTGTCCTTATCGTTTTTCGATGGGGTGACATCTATTTCATCGGGTTCTTTAACTGATTTTTTAAAGCTCTTTATGCCTTTTCCCAAGGCCCCGCCGATTTCGGAGATCCTGCCGGCCCCGAAGATGAGGACAACAATAATAAGTATAACAATAAGCTCTGGAAATCCAAGACCAAACATGTTTTCTACATTACCACTATATTTATTAAGTAGTCAATAATTTAAAACAGGTTATTGACTGAAGTCATAATTTGTTTTATTAATATTTAATGGCTTTGCTCGAAATCAGAACATATCCGGATCCGGTGCTTAGAAGGATTGCAAAACCCGTTGATGATGTAAATGCTCAAACAATAAAACTTGCTGAAGATATGATTGAGACGATGCGTCTCTCCCGTGGCGCAGGTCTTGCTGCAAATCAAGTCGGTGTGCCTGTAAGGCTTATTGTGTTAGAGGAAGAAAGCGATAAAAAGAAAAGAGGCGATATAGGTAATAAGGTAATTGCTATTATAAATCCTGTTATCGTTGGAAGTGAAGAAGAAGAAATTGCAGAAGAGGGGTGCTTAAGCCTTCCAAAGTTCTATGAATATATCAAGAGGGCCAGGAAAATTTCTGTTAAAGGGATGACTATTGATAAAGCGCCTTTTGAGATGCAATGTGATGGCCATATGGCAAGGGCATTTCAGCATGAGATCGATCACCTCAACGGGGTTCTTTTCATTGATTATCTTAGTCCGGTTAAGAGGAACCTTTTTAAGAAAAAATACATCAAAAAAGACAGATGAATATCATCTTTTTCGGATCTTCAAGTTTCTCTGTTCCTCCGCTGAAATCTGTTTCGTCTTATGTTTCGTGTGTGATTACAAAAAAGGCGAAGCCAAAAGGAAGGGGATATCTGCTTGAAGACAATGAAGTAAAAAGAACAGCGCTGGAATTAGGCTTGCCGCTTATAGAGATTGCATCCTTCAAGGATGAGGCTGCCCAGCATTTAAAAGATTACAGTCCTGATTTATTCATAGTTGCTTCTTTTGGACTTATTATACCGCGTTGGGTTCTGGATATTCCTTCCATGGGTGCAATAAATATTCACCCCTCTTTACTTCCCTTGTACAGGGGGCCGTCGCCAATCCAATGGGCGCTCCTGAAGGGCGATGAGGAGACCGGCATTACCCTCATCAATATGAACGAAAAGATGGATGCAGGCAATGTCATATACCAGGAAAACATGATGATTGCTGAGAAAGATAATTTCCTTACACTTTCAGATAGGCTTTCCCGGAGGTCAGCCGGGATACTCCTTGAGGTTCTTGATGTTATTGAAATTGAGGGCATGGTAGAGGGCACTGAGCAGCGGCATGAACTGGCAACCTTTACGCAGATTATTACTAAAGAGATGGGCAAAGTAGACTGGAGTAAAAGCGCCTTAGAAATTGTAAGACAGATAAAGGCTTTTGTACTCTGGCCAACGGCCCATACCTTATTGGATGGAATTTTTTTAAAGATATTTGATGGGGAAATCTTTGGGTCTGGCAGGAAAGAATTGCCGGGTACGATTCTGGAAACAATAAAAGATGGTATTGTTGTCCAAACGGGCAATCGCGCTATTATTGCGAGAGAAGTTCAATTACAAAACAAGAAAAGGATGAATGCATTCGAATTTGCCAATGGGTACAGGGGATTGATCGGGAAGATATTGAAATAAAATGCAAAAATATCATTTTTTTGTTGACAGGAAAAACATTAACTTCTATTATCAATAATGGGCTATTTGGTATGTTTCTTGCTTATAATTATAACAGGGGTAGTATGAGAAAAGTTGCTGTTCTTTTTTTATTTTTCTTTTTTTTGGTTGTAAACGGATGTACTACTACTAAAAGCGTTGGGGTAACAGAAAACCTGCCACAAGATGGCCAGCTTGTTTCCCCGACAAATACTACACCGGATTCAGCTAAAATAAAGAAGAGTAACAGTGCAAAAAAGACGACTAAACTTGCAAAAAAATGGAACAGTAATGCAGAAGGTATAACACAATTTTCTGAGGATGATGACGATATTTCATCGCTTATCGATCGTGATTATTACAAAGATTTTGACATCCCTATTGTCTTTAATGACGCCGTAAAATACTTCATTCAATATTTTACCACTGAAAAAAGAAAGACTTTTGGAAACTGGCTGAAAAGGTCACGATATTATATCCCGATAATGAAAGAGATTTTAAAAGAACAGGGGTTGCCCGAAGACCTTGTTTACCTGGCCATGATTGAGAGTGGCTTTAACCCCAAAGCCTATTCTTCTGCAAAGGCAAGCGGCCCGTGGCAATTCATTTACGAAACAGGCGGAAGGTATGGTCTGAAGGTAAATTACTGGATAGACGAAAGGAGAGATCCGGAAAAATCGACTGTGGCCGCTACAAAGTATTTAAGGGACCTTTTTAACCAGTTTGGTTGCTGGTATCTTGCAGCAGCAGGGTATAACTCAGGAGAAAAAAGGGTCGAGAGGGCCATGGAAAAGCATAATACAAATGATTTCTGGGAAATCGTCAAATATAACACCCTTCCAAGGGAAACGAGGGAATATATACCGAAACTGATCGCTGCCGCAATCATTGCGAAAGACCCTGAAAAATTTGGTTTCGGGGCTATCACATATGATCAGCCTGTACGATTTGCACAGGTAAAGGTTCCGTCAGGGTCGCCCCTCACGGCAATAGCAAAATCTGCATCCCTCGATATAAGCACCTTGAGGTCTATTAACCCCGAAATCCTACACGGTATAACACCGCCGGATATTGATTATTATGAAGTTAAATTGCCCTTGACCGTGGACAGGAATGAATTTAACAGGAATCTGGAGGCTGCATTAAGTAGTGATAAAAAAATTACAGGCTATTCAACATATAAGGTAAAAAAAGGAGATACCTTAGCCCGGATATTGAAGAAATTTAAAATGAGCTATGAAGATATGCAACTGGTGAATTATGCAGAAGGAGATATGAAGATTAAGCCTGGAATGGTTGTTAGTATACCACGGTTTAATGGTCAGCCAGTGAAGGAGACAATTGCTCAAAAATCAGAGAGGCCTTCAAAACAAACCGAAAAACAGGCAACAGCACAAAAACATGTAAAAGTTGTTAATCAAACGAGTATAGAGAAACCAGAGAAACCAGAGAAACAAGACAAACCAGACAAACTTGAAGTTAAAACCTACCATGTCGTTAAAAAAGGGGAGACACTCTCTTCGATATCCACCAAATACGGTATAGGTATCTCAAACCTCAGGGCAACAAACAATCTGAAGAATGATAAAGTATATCCTGACATGAAGCTGAAGCTTGTGAGCTATTCACATAAAAAAGGAAAAACATCAGTTAAAATTCATGTAGTTAAAAGAGGGGAAACACTTTCTTCGATATCCACCAAATACGGTGTTAATATCTCAAGTCTCAGAACAGCAAACAATCTGAAGAGCGATAAAGTATACCCTCGAATGAAATTGAAGATTGTCGAGAGTAAAGGATAATCCGGAAAACCAGTAACCAGTCAGTCAATACCCTATTAAAGATTATCGGTTTTTTTGTTTAGACTTTTAAAACGAGGTTTATCATATCGCCTCGCGAAAATCCCATTGCATGGAAGAACTGAAGAAGGTCCCAATCGTTCCAGTTAACAAGTGTATATATAGTATCTACGCCATATCTTTTTAAATTTGTTATTACGGCATTTGCGAGAACCTTTGCGATGCCTCTGTTCTGATAATCAGGGTCTATGCCTATGGTATCGATCCACCCTATATTATTGGGAACCTTAAATTCCCAGCCACTCACTTCGCCAAGAATAAAACCTACGACCTTTCCGTCAATCTCTGATGCAAGAGAGGCATCCGGTGGTCTTGTTTCGGCCTGTTTGATGATTTTAGTGACCCAGTAATCTCTCCTTGTTTCCCCGAGAACCTTGGTATCTATCTCTACAATAGCGTCCAAATCATCTTTTCTTAATTGTCTTAAAGAAAGCTTATCATAGAAGTTACTCATTTTGACCTCAGCTTGTTAAATATATTACGTACTCAAAGCAAAATGTCAATAAGAACTAATTTGCTTGTGAATGTAGTAACATATTAACGGTTTTTAATCAAACACCTTTCGTTTTGATAATCAATTATTGTGATATTTTCAGGAATTTTTTCCGTTAGTCTCTTTAAACGCTTTGTTTTTAATACGGAAAATACTCTTTTTTCTGATTTAAGAAGTTTTATAAAATCATCTTCGCTAATGAAGATATGTTTAGCGTCTTCATATTTTGAACCCATTTCAAGTTCGCCATTATATGCGGCAATTACAACATTCCTTCTTGTATAAAATGGGAGCGTTTGATCGTATGCCCCATAATTGATAAGTAAATCTCCCTCACGAATATTACGGTTAATGGTATTGCTCAACCCCTTCGTTGAGTTGAGTGAATCAATTGTTTTTATGTTAAGCACCATCAGTAAACTTACGAACAAAAACGAGAAAGAGGACAATATCAAAAAAAAGGAAGCATATGTAATAAATCTGCGAAAGGATAAGGCAAATACAATGATGGTGGATAAAATAGAAACACATATCAAAACCACCTTCAGACTTTGAAAAACATATATTGCCTCTGTAGATATTTGTGATATCCATCCGATTACAGTGGTGTTCCAGAAAAGAAAAGGGGCTATTGCGAACAGAATAAAAATTATTATGTAGATAGCAGCCTCTAATGTTATTTCTGCTACCCGGTCCCATATATCATCAAAAAAACAACCAATAACAATAGCCAGCGGAGGGAATACGGGTAAAATGTAGGGGGGCAATTTAGATTTAGAAACACTGAAGAATAATAAGACTATGCCGCTCCATATTAGAAAAAGTCTGATTTCACTCTTTTTCCAGAGATTTATAATACTTCTCGGTATGAGTATCGACCATGGAAACATGCCTCCTATCAGAACCGGTAAAAAATAAAACAGAGAACCGGTTCGCTTATGTTTTGCTGTAAAAAATCTGAGGAAATGCTGATCTATGACAAAAAAATAGAAGAATTCACTTTCCTTTAAAGAGATTGCTATAAACCATGGGAGCACTATAACGCCGTAAATTATTATACCTTTTATGATCCGCATTTCTTTAACGAAAGATGTTTTTTTCTCAATTAGCAGAAAAATGATAATAGTGACGATCAACAGGATAATAGCGACTATACCCTTTGAAAGCGTTGCAAACGCAAGAAATACATAGAAAAAATAAATAAAAAGTGGTTTTTTTTCTTTGTAGTATCCCAAAAAGCAAAAAAGAGACAAGGATAACCATAGTGTAAAAAACATGTCGATAGTAACTATGCGTGCCATAGAGAAAAACCCGAATGAAGAGATGAGCACTATCGACGAAAGAAAGGCAGCACGTTCACCGAACCAACGTCTCACGAAGATATAGAGGGAAAGCATACACAGGAAGGCAGAAAAGGCATTTGCAAATCTGAAGGACCACTCATTCACTCCGAAAAGCTTATATGAGGCAGCAACTGTCCAGTAAAAAAGAGGTGGTTTTTCAAAATATCTTACATAATTGAGGTGCGGCACCGTATAATCGTTCAGTTCTATCATTTCTCGCGGAATTTCTGCGTATCTTCCCTCATCCGGCTCTTTTAATGAATATTCGCCCATCCCGTAAAAAAAGAAGACGTACGAAAAGAGAAGGATAATAAGTAAATGCCTTATATTCAGCCTGCCATTGTTCATCAAGTAAATGCCTTATATTTTTTCTTCATACAACGAAAATACCATTGGAGTATCCCCGATTTTTTCTTCAAAAATTGTACGAACGCCCCTTAGAGAGTCGGATAACTCTTTATAATCCCTTTTCCGCGTGAGTATATAGAATTTTTTCATATGTTCCAATTTTTTTAATCCGACAACACTGTGTTCGTCCACATGAATAGCATATTTCCCAATATAATAGACATAAATGCCTCGCATGCTCCCGTAATAAACCCATGGGGTACCGTCTTTTAAGTGTGGTTTTATCTTTTCAGCCAAAGGTTTTGGAGATTTATAAAAATTCCATTTTTTGTAGATGGATATATTTGCCGCCATATATGAACATGTAATGAAACAAAAAAGGGCAGGGAAAATATATGATTTTTTGTTGAATTTTAGAAAAAAGCATATTGATATGGCTAATATTATGGAGAGAACACCGATAAATAAACGTTCCTGGAAAAATTCAGGATAAAATGCTGTTTTGTAGGAACTTAGAAGAATTCCAATAAAGAAACAGAAAATCGAAAGAAATATGAACATTATTGTATTG
>JAPLKD010000034.1 GCA_026388245.1 Pseudomonadota bacterium | reverse complement strand
GCTTTTCTGAATACGTTTTCGAGATAACATTTCAGTTGAGGTGTGTTTAAGGTGGCTTCAACAATTTCCCTGATTGTTTTGCGATCAAATTTATATACCTTTTCTAAAACCCATACGATTTCCAAAACAGTTACCGGCAAGAGATACAACGTGATTCCTTTATGTCCCGACTCTTTAATGAGTTTCTCGACGGCCTTGCTCTTGCCTTCGTCGTCTTTCGTCAGCAACCGGAGGATTGCGCTTGTATCAATAAACGCCTTATATTCGCTCATGGGCAGCCTCCGAAATGGCGAGTTCCCGGATTTCTTCAATTGATACCTCCATTTTTGGTAATGTTCCGACATAGTCAAAGATGGTTTTTCCTCTCTTCAATACAACCTGCCCTTCCTTTTCTTCTATAACAAAAGTTTCGCCTACCTTGAGATCCATTTTTTTACGGATTGTTTTTGGGATGGTAATCTGCCATTTTGGTAATACCTTTACCGCCTGCATAGTTAACCTCCATAATAAATATCTGATGTTCATAAATTGTAGCACAATAAAATATTATCTGCCAAATAATAATTGGTAGTCTCGTAATAGATTACTCGCCATATTATATAAGTTTTTATATATTTAGCAAGTTCAATGATCAAGGTTTTTATCGTCCGGGGTAACAATAATTTATCACTGTCCACTATTCACCTTTCACTGTTACTTCAGTTGCCCACGCAGGCTGAAGGCGGAGAGCAAGGAGCGGAGAGCAGAGAGCAAAGAGGGAAGAACCGAACCGGGGGGACGGGGGACGTTTTGAAAGTTTAATGCTTAAAGTCAAAAACTAGGATATAATGAAACAGGTGATGGGGAAAATAGAACAAAAATTAACGGATGATCAAAGAAGTATCCTTAAACAGGCGCTGTGGGACATGAATCTTACACCTGAAGAGTTTTTTGCCATTATAGAAGGCTCAAGCACCCGCACATGGCCCGATAGGGGTTTTTGCGTGGCAAGACTTGTTGAATCAGTTAACTGGTTTAAGATTGTCACCATATTTAACCCCAAAGTTTTGTACAGTGTGTGGGATGATGCCAGAAAATATGTTAGAGCAAGGGAGATAAGAGAGGGAATGGACTTTGCAAGTAGAATATTACAATAAAATTATTTATCCACTTCAAGATAAAGCCATTCCAGCTTTTAAGGATTCGCCATTTTACCTTACAGGTGGTACCGCACTTTCGCGTGGCTATTATAACCACAGATATTCTGATGATTTAGATTATTTTGTCAATTTTCATCCTGAATTTAAACGGTTAGCACAAATTCAGGTAGACAGATTGCTGACGGTTTTCAATCACAAAGTTGAAGTTGACTATAAAGGTGAACACTTCTACAGGATTTTCGTTGCCGAGGAAAGATTAAAGATAGAGCTTGTAAATGATGTGCCATCCCATACAGGCGCCCTTGTTGACCACCCTGTTATCGGACGCATTGATTCAAAAGAGAATATCCTCGCCAATAAATTAACTGCAATAGTTGACAGAACATTGCCGAAAGACATTGTGGATATATACTTCCTACTGAAAGACAGACTTGATCTCAAAAGAGCGCTTACCGAAGCTGAAAGCAAGGCTGCCGGGATAGCCCCCCTTCTCATTGCAAAGATATTCGCCGAATTTGACTATAAACTCCTTGATACAGAAATAAAATGGGTAACCCCCGTCTTATGTGAAACAATAGGGCGCTATATGAATACCATTTCACTCGCAATCGTAGAGGGGAAGGAATGAGCGCAAAGGTGAAGGCGGAGAGCAAGGAGCGGAGAGCGGAGAGCGGAGAGCAAAGAGGGAAGAACCGAACCGGCGCCTGTCCACCAAGACGCTTGCTGTGAAGGTGGGTATCGGCGTATCGGCAAACCGGCGAGGGTAGTCGCAGGCTTCAGCCTGCGTGGTGAAAGGCTAACGGCGTAACGGCGAACCGGCGAGACGGCGTCTTGGCGGACAGGCGCAATCCGATATCCGCAATCCGCACAGGAACGGTAATGGACCAAAAACTCGAAGCCGAAATTGTTGCTAAGATTCTGAAGGGAGACAGGCAGGCTTATGCCTTGCTGGTGGAAGAGTATAAATCGCCCATTTACAATTTAGCTTACCGGATGACCGGAAATGCAGAGGATGCCGAGGATTTAACGCAGGAGACATTTATCCGGGCATATCAATACTTGTGGCGATATGACCCGCGCAAGAAATTCTTTACCTGGCTTTACACCATTGCTGTTAATTTAATCAAAAATCATTTTAAAAAAAATAAAAAAGAAAAACTTTCTGAAGAATTAAGCGCATCGTCATTGATTGATAATAATCCTTCGCCGGAAGCCAAATTGATAGAAACTCAAGAAATAAGCACATATCTTTTACGTCTAAAAGATGACCTCAGGGTTTTGTTAATAATGAAGTATATGCAGGAACTTTCTTTTGAAGAAATTGCCCGGATTACCGGCAAATCTCTCAGTGCCGTTAAAATGCGCATATATCGCGGATTGGAAAAAATGAAAGAATTGCTGAAAGAATAATTTTGGGGGAGATTATACGAAATATTTTGTGACTATTTGCCGTTTCAACCTGTATATCCTAATGTAATAGATTTCAGGATAAAATATGGAAAAGTTCGCCGATATAATAGAAAAAATTAAGAACCAAAAAATAATTGACCCGCCGGAGTCTTTTGCGGATCATGTCATGCGGCAACTCCCGGATCAGTACCCGGGCATCCTGTTTGCGGCCGCCTCCTTTGTACATCATCTTTACAATCATGCACTTGCACTGGATGGCGATGGATCGAACGGTCTCACGAGCCGTGAGTGTTCCTTTTATTTTTTTATCACGGGATTCTTTTACATGATTATAGGAATTATCTTGATGATGGGGCTTCAAGGGATAGGTTCCAGCATGGCAGCGATGGAATGGATAGGACTGCAACCGCACCTAACCATCGGCGCGGCGATATGGCTTCTTGCGCTCGGGGTTCTATTGATGTTGAACGGCAGCGTGGGCATCAAGGCGGCAAGATACGGGACGATGTTTTATGTTTTTTTTGCCGTTGTGAACGGAATATTAATGCGGCAATATCTGCACGTTCCTTTCGCCGGTGTGTTTATCATCGGATTTGTGGCAACGAGCGCGTTCATGGGCGTTATGCTTTCTCGGGCAGTTAAAAAAGTGGAATTGAGGACTGTATGATTAAAGAGACGAGGGAAGAAGTCAGAAGACAGAAGTCAGAAGTCAGAGGGCAAAAAGTATATAACTCTCCGCTCTCCGCTCTCCGCTCTCCGCTCAACCACAAGGGCTTTACCTTGATCGAATTAATCACAATCCTGGTGATACTGGGGATCACCGCGGCCGTCGCGGTTGTCCGGATGTCCGGCACGGGCGCATACGATCTTGCCTCCCAGGTGGAAGTGGTAAAGGGCCATCTCCGGTACGCCCAGACCCGGGCAATGAACTCCAACCAGGTCTGGGGCATCAATTTCGACTCCACAACAACCTACTACCTCTTTCAGGGCGCCGGATCAACGACAGCGGTTCAGTTGCCGGGTGAAGACAGCACCACCATTAGCCTGACCGCCAAGAAATCGGGATTGACCATCACCTCGGCGGCCCAGAGGATCACCTTCAATGAATTTGGCAGTCCGTTTTTAGATGCGGCAACTGCTTCTTCAACAATAACAATCACGACCAACGGCGCGACTATTACCGTGACACAGAATACGGGATTTATTCCATGAGAGATTATTTTGGAAAAAAGTCAGGAGAAAATGTATGTATTTTAATATCTTTAAAAGGATGAAAAAAAATGGCGGGTTCACGCTCATCGAGATCATCGTCACCTTGGTCTTATCGGCCATCCTCGGCACCATGCTGATCACTTTCATGGGAACTACTCTGACGGGGAGTGTGCAGCCCGTCCTCAGGGTACAGCAGGCCAACTATGCAATCGGGGCCATGGAAAAGATTACCACCGACTATAATAAATTGAATTTTGACTATATCGGCAACAACACCATCGATGTGCTGGGAACGCTGAAAGGGTATGTTCAGAATGGAAATGTTTCGACCAATACGCCCTATTACGGGGCCTATACCATTGTCTCTGGTGCCCCTGGGGGTAATGACTACGTAATCTTAAACAGCGACGGAACCACTGCCCCGATTGCCGATGGCACAGGCAACAACAGGACACTGAGAGTGAGCATTACACAGGGAGGTCAGACCCTGACGACCCTTTTCACAAAGTAGAATAAAGAAGATTCGGGAGCATTTGATATGAGGAATGAAGCTGGTTTTACCCTTATCGAGATTATCGTTTCGCTGGTTCTCGCTGGGATCATGGCTAGTGTGGCAGGCATGGGGATTGTTATGGGGGTCCAGGGTTACCTGTTTGCGAAGGACAACGCCGCCGTCAGTGGAAAGGCCCAACTGGCTACGTCCAGACTGAACCGGACATTTGTAGAGGTGCTCGATATAACGACGGTGGGGTCATCCCCAACCCGGGTCGCCTACAATCGGTTATCCGGCGGCGTCAGCACACAGGAAACGCTCTATCTGGATACCACTGACCACACTATCAAGATTGCCAGTGGAGGGAACGCATCAGGAGGCGACACCCTGGTCGATAATGTGAGCAGTCTGGTCCTGACGTATCAGAAAGGGACGCAGCCCTGGGTGCAGGGCACGGATGACTTTAGCCTGCTGTCAACTGTCGGTCTGACTCTAATTCTGACGCGTCCGAGCGGCGGCAGCAATATCACGTTTTCCACGGTCATCACCCCCCGCAACAATGCCAACCGAG
>JAPLKD010000131.1 GCA_026388245.1 Pseudomonadota bacterium | reverse complement strand
AGGCGTTGCCAACCGTTCGATAATCGGATGCTCCTCATCAATTTCCTCATAATTATTTGCGTACAACACCATATCAACTGAATAACCTTTTATCACGTTTTCATAGGTGGTCACCGGCAACACAATCCGGGCATTCACCTGGTTGGGGTTCATAATGATTGAGCGATCAAGCTGGCCGAACGCATAGCCTGGCTGCAAATCATCTAACCTGATGAACGCCCCGACTTCTGTGCCATAGCCGATCACGTTCCCTTCCTGATCAATATCCAATGATCCCATATCATCGGCAATAATAATCATCTCCTCGATCTGATCTTCTCCAATGATCCTGAATGCTTCGAGTGTCTCAGATTTTCCAGCCCCTGTATCGCCAATGATCAGCACTGTTATGGGGCGATCACCTTTTGTCATGATCCTGACCATTGCTCCATGATAGGGCATTTTCCCCAGTTTCATCATTTTAATGTTATGGAGTGTCAAGACCATTTTCTTGAGATACCCAAAATACCCGAATTGATCCTTATTCGGACACGCGGCCGTGATCAAACCATGCTCCAGATCGTCATAGAACACGGTCGGCATAGGCGCAAGGGCGTCAAGCGCGGTTCCTGGTACCCCAAAAAGATAGACCGCATCTATTGGGCGATTTAAAGATTCGTCATTAGCCAATTCAAACAAATTGCACAATGACAAGCCAAGCTCATAGAATGTCTCATGCACATAGACAAGAATCAAGAGTGGGCCAACCTTTGCGGGATAGCAAAGCCACTCACGAGGCGTCACCTCTATCTGCTCTAAGGGATTTTGAGAAATCCGTTCAAATTTCCCTGTCCGTTTATTCATTGGGGGATTGAGCAACAACGGCGGATATAACAAAATTTGCCGAATCACAGGAATGTTCCGTAGTTTCTGATAACTCCCTTCAGGCAACGCAATGTCTTTTGGCAGGGCTATCACCGCCACTTCCGCGCCTGCGTGTACCTGTCGGTAAATATTGAGATGCTGGCCGGTAATATTCTCTTCGATATCCCGATAGGTTTGTCGCACTAAATGCATCAAGGGTTCAATCGTCGAATCAAAGGTTCGGTACGGGCGCTGGTCTAAACGGTCTCCCGTTGAATCACATACGATAAAACGCTCGAATTCTCTCCAATAATTGTACAGACTCTCCACAAAAACCTGTAACAGCGATGGATTGGCAATGAACCGTTCCCCTTCTTCTATCAATTTCGGAACGGCCTCAAGCGTCATTTTGCCAAGGACCTGGAATACCTTAATAAGCTCCTGAATATCAGCATGCTCAATCTCTTGGATTTGTTTGCCGAATACCTGAAGGAGTGGAGATTGCTTACGCTTCAAATCATTGACGAAACGTGTGACCACCTCATAAAACAATTCGCTTGACATCAGTTCTTCCGGGGTCTCACATACTCTGTTGCGTAAGAAGATAATAACCTTCCTATTGACAAACCTGAATGTTCCTTGAGTTTCCATATTACGTTCTCCTTGTATCTCGTATCTTAACTGCAGTAGATAGTAGATAGTGAATAGTCGTTAGTCAAAAAACTATTTACCATTCACAGCATTTCATATTTTCTGCCTTTTTAACTATCTACTATCTACTATTCACTGCCTTTTTTACACCTGTGGGGGCTTTTTCTTCTCCGGGGCAGGTTCCGGGGCAATCGGTATCCGCAGTTCCACTAAAGCACAGAAAACGTGCAGCTCATCAAGAAGCGCCTGAAGGTCAGGCCTTGTGTATTTTTTGGCGCCCATCTCAATAAATGACTCTATAGATCGTAAGCCGGCAACATGCTTCGTTATGGATGGGAGCTTTATGACGCCCGTGTCTGGTTTGACCTTTTTGTATGCTGTAAGCAGATTATTCAGGGTGGCATTGGTGACCGGTGTCTTTAAAATAGCATCGAATATTTTCATAAGATCGGGGCAATCAAGGTTCGCGGCGAAGAGATACCCCTGCGAAACTTGGAGTTTTTCCTCCCGAATTGCACTCTGAATCTCATCAGAAAGTTTTAAAAGTGAAATCGTGCGAAGCATTGTCCGTGTTGACTTTCCGGAGATTTGAGTAGTAGTAGACACTGTGTCTACTACTTCCTCAGATACGTCCTCCGGTTTCCTCATGTAACACATCAATTCGCTCATAACCCCATCCACATCATAGTTTTTGTCGGGAAGCTTTGCCTGAATAAATGCCAATATTCCTTTCGCCTGATCCATGGGGTTTAAGTCCTCCCTCTGGAGGTTCTCTGTCAGTTGAAGGGCGATAGTCTCACCTGATTCCTTACCTGCTTCTATGATCCGTACCGGTACTAATTCAAGTTCGAGTTGCCGGGCTGCTTCCAGACGTCTCTCCCCGCAGACGAGTGTGTATGAGTCGCCATCTCCTTTTGTCACAAGGAGAGGCTCTAAGATACCCTTGTCTTTGATTGATTGCACAAGCGATTTGAACGAGTCTGATTCAATATTAATATTCGATCGCACCTGTTCCAACACCACGATATTTGCTACGGGAATGTACAAAAACTCAGGATTTACACTCGTCTTCTTTGTTGCCATGTTGCCCCCCGGTGTTTTTTGTTGAAATTCTAACCCTGCAACATGGAAAATACAAATATTTTCTTATGTTCTGGACGGAAAATAAACCATCAGCCAAAATAGAGGACTTTGGTGAAAAGATAGTGAGGGTTTTTATTGCCTGAAGCCTAACCCATTGATTTTATTGGTGCGCCCAGCAGGACTCGAACCTGCAGCCTCTTGATTCGTAGTCAAACGCTCTGTCCATTTGAGCTATGGGCGCATGGGGTTAAAAGCATACCAGAAAGCGGGGCAAAAATGTAGAAAAAACGCCTTGACTCTTTTCACACAGCATAATAATCTTGATTCTGAAGATATGGAAGATAAAATACGAGAGATAGCTGAATGGATTGTGAATGCAAAGAGTGTTGTTGTCTTTGTGGGTGCAGGCCTGAGCACAGAATCCGGCATACCCGACTTCCGTAGTCCCGGAGGTGTCTGGGACAAATACGACCCTGAAGACTTCTATTTCCAGAATTTCATCTCCAATGAAACAGCCCGCGAGAAGTACTGGCAGATGGCCACGGAAATGTATGAGTCCATGAAAGACGCACCGCCCAATGCGGGCCATTTCGCAATCGCTGAGCTGGAACGGCTGGGAAAACTCGACTGTTTGATTACTCAAAACATTGATGGTTTACACTTTAAAGCAGGCAATTCAGAGAAAAAGGTGCTGGAGCTCCACGGAACCGCTATGCATGTGACCTGTCTGAGCTGCAACAAAAGGTACGAGCGGGACGACATCCAGACACGGGTTGCCGCAGGCCAAAAGGCTCCCCGGTGTGATACCTGCGGAGGTCTCCTCAAGCCTGCCACCATCTCTTTTGGTCAGTCCATGCCTGAGCGGGAAACGGCGGAAGCCTATAGACGCTCAGAAGCATGTGATCTCTTCATGGTTATCGGGTCGTCCCTTGTTGTACACCCTGCTGCCTACATGCCCGTCGTCGCAAAACAGGGAGGGGCAAAACTGGTCATCATCAATCGCGATGAGACGGCATGTGACGGTATGGCCGATATAATCGTAAACGGCACGGCTGGTCCTATTATGGCAGCAATTCTGGAAAAGATGAAACAGCGAATACATCTTTAGGTTGGTCAGGGAGAAATGAAGATGGATGGAATGACACGGTCCGATATAAAACCCGGTATAAAGGTTTCAATCGTTCTGAAGAAAGATCAACGCACAGGGACATTGACAGAAGGGGTTGTGAAGGATATTCTCACCAAATCTCCTCACCATCCGCATGGAATAAAAGTGCGGCTTGAAAGCGGCGAAGTAGGGAGGGTAAAAAAAATATTATGATCGATTTCGAAAACGGTCTGGAACTGATGGATCGCCCGGAGATCATTTCCCGGTTGTTTTTTCCTCGCCGGGAGTTTATCGAGGGCCAGAACCCGCCGAACGTGATGAACTATTTTATCAAAGTAGCTGAAGATATTTCTATCGGCTGCCGGTTCTATCCGGCCCGAAACAATGCACCCAACATCCTGTATTTTCACGGCAACGGAGAGACGTGCCTGGACTATGACTATGTTGACCCACTGTACAGGAAACGCGGACTGAACCTGTTTGTAGCCGATTACCGCGGATACGGATTCAGCGACGGCAATCCTTCCTGCAGCAGTATGATAAGAGATGCCCATCCCACATTCCAGGGTTTTGTGGCCATTCTTCATGACCTGGGTTACAACGGGGATCTTTTTGTTATGGGGCGGTCCCTGGGAAGCGCTCCGGCTATTGAGGTGGCCTATCACTACCAGCGGCAACTGAAAGGATTGATCGTGGAAAGTGGTTTTGCCAGCTCCCGGAACCAATTTGCGCGGCTGGGGGTGACCCACCTGTTCAAAGATGTCGAAAACCTTGTTGGTTTCGGGAATGACCTGAAGATAAGGGAAGTGGTAATTCCCACTCTGATCATACACGGTGAAGAGGATGAAATCATCCCGGCTGGAGAGGGGAGGGCGCTTTATGCTCTTTCCGGGGCCGCTGAGAAAGTTTCGCTCTTTATACCCCATGCCGGGCATAACGACCTGATGGTGGAAGGCCTGGAAGCATACATGGGGGCGATTGAAAGTCATTGTAAAATTTTTAAAACTTAAGAGGAGGGTATTATGAAATTACCGGATTACATTACGAAGGAAGAAGTAGGCAAGGTTTGCAAGGAACTGAAAATCAGAGATTGGACAAGGCTAAAAGAGGCGAAGGTTCAGCCGAAAGAGGCAAAAGCATTGCTGAAACTGGTGAACGCCGAAAAAATGGCTATTGATCCTGAACAATTCCGCGCCGGTCTCGAAGTTGAACTGGAGCATGGCATCAGGTTCAAGGATGCCAATGTAACAAATAACCATCCAGTCATCACAGGAATGATCGTTCTGGCCCACATGAAGGAATCTCTCGATTATTACAGGCTTCTTGAAGTGGCTGAGCTTGAGGGCGACCTCATGAAGGCCATTGCTGCCGGCAATGCTCTCGATTATTACAGGCTTCTTGAAGTGGCTGAGCTTGAGGGCGACCTCATGAAGGCCATTGCTGCCGGCAATGCAAAGAAGACAAAGGATTATTATAAAAGATTGGCAGAGGCAAGGATTGCCCTTGCAAAGGCAGAAATCGCATCAGTTAAGAACTAATAATGGGTTCGAGGATTCGAGGGTCCAAGGGTTCGAGTGGATTTAAATTGACCCCTTGGACCCTTACCCCTTGACCCCTTGAATCAATGAGCTGATTTACTGTTTTTTCTCCCATGCTCCGCTATCGTTCTGTATCCACCAGTTTATCGTTCTGTATCCACCAGTTGGCTTGCGACTTGCTCCGCCAGCTATTCGCAAAAATCTTCTGGATCTGCGGTAACGAATTGGTATCAAGCTTATTTGCCTTCACAATCTCGGCATAGAGGGCTGTACGATCTTTATTCAATTGATCCTTAAGTCTTGTAACATCTGCTTTTTCTTTCAGGTTGAGGTCTGAGGTGTTGCGTACCTCCACAAAACCCGTATTGTTTTCTCCAACGCTGCCGCGAATATAAAATGGTTTTAATTGCTGGAAGTTTGCCTTCATTGATTGTCTGATGTTGCGTATGGCAGGTGTTGATACGGTTATGGTTATGTCTGCCTGGGCATATGCTTCCTTCGGACCCGGATTGATTTTTCTCAGTTCTTCAAAAAGCCGGCTTTTTATATCCGGTTTGCTCTCTGGTTTCTGCTGGTCTTTTGTACCGGTGACATCATCTACAATTTGATCGGCTGCTTTCTGAATTGCTGCTGCAGGAAAGTAGACGTTTACCGTTACGCAGGCCGCTACAAAAAGGATTGTAACGAAAGTGAAGTGTCTGAATTTTTTGATCATAAAATCCTCCTCTATTTATTCATACTATGGACTAAAAACTATGCGCTTACTCCTGACCCCTGCTTCCTGACCCCTGCTTCCTGTTTAGCTAATTCATACTCGTTGTAAAAGTTGGTCCACCTCCATCCTTCTTAAAAATCCTCCAAACCCTCTCCTGCATGTCTTGAAAGCTTATTGTGTTGTCCTGGGACATGTTAACCACATCGATGCCACGTAAAAAGCCCCGTCGTATAAAATATTCTGTGCCGCTTTCGTGTATTTTACCATTCAGATGGAACTTATCGTTTTCAAGAATACATTTTATGCCAATGCGGCTATAAGGGTATTCCTTGAAAAAACTGTTTATACCGCTTTTCAGGATTGATCCCACTGCGCCTGAACCTGTACCTATTATTGATATGTTCTCAATGGCATCGACGCTTATTTTTTGTTCGATCCCACTCTTTTTAATCGAATCAATTTCAAGGACAAAGCGGGATGGCTGGCCATATTCTATTTCAAGATCTTTAATGAAGCCGTTTATAACTCCTTTGATTTTTCCGATTTTAATGGTGTCGGTGATTTTACCAAGATCAATGTCATAAAAGGCCATGTCTCCTCCCATGGTTCTTTCCTGAGAAAAAAGGTTTTTTATCTGCACGTTCTCTACTTCAATGAAACCGCCGAAGATCTTTACTGAAGTAGCACCTTTTGTTATCCATCTCCCATCCTCATATCCAACGAGGGGGAATTGTGCCTCCACACTGCCTGGTAATTGCAGACCTGTTAATTCCTCGAGCAGTGAGCTTATATCCACATTTTCAATTTTCGCAGCAAATGTGAATTTCCTTGAAGGAACAAGGATATCTTCGCCCCTGCACTCTATAATCTTTATTTTTCCTCCATAAAACGGCAGCTCAAACTCTCCCGGGATAAGGATATTATTTGCTGTAACGAGGAAAGGGATAGTCATGTCAGAAAGCTTCAACGCATCCTTTTCAAGTGTCCCGATATGCAACTCGCCGCTTTTTGACCGTATCCCTGGTTTTATTTTTGAAGGGTAGTGGAGATCAAAGGGGAGGTTCATTGAAATGTTTTTCGCTAAAACCGCTTTCTCCGGAATGAGGATGGACATGTCATTCAGCCGGACATTTCCATGGAGAGAGACTCCCTCGCCCTTACCGGTTAATCTGACTTCTGTAGACATCGTTCCTTTCACGCGAAGGTCTTTAAGGGCAGGGTGGTTTTCACGGAGATAATCATAGAGCGTTATAGACAGGAGTTTATCGGAGGAGATATCCTCTGCTGAAATGGAAACATTCCAGTCTTCTTTATCGAGAGAACCGGCATAGGCATATTTGCCTGTATCGAAAAGGTTTAAGCTTCCCCTGAAATCAAAGCGGCGCTCATCACTGATGGATATGTCTGTGTCAGCGGATATGCTGTTCTTTTCTTTAGAGAGGTCTTTATAGTATTTCCCGAAGAGATACTCTCCCGAAGAGACCTCGGAGTAGATTTGTGCGCTCGATTTTTTACTCTCCGAGGAGGGAATCGAGGGAATGCTGAATTTCAATACCATGGTGCCCTCAATGCCCTGCGCGGCCTTTGTGCCATCTGCTGAACTGAAACCCCCCTTCTGGAACTGGAGAGTAGCCTTGCCTGAAAGTGTCGGCTCCTTGCCCTTCAAAGCGCCTTCCATTTCGCTCTTGAGAGCGCCTTTCCCCTGGATTGACCACTTCTCATCACCGGGTTTTTCAATAAATGGCTTTAAGTATGCGAAGAACGTTGTAAAATCTATGTCTGCCGCATCAACAGCGGCTTTCCAGGGGAAGATATCCTTCATCGTGCCGCTGAAATAACCCTTAAAAGTTCCCAACGATGGTATTTCGCACTGAAAACGGTCAACGGTGAGCGTTTTTGGTTTCAATTCATAGGCCATGCCTGCCTTTAATAAGGGGTTCCTGATTTTTGATTTGCCGGCAGGCCCATTTTTAAACATTACCGAGTCTGCCGATATATCGATGCGGGAGACAGTGATGCGCTCTTTACCGAAGATTATCGCAAGATACAGTTTTGCATTTTCCAGGGATGTTGTTTTAAAGGCGCCGGAATTTAAGGAAATTTCGAGCAATCCCGTTCCAATCAGATTTGGAAACAAGCCGGTAAGGTTCATGGAGCCTTTGCATTGGCCGCTCCCTGTCACTTCAGTCGGTTCCTTACCGGTTATATCAACCAGTCCCCGAAAAGTAACGTTACCCCCTTTATCCGGCGAAAAATCTTTAACATCGAGGTCAATATCTTTAAAAATTAATTCATATGGGGCAGCGCCGAAAATGAGCTTGAATTCACCTTTCTGCATGGTAAGCAGGTGGACGGGCGGGATTTTTTTAATGAAGGAGAGGTCGGTTTCTGTCTCTTTTTTCTCACCGATTCGTATCTGTATTTTGGGCTCTTTGAGGGTGATCTTTTCAATTTCACCTCTTATTGCTGCAGAAGGTTTACTTTCAAAGTTGACTTGTGTGCTTGCGAAAAGGAATTTGCCTTTTTCTGAATTTGCTATCTGCAAATTGAATATTTCTGCCTTTAAGAAAGGGGAATAGTGCACATTATCGGCATGGATCGTAAACCCGTATTTGTATTCAAGAACATAGGCGAGGTGGCGATAAAACAAGGGCGTGCGCAGGTAAAGGGCTGCCCCTGTAATGAACAGGAAAATACCCAGCAATATGAGCAGGAAACGTTTTCTTTTCACGGTCGGCATTCCTTCATTATACCATTTTTCAAATACTTATAAAAAAGCACTTCAAATATTCACCTTCAGTAAAAGGGACAAGCTGCAGATGGTCTATACCGTGGGTAAAAGTTTCAAGAAACCTCAGGGGTTTTTTGACCTTCCCACCGACCTCGGAGAGAAGGAAGCGGAAATCTTCGAGCTTCAGGTGGGCGGAGCAGGAGCAGGTTACAAGGATGCCACTTTGCGAGAGCGCCCGGAGCGCCATTTCGTTTATCGATTTATAACCTGCAATCCCCTCATTCTTTTTCCTTCTGTCCTTTATAAAGGCTGGCGGATCAAGGATAATCACATCAAAGCCCTCGTCAAGGTGTTTCAGGTAATCTTTTACATCCCTGGCAATGAATTCGCATGTATCCACTTCAAGCCCGTTCAGTTTAATGTTTTCCTTTGCAAGCTCAAGCGCCTTTTCCGAAGTATCAACATTTATAACCTTTTTGGCGCCGCCGGCAAGCGCATATACAGCAAAACCGCCGGTATAGGAAAAACAATTCAGGACAGATGCATCCTTTACATATTTCATGATGGCTTTTCGTTTGTCCCGCTGATCGAGGAAAAACCCTGTTTTCTGGCCGTGTTTTACGTCAACAAGAAACTGGAAGCCATTTTCTTTGATAGTAATGAAGTCCGGCACAGAGCCCGAAAGGACATCATTAATACTATCAAGTCCGTCAAAGCGCCTGACGGCTACATCGGAGCGTTCGTAAATGCCCTCGGGGCTGATTGCTTTATCAAGCGCCCTGAGGATCAGATCCTTCCAGATTTCAATGCCTCTCGTGTGGAATTGGACAACGA
>JAPLKD010000206.1 GCA_026388245.1 Pseudomonadota bacterium | reverse complement strand
GGCAAAACTGCCGATTTTTGATCGGAAGGGGTGGAAGCGGCTGCCGTTTGATGCTTTCGCGGACAGCGTCAACGTGCGTATTGAACCAGCAAATGCGGCGGAAGAAATCTACGTGGGGCTGGAACATCTAAACCCGCAAGACTTGCATATTCGGCGCTGGGGCAAGGGTAGCGATGTTATCGGAACTAAGCTGCGTTTCAGAAAGGGCGACATCATCTTTGGCCGCCGCAGGGCCTACCAGCGCAAGCTGGCCATAGCGGAGTTCGACGGCATCTGCTCGGCACACGCGATGGTAGTTCGGGCAAAGCCGGACGTGGTGCTGCCGGAGTTCCTGCCATTCCTGATGATGAGTGACCGATTCATGAACCGGGCGGTGGAGATTTCCGTCGGCTCGCTCTCACCAACGATCAACTGGACCACGCTCAAACTTGAGGAGTTCGCCCTCCCACCCCTCGATCAGCAGCGCCGCATGGCAGGAATCCTTTGGACGGTGGATGAGATGCTTGGAGCTCTGCTTCAACTGAACGACACAACGGCAATGGTCCTGTCAAGCTATGCTAATGAACTGTGGGGAGAAAAGCATCTGCAGCGGATACGACTCGCTGATTTGTGTATAAAGGTTCAAGATGGAACCCACTTTTCTCCAAAATCGACGACTGGCCCATTTCGGTACCTAACTTCCAAGAACATCCGTGACGGATATTTGGACCTTTCTGATTGTGGATACATTTCTAAGGAAGAACATGTTGGTATTTACAGGCGTGCTGACCTACGCAGAGGAGATGTGCTTTTGACCAAAGATGGGGCGAATACCGGAAATTGCACAAGTTTTAACTTGGACGAAGAGGTGAGTTTGCTTTCTAGCGTTGCATTTATCCGGACAAATCCTGACCGCCTTAACGCTGCCTATTTGGCAGCATATCTCCGCAGTGAGTTCGGGTGGTCTGAGATCAGGCGGCAAATGAAGGGAACTGCTATTACAAGAATCACGCTAAAACAAATTCGAGACATTCCAATTCCGGTATTGGATTTAACAAAGCAGCAAGTTGCCTCAGAACGTCTGGCTGAGTTCGAGACGCTCAAGAAAGCAATTAATGATGACTGTTTGGTTTTACAGACCTTTCTCAGAGCACTTCTTTTAACCTTCATGGAGATGCCATGACCTTCACCGACTCCGCCATTATTAAACAGATCATTCTCAATGACATCGCCGGACGCGGCAACACGGAGGTGCCCGCATGAACGTATCAGAACTTCAAGCCCAAATCTCCCTCGGCGAAGACAGCCGACGCCAGTTCAAGCGGGATGTCACTAATGTGGATTCGCTCGCCGCCGAGATGGCGGCTTTTGCCAATTCAGAGGGAGGCACGATCTATCTGGGCGTGGCGGATGACGGTTCCCTGGCGGGCCTAAGCAGGAGCGACGTAAAGCGGCTCAACCAGTTAATCGGCAATGCCGCCTCGCAGCACGTGCGCAGCCCGCTTACGGTGCAGACCGAAAACATCGGTGTGGGTGAGGAACGTGTCATTATCATGCTCACCATTCCCAAGGGCCAGGACAAGCCCTATTTTGACCGCAACGGTGTGATCTGGCTCAAGAGCGGGGCGGATAAGCGTCGGGTAAATTCCAAGGAGGAGTTGCGCCGCCTGTTCCAGAGCGTGGATCAGTTTCATGCTGATGAGCTGCCTACCAAGGCTGGCATTGACAAGCTGGACAAGCTGCGCTTCCGGGATTTTTTGCGCAATGTGTACAAACAGGATTTCCCTGACTCTCCCGATAAGCTTACTCGTTTGTTACAGAATATGGACCTTGCCACTGAAAATGGCATGCTTAATCTGGCCGGTGTCCTTCTATTTGCCGAACGTCCGGAGTGGATCAAGCCCCAGTTTATCATCAAAGCCATACGGTATCCCGGCAACGAAATTCATTCCACTGAGTATCTGGATACGGAAGATTTTACCGGCCCGTTTCGTAAGATCTTTGAAGACGCCCTCGCTTTTGTGATGCGCAATCTGCACAAGATTCAAGCGGGAAGAGGCGTCAATGCCCCGGGTATTCCGGAGATTCCACCTTCCGTGTTTGAAGAGTTGTTGGTCAACGCCCTGATCCATCGCGACTATCTGGTCAGCGCTACGATTCGTCTTTTCATCTTTGACAACCGTATTGAGATTATCAGTCCCGGCCACCTGCCTGATAATCTGACGGTCGAAAAAATCCGGAATGGCATTTCCAACATCCGCAACCCGATCCTGGTTTCCTATGTGGCTAAAGGTATTCTGCCTTATAAAGGATTAGGTTCGGGCATCAAGCGCGCTTTGGAGGATTGGCCGGACATCAGCTTTACGGATGACCGTGAAAGTTGCCTGTTTACGGCCACGGTTCACCGGAAAGAAGTGAAAGGTTCGGAGAAACCTGCGGAAGTTGCGGACGAAGGTTCGGGGAAAAGTTCACAGAAAAGTTCACAGAAAAGTTCACCGATAAGTTCACCGATAAGTTCACCGAAAACCGAAAATCGGATCATTGAACTGATTAATCGGGATGCGTTTGTTTCTACGGTGCATCTTGGAGAAATTCTCAATATTTCAAAACGTGCAGTGCTTAAACAGATACAGAAGCTTAAAGAACAAGGGCGTTTGAAGCGAGTTGGCCCTGCTAAGGGTGGACACTGGGAGGTGATCGAATGACTTTTACTGAATTCAACACAGTCGAACAAATGATCCTCGATGCCGTCACAAAGATGGGCGGTAAGCAGGAGACCATGCTGCGTGAGGATTCGCCACGCTACGGAGGCGATTCTCTCGGTGATGAGCTGCGCCCGGCGCATTGGACCTATGTTCCCACCGCCGGGATACCGCGCAAGTCCGGTGATGTGATGGTTGAGCCATGGCTGCGCGAGGCGCTTATCCGCCTCAACCCTGAAATAGCTGCACAGCCTGACCGTGCCGATGAGGTCATTTACAACCTGCGCGCTATCCTGCTATCCGTGCACGCCGACGGCCTGGTGCGGGCCAACGAGAACTTTATGGCCTGGCTTCGCGGCGAAAAGACCATGCCTTTCGGCAAGAACGGCGAGCATGTACCCGTGCGCCTGATGGACGCCTTCGACCTGACAGAGAACCGGCTCATTGTCACCAACCAGTGGACGTATCAGGCGGGGGCGGCGGAGAAGCGCTTCGACGTGGTTTTTGTGGTCAACGGTCTGCCGTTAGTTATCGGCGAGGCCAAAACCCCAACTCGCAGCGCAGTGACGTGGTTCGACGGCGCCTTCCAGATCAACCAGATTTACGAGAAGGAAATCCCGGCTATGTTTGTGCCGAACGTTTTCTCTTTTGCCACCGAAGGCAAACTCTTCCGCTATGGCTCCATCCGCATGCCCATCGAAATGTGGGGACCGTGGCGCGATGAGGAACATCAGGAGGAGGGGCAACTTCACCATGTGAAGGCTACGGTTGAGAAAATGCTTCGGCCCGAAGTGGTTCTGGATATCGCGCTGAACTTTACCCTCTTTGCCACTGACAAGAAGCACCGCCGCATCAAGATTATCTGCCGGTATCAGCAATACGAAACCACCAATCAGATTGTTGCCCGCGTGGTCAAGGGCTACCCCAAAAAGGGGCTCATCTGGCATTTCCAGGGCAGCGGCAAGTCGTTACTGATGGTCTTTGCCGCGCAAAAGCTGCGAATGCACCCGAAGCTGGGCAATCCCACGGTTATGATCGTGGTGGACCGGATTGACCTCGACACGCAGATCACCGCCACCTTCAATGCCGCCGATGTACCGAATATGGTTGGCTGCGCTACGCGGCAGGAGTTGCAGACACTTCTTTCTCAGGATGTGCGTAAGGTACTTATCACCACCATCCATAAGTTTGCAGAGGCAGGAGGCAGACTCAACGAACGTTCCAACATCATCGTCATGGTTGACGAGGCGCACCGCACCCAGGAAGGCGACCTGGGCCGCAAGATGCGCGAAGCACTTCCGAATGCCTTCCTCTTCGGCCTGACGGGTACCCCCATCAACCGTGCAGACCGTAACACCTACTGGGCTTTCGGGGCAGATGAGGATGAGAAGGGTTATATGAGCCGCTACTCCTTCCAGGATTCCATTCGCGACAAGGCCACTTTACCGCTCCATTTTGAGGCGCCGGAGGTAAGGCTCAAGATTGACAAAGACGCCATTGACGAAGCCTACAAACAGATTACCGGCAACCTGAGCGAGCAGGACCGCGACGACCTGGCCAAGCGTGCCGCCAAGATGGCAGTGCTGGTCAAGAATCCCGAGCGCATCCGGGCTGTGGTGCAACATATCGTTACACACTTTCAGCAGAAGGTGGAGCCAAACGGGTTCAAGGCGCAGGTGGTGGTCTTTGACCGCGAGTGCTGTGTGCTCTATAAACAGGTGATGGATGAGATGATCGAACCCGAACTCAGCGCTATCGTAATGACCTCCGCTCAGGGTGATCCACCTGAGTGGAAACAGCACATCCGTGACAAAGATGGAGAAGAGAAACTGCTTGACCGTTTCCGCGATCCGACTGACCCGCTCCAGTTCGTCATCGTTACCAGCAAGCTGCTGACCGGTTTCGATGCACCCATTCTGCAAGTGATGTATCTCGATAAGCCGATGAAGGACCATAACCTGCTGCAAGCCATCTGCCGGACGAACCGTACCTTCGGCCAGACCAAGACACATGGCCTGATCGTGGACTATATAGGCATCTTCGATGATGTGGCTCGGGCGCTGGATTTCGACGAGAAGGCCGTACAGCAGGTGGTGAGCAACATCGACGAACTGCGTAAAGCCCTGCCCGTGCAGGTACAGAAATGCATAGCCTTTTTTACCGGTGTGGACCGTACCGTGGGCGGCTACGAGGGGCTGAGTGCAGCTCAGCAGCGCCTTCCCAACAACGAGACACGGGACAGATTCGCTGCCGAATATATTGTACTGGGGACCATTTGGGAAGCGCTCTCCCCCGACCCTTGCCTCAGCCCCTATGAGAATGACTACAGGTGGCTGACACAAGTTTATGAGTCGGTGAAGCCACCCAGCGGGAACGGCAAATTGCTCTGGCATGCCTTGGGGGCCAAGACGGTGGATCTTATCAACCAGAATATCCATGTCGAGTCGGTGCGGGATGACATCGAAACACTTGTACTGGACGCTCAAGTGCTGAACGACATCCTGAAAGACGCTGATCCGATAAAAAGGGGCCGCGAGATTGAAATCATGCTGGTTGCCCGCTTGCGCAAGCACTTGGGCAATTCCAAATTCATGGCCCTCGGTGAACGGTTGGAGAAGGTTAAAGAACGCCATGAACAGGGCTTCCTGACCAGCCTGGAGTTTCTCAAGCAAATCCTCGAAATTGCCAAGGAAGTACTGGAAGCCGAGAAGGAGACCGAACCCGAAGAGGAACGCGACCGGGCCAAGGAGGCGCTCACCGAGTTGTTCAGCGAGGCCAGGAGCCAGAACACCCACATTATCGTCGAGCGCATTGTTGCAGACATCGACGACATTGTGAAGAAGGTGCGATTCCCCGATTGGCAGCACACGAGCCAGGGCGAACGCCTCGTCCAGAAGGAACTCCGCAAGACACTCCTGAAGTACAAGCTGCACACCGATCAGGAACTGTTTGATAAAGCTTACGGGTATATTAAGCAGTACTATTAAGTGGCCTATTTATCAGGAGTTATTGAATAGATATGGAAGATAAAACACTAACTCGTGAGGAGTTGTATAAGCTTGTATGGAGCGTTCCCATGAGAGACCTTGCAAAACGCTACGGAATATCTGATGTCGCTCTGGCCAAACGATGCCGTAGAATGAACATTCCTGTTCCAGGCAGAGGCTATTGGGCAAGGAAACAAACCGGATACAGGACAGATCATCCGCCCCCATTACCTGCCTGGAAAAATCCGTTGAAACCGGACATTACCTTCTCCATGAAGGAAAAAACGCCAAGACCCAAGACTGCAGAAAAAGATGACGAAGAGGTACAAAGGCTAATCTTATTTGAAGAAGACCCTGCCAACAAAGTTGTGGTTAGAGAAATCCTCCACAACCCTCACCTTCTGGTAGTTAAAACACAGAAAGCCATGAAAGAGATAAAACCTGATATCAGGAACGGCCTCATAGAAGCTCGATATAAAGAAATTCTTGAGCTGCGTGTTGGTCCGGGGAATATTTCACGCGCTTTAAAAATAATGGATGCCCTTATTAAGGCATTTGAGAAAAGGGGTTGGCGCATATCTCTGAGAAAAAAAGACCGATGGTGGACTACTATTGTCTCAATTCTTGAGGAGGAAGTGGCGTTCGTGCTTTGGGAAAGTTATGAACGCTATGAACCTGTACTTACTGAGGCCCAGAAACGAGATAAAGAAAAGTATCCATGGCGATATGATACCGCATCGTATAGACCAACCGGAAAACTTTCTTTCAGGATACGAGATGATTATTCCGTCAAGCAAAGCGAAGCATGGGCGGACACACACAAGAAGAAGATCGAAGAACGAATGAATACTTTTATTATGGCACTTATCAGGATGGCGTTTCGACAGAAAATCGAGAGAATTGAACGGCAAAAACGGGAAATTGAACGTCAGGCGGAAATGAAGCTCCAACAGGAACAAGAAAGGAAAAGATGGGAGGAACAGTTACGTCTTGAGAAGCTTGACAAAGAAGTTGCTGCGTGGAACAAAGCTCAGTTGATACGCGGGTATGTGGAGTCCGTGAAAAAGGCAGCCGAAGAACAAGGAGGGAATCTTTCACCAGATAGTGGGCTGAGTAAATGGATTGCATGGGCGTACGAAATAGCCGAACAGGTTGATCCATCCTGCAGAAAGGCACTGGAGTTTTTGCGGTCTTTAGAGGAGACGTAGTGTTCGACAAGGATAGAAACGGTACGTCCTTAAGGAGTAAGAGGCGGAAGAGGAGAAACCGGGAAAACCGAGAACAAACAATTGTGTCTGTCTGTTGACACGGGACATATAGATGCATAACTGATAGATATTATTGTGATTATATAGCTTAAGAGTTATAAGGACAAGGGATAAAAGTATGGAGGAATAGAGTATGACTATAACAAGAAATGAGGCAGTTGAGTTACTCAATAAATATGTAAAAAATGAAAGGATGTTGAACCACTGTTATGCCTCAGAGGTGGTGATGAGGGCACTGGCGCACAGATTAGGCAGAGATGAAGAAAAATGGGGTCTTACAGGTTTGCTGCATGACCTTGACGTAGAGCTTGTCAATGCTGATTTGAATGTCCACGGTATAGAAACAGAGAAAATCCTTAATGAAAACGGTATTGAACCTGAAATCGTAGAAGCAATAGTAATGCATAATGAATTTCTAACGGGTAAAAAACGGCACACAGAATTACAGCATGCACTTGCAGCAGGAGAAACCATCACAGGCCTTATTGTTGCGACAACCCTCGTGTATCCTGATAAGAAGATTGCAAGTGTAAAACCGAAATCTATAATTAAAAGGATGAAAGAAAAGGCTTTTGCAGCATCTGTTAACAGGGATAATATTATGGAATGTGAAAAAATTGGAATACCACTGGATGAGTTTGCGGAGATTTGCGTGAATGCCATGAAGGGTATCAGCGATCGATTAGGGCTATGATTAGTTTTTGAGGAAAGAACCGAGAGCCTTGGGGGTCAGAAAAACTCTGAAGAGAAAGCTGAATCCGAAAGGAAAACAGAAAAGAATGGTTTTAGAGCTAAAAGGGACAAAGACCATATTTACGATAAAAGAATACTTCTTCAAACAAATCAAAGACCTCGATTTCGGCATCTATTCACTTGTCCTGAATAAGAGGCGTGTCTATGAATACCTGATAAAAGAAAAATCGTGGGTGTACAACGTGGGTTGCAGGCGGCAGATATGTTTTCCTACGCTATATTTGAGAAGTACGAACGCCGGAGAAAGGAGTGGTACGATATAATCAAGGAAAAGGTGAAGTATGTTTTGGTTTATCTGCCAGATAAATAAAAATGAGCGTGCCTCACAGGCTTTTTGCGTCGAAGCTCATGCCAACCGATGGATGGGACCACTCCGAACAACCTGTAACAGACTCACCGCTCGCAAAAAAAACTGGGGGTCAAATCTTTATTCTTGACATTGGAGGGTAAGCAGCTTGACTGTTACAGTATCAATCTTTGGGGGTCGACTTCCTCCCTGAGAACCCTGAGATTTTCTTCAGAGGGCGGAAGGGATTCTACTGCCCTGGAAACATCTATTTCAAATCCTGTGCTTTCAACGATTTTTTCAACGCTGATCCCTGGATAATATTCAGAAAGATACATCTCTTTTGTTTCATCATCAAATTTCATCACGCATAAATTTGTAACAACCGCTAATGCCCCGCCTCTCTGCAAACCAAGCTCTTTTCTTGAATCTCCGCCCTTATACCAGCCGACGCTTGTAAGGTAATCAAGTTTTTCAACGAACCTTCTCTTTTCATGCTGCATAAAGGTAATGACGCCGGATGCGAAAGATGACACATCGCAGGCGCCTCCGCTTCCTGAAAACCTTGTTTTCGGCCTGTGGTAGTCACCAATGACTGTAGTGTTAAGATTACCGTACTTATCAATCTGCGCAGCGCCGAGAAATGCGATTGTGTGGAGTTTTCTGTGTCCTACAATGGAGAACGCTTCGATAAGGCCGGAATTTAAACAGGTGCCGCTCATGACCCTCAGGTCGGAAACCGCCATGGGAATCTCGTCGAGCACCGGGTCAACTCCTCCCGTTTCAAAAAATATTACCGCCTTTGGTGCATATATTCTCTTGGCTGCTGTAGCGGCGAGCATGGATACGCCTGTGCCCGCAAAAACGATATCACCGTCTTTGATAAATCTTCCTGCGCTGATTGACATCATTTCATTGTCGGTATATTTAATAGCCATTTATGTCTACCTCCTGGGTTATTTCTATTTGCCTTTGCCGCCTGGTTAGCATACAAGTGAATGATATTAACTCAAAACTCAACACTCAAAACTCAACACTGTTTTATCACTTCCTATCAAGCCCCTGAGCATACCCTACTATTGGATTTGCCTTAATTTTAAAGAGCATTTTCCTGCCGACTTTATCGAGGTATTCATCAAAGGTTGAAACGCCATATACCCATTCATCGAGATACTGCTTGAAGAGCTCATCGTCCCCGGCAATCTTTTTGTAAAGATTGAGGTGCTTCGGATCGTAATCGTAAAAGGCAAGGCATCCCGTGGGATGGGCGCCGTAAGGGACTTTTACTATGGCATCAACAAAAAATGGCGGCAGCGTGTTTTGATCAGGGTCGAGTCTGATAAATGAGCGTGGGATAATCTCCTCACAGGTAACTATGACAATATCTGCCGATTTTGCCTGTTCAACGTCGGCGAATGTGAGCCCCTTGATACGGACCGTGCCGTCATCACCTACATATTGAGCGTGAACGAGCGCCACGTCAGGTGTGAGCGCCGGAAGCAATACCACCTTGTCTTCCTCTTCGTTGAATGGGTTTTGCATAATGGCAAATTTTTTAATGGCAACTTTCCGTTCTCTTCTGATTTCCTTTGGGAATCCCTCCAGGTTAAGCAGGTCGGAACCGAGCCCTGACTTGGTAGATATAAACGGGATGCCAAGGGCGCCTGCGAGAAACCGCAAGCTCATCTGATAATTGGAATAATCCTCAAATTGGAGTTCTCCCCGTTGAATTGCTTTTTTAAACCTGATGCATGTGGGGGCATATCTGCCATTACCACCATAGGCAATCTCCAGGCGTTTGACACAGCCGGCTCCAATAAGGACATCAAGGGCCTGACCGTGGGAGTGACATACAAGATGGATATCTTTAACCCTCTGCCTCACAATCTCATATGCAACAGCCATTGGATTTCTTACTATCGTGAAACCACCGATTGCAAGCTGACAGCCATCTTTAATAAACCGTTTTACTGCCTCATCCAAACCCATCAGTTTGTCGGCTATTTCTGGATACATACTCATGGTTAATGCTCCTTTAGTGGGTTGTTTTGTTTTTAACCGGAACCGTTTTTATATATCTCTTTTACCGCATGGCTTGTCAAGCTTTTTTCATATAGTATGAATAGTGTTGAATTTGTGGGGAATTAGCGAAGTTATAATAATCAAGAAAACCGTTGACAATCATACAATCAATACCATAGTATGATTTAAACAGTATAAAATTATTTGAAGTACACGTAAGACAGCGTGTTTGAAGATAAATTTTCACAAATCTAACAAGGAGGTACAACGATGGGTATTGATTCTTTTTTTGAGGACGATAAGAAACTGAATCGGCGTGATTTCCTTAAACTGACAGGAATAGCAGGCACAACAATGCTCTTAAGCAATCCGGTCAGCGTTTTTGCACAGGCAAAGAAAAGAATTTCTGTGGCAACCGGTGGTATGGGCGGTGTCTATTTCGTTATAGGTGGTGGAATAGCAAGTATATTGACAAAATATGCAGGCGTTGAAGCCGCCGCCGAAGTTACTGCCGCATCTGTTGATAACTGTAAATTGATTAATGCAAAGAAATCCGATATGGGTTTGATTATGGCTGATACAGGGTATGATGCATATAAAGGTTTAGGAAACTTTAAGGGCAAACCTATTCCTATAAGGACGCTGACCGTTTTGTACCCGAACCTAATGCATGTAGTAACTGTTGATGGCAAGGGTATCAAAAAGGTATCAGACTTGAAAGGAAAAAGGGTTTCTACAGGCGCTCCCGGAAGCGGAACAGAAGTAAAGGCTTTGAGGGTCCTCGAAGCGGCGGGGATAGACCCCAATAAAGATATCAAGAAGGATAGACTTGGCGCAGGTGAGTCAGGAGGAGCACTCAAGGACGGGAAAATTGATGCTTATTTCTGGGATGGCGGTGTTCCAACATCATCAGTACTCGACCTTGCTGCGTCGCCCGGCGTAACAATGGTTCTTATTTCCCACGCAGACCTCATCCCGAAGATGATCGAAAAATACGGACCGGTGTATTACCAATCCGTGATCCCCAAGAAAGTCTATACAGGGATAGAATATGATACACAGGTAGCTGCTGTCGGCAATCTCTTGGTGTGTAATCAGGATATGGATGACAAGCTTGCCTACGATATTGTGAAAGCAATATTTGAACACCTGAAAGAATTGGCTGCCATACACAAAGAAGCTCTTAACATAAACCTGAAAGACGGTGGAGGCAGTAAGGCCGTACCGTATCACAAAGGCGCAGCGAAGTATTTTAAGGAAAAAGGAATCAACGTTCCCGTTTGAAAAAACCAACAAGACACAGGAGGGTAAATGTCCTTCTGTGTCTTTTGCTATGCATTAGCGTCGCCATAATTGCTGTTTTACTGATACAAGTTCAGGTTCTGAAGATTGGTGATTCCGGGCTTTTTTTCCGGGTCATAAACGGCAATATAATCACCCTCAGGTATACCCACTCCATGTATGGTGTCCCTGTAACAGAGCGGTTGAGGGTCGAAAATGGGCGCCTTGAACTTTTTCATGTTATAACGAGTGATGCAGCGCTTGAATATTTTGGCATAGAGGGGAAAGACGAGAACAATGTGAAAAATTCCTTAAAGGAGTTTACCATACCTGCAGAGAGCGTTGGACGGCATATGCTTTCGGTACAAGGACATGAAATTTTGTTAAGCGATATCCGCACGAAAGGCCAAAAGATTCACATAAGTATTATAAAACAACCTCTCGTGTCATATTATAAAGATTCTATTTGGAGGTAGTCATGGCAGATAAAGAAATCCCTTTAGTCGACAATGCTACTGAACAGTTAACAGAAGAACAAAAGAAAAAGATAGAAGAACTCATAGAAGAAGATGAGGGTGTTACCAGAAAGGTAACGGGATTCTGGAACGTTGCTATTACGGTACTGGCGGTAGCAATGTCGCTTTTCGCAATATACACTTCTATCTTCCCGATGCCAACACAGATACTGAGAGGAGTTTTTACTGCATTTTTACTTGTCCTCTCTTTCCTGTATTACCCGATGGCAAAAAAATATAAGGGTAAAATAAACATAATCGATATTTTCCTGGCGCTTCTCAGTATAGCCTGCATAGCATATATGCTTATTGATTTCGAAGAGTTCATATACCGGGCAGTGACCCCTGAATTGTGGGATAAAATCCTTGGCGTTGCCTTTATTATCCTTATCCTGGAAGCCACACGAAGAAGCTCAGGCTGGATCATGCCTATTACCTGTCTCATCTTTCTCGTTTATGCATATGTAGGACCATGGATTCCCGCCCCATGGACACACAGGGGATATGATGTAGAACGTATCATCGGCCACATGTACATGACCCTTGAGGGCATCTTCGGTGTCCCGATTGATGTATCATCGACGATCATCATTATGTTCTGCATTTTTGGCGGTTTTCTGTCTGTCTCGGGCGCAGGTAAATTCTTCGTTGATTTTGCATTTACCGCCATGGGGAGAAAACCAACTGCTGCAGGCCGGGCAGTTGTGGCAACATCCTATCTTTTGGCTATGGCATCGGGATCCGGTGTGGCTAATACCGTTGCAATCGGTTCAGTGGCATATCCGATGCTTAAAAAAGCCGGTTACGATAAAAATAACGCAGGAGGCTTTCTCGCAGCTGGTGGCATGGGTGCTATCACCACTCCACCTGTCATGGGCGCTGCAGCGTTTCTCATCGCTGAATTCCTGAAGATCAGCTATGTTGATGTCATCTTTCTTGCAGTCATCCCTGCTGCCCTCTACTACTGGGGACTCCTTCTCATGGTCGAGTTTGATGCAAAAAAGTTTGGTCTCAAGGCGGTTCAGATAGAGAAAAAATACACCCTTGGCCAGCTTACGAAAATGTACTGGTTCCAGTTTCTCCCCCTTATTGCTATAGTATTTTTTCTGGTAAGGGGTTACACGCCTCAGGTTTCTGTGCTCGCAGCGATCATCACATGCTTTCTTACATCCTTTTTAAGGAAAGATACGCGGTTCAATTTACCAAAACTTATCCAGGCATTAAAGGCAGGCTCTATTACTGTATTAAATGTAGCGGCAATCTGCGCAGCAGCAGGTTTAATAGTTGGAACAGTCAGTCTGACCGGACTTGGTCTAAAACTTTCAACAATTATTATTGGTTACGCTGGTGGAAGTCTTGTCTTTACTGCAATCTTTGCAGGTATTATTTTGTGGATAATAGGCTTGGCTGTACCCATTACCGCCACATACATTATCGCGGCTGTCATCGTAGCCCCGGCACTGACAAACCTTGGTGTGCCTGATTACGCTGCACACATGTTTATATTCTACTACGCCCTTCTCTCGGAAGTTTCTCCTCCTACAGCCCTCTCGCCCTTCGCAGCGGCAGCCATAACTGGTGGCGATCCATATAAAACAACCATGATGGCTTGGAAATATGCCGTAACCGCCTTTCTCCTGCCTTTTATCTTTGTTCTCCTTCCTTCAGGGAGGGCCTTGCTCCTCCACTTTGATGGAATCACAATGGTTGAGGGGATATGGACTATTTTCACTGCATTTCTTGGTATAGGCATGCTCGCAGCGGGCTGTTCCGGCTGGCTCCTCAAGAGGGAAAATATCATAGAACGAGTGGTCACAGTAATCGGGGCGTTGTGCTTCGTTTATCCTCATACTATGGGGGATATTATAGGTTTTGTTTGTTTAGCATTAGTGATTGTAATGCAAAAGCTGAGGAAGGGGGACACAGGACCAATACAGGCAACAACCTGATAAGCTCTTTGCTCATAGCTCATAGCTCATAGAAAAAAGAGAAATAAAAAAATGGCCAGCAAAATCTGCTGGCCATTTTAGTTCAATGTTTTTGTAGTTAAGCTGTTTTCTCGAGTGCTATGATGGCTGCACCGAGTGCGCCGACAATCTGTGGCTCAACGTGGATTTTTATCTGGGTTCCTAAAGCCTTTTCAAGGGCCTTTACAACCCCTATATTTTTTGCAACCCCGCCAGCCATAATGACCTCATCCTTGGCCCCGCCCAGCCTGCTGATAAGACCCATTGTCCTATCGGCAATCGCCTTGTGGATGCCATAAAGGATGTCTTCCAATTCTTCTCCTTCGCTAACAAGAGAGATGACTTCCGATTCGGCAAATACGGTGCAAATGCTGCTGATCGCCACATCTTTTTTGTGGCTCAATGAGATTTCACCGATTTTGTCGAGCTCAACGTTTAATGCCTTTGCCATAACTTCAACAAATCTTCCAGTTCCAGCGGCGCATTTATCGTTCATTTCGAATTCGACAACGCGGCCTTTTTCATCAACCCTTATTGCTTTCGTGTCCTGTCCGCCGATGTCGATGATTGTTCTTGCACCAGGGAACAGATAGTTTACACCCTTTGCGATACAGGTAATCTCTGTGACTGCCTGCTGTGCGAAGGAAGCCCTTTTTCTTCCACAACCAGTGGAGATGATATATGAAACATCAGATGCTGTTTTTGCTGGATAAGCAAGCACCTTTTCAAGGGCCATTTCGGCAGTTTTCTTTGAATCGGCGCCGGTTTGCATTATT
>JAPLKD010000213.1 GCA_026388245.1 Pseudomonadota bacterium | reverse complement strand
ATCACTTGATGTGCAAGGGCGGAGGCTACCCGAAGATGTTTTTACCTGCACATCATCACGCTATGCGTGAACGCTCTGCTTTACCACACAATGGTTCCCCGGTCGTTCCGTGAGTCATGCTCAGGGAAGACGCTCCCGCTTCAATTTACCGAATGACGGCGAATCGATATTATATGGTCTTGCGTTCATTACATTTCAATAGCGTCCCATCCCCCCGAAACTGTTCCGGCAATTTCCTTGACGACCTGCTGTAATAGCAGGAAAATGGAAAGAAAAAGAGCGGTCATAGGAGTTGAAAAAGCTGATATTTCAAGACCTGACCCCACTCTTACTTCTCGACAAATGCAGGACAAGGGCAAACAAAAGATTATATGTTTTGCCAGACGGCGACAATGCCGCCTGTCAAATTCTCAGCCCTAACGGGCGAATATGTCTTATCATTTTGGTCCGGCCCCAATTCTCTTCTTTTCTACTTGCAAATAAATTAAAATTACAGGAGAATTAAGAAAAGGAGCGTGGGGATCATCTTTGCGTTATGAATTTGGACACCGGATAAATGACTTTAGAACAATACATTGACAGCATAAACAAACGATATAAACTTGGTAATGCAACCGAGCATACCTTTCGTGGCGACTTGCAACAGCTTATTGAGAGTTTAGTTCCAGAAATCAGAGCCACCAACGAACCAAAAAGACAATCGTGCGGCGCTCCCGACTATATTCTTACAAAAAAAGACATTCCGATTGGATTTATTGAAGCAAAAGACATAGGCGACAAAGACCTTGACGGTGCAAAGAAAAAGGGAAACAAGGAACAGTTTGACAGATATAAAGCATGGTTAGACAACTTAATTTTTACCGACTATATAGACTTCCATTTGTACCATGATGGTCAATTCATTACCAGAATTGCCATAGGTGAATTAACCGATCTGCCTGTGCGGGGCACCTGTCTGCCGTCCCGGGACAGGCAGGCGCAGACAGGCAAAGATATAAGGCCCTTACCCGAAAACTTCGCCGCCTTTGAAAACCTGATTAAAGACTTTTGCACTCATATCGGGCAGACCATAAAAAGCTCAAAGAAACTGGCAGAAATGATGGCGGGCAAAGCCCGTCTGCTTTCTGATGTGATTGAAAAGGCATTAACCAGTGACGAAACCAACCAGGAAGACAGCACGCTGAAAGACCAGATGAATGCCTTCAGACAAATACTTATTCACGATATTACGCCTAAAGGTTTTGCTGATGTATATGCCCAAACCATCGCTTACGGCATGTTTGCAGCACGTTTGCACGACACATCGTTAGATATTTTCAGCCGACAGGAAGCCGCAGAACTCATACCCAAATCCAACCCGTTTTTACGGAAACTCTTTGGCTACATTGCCGGACCCGACATTGACGACCGCATTAAATGGATAGTAGATAGTCTGGCAGAAATTTTCCTGGCTTGCAACGTAGAAGAAATTCTAAAGAATTACGGTAAGACCACCAAAACGGAAGACCCGATCATCCATTTTTACGAAACCTTTTTGAGTGAGTACGATCCCAAGCTGCGCAAAGCCCGTGGCGTCTGGTACACGCCTGCACCCGTAGTAAATTTTATAGTTCGTGCAATTGACTACATTTTGAAAACTGAATTTGATTTACCGCAAGGCCTGGCAGATAATAGTAAAACCAAGATAAAATTAAATATCCAGGGCAAGCAGGTAGAACAAGAAGTTCACAAAGTTCAATTTCTTGATCCTGCAACCGGTACAGCAACCTTTTTAGCTGAACTTATTAAGCAGATATATAAATCATTTGAAGGACAGCAGGGTATCTGGAGCAACTATGTGGAAAACCATCTCATTCCCCGCTTGAATGGTTTTGAAATCCTCATGGCTTCTTACGCGATGGCGCATTTAAAACTGGATTTACTCTTGACCGAAACCGGCTACAAACCCACAAGCAATCAACGTTTCAGGGTTTACCTCACCAACAGCCTGGAAGAAAGCCACTCTGATACCGGAACCTTATTTGCCAATTGGCTAAGTATCGAAGCCAACGAAGCCAACCATGTGAAACGTGATACGCCGGTAATGGTAGTGACGGGAAATCCGCCGTATTCTGTGAGTAGCAGCAATAAAAGTAAATGGATTGAAGGATTAACGGCAGATTATAAAAAAGATTTACACGAAAGAAACATACAGCCTCTTTCTGATGATTACATAAAGTTTATCCGCCTGGGTCAGCACTTTATAGATAAAAACGGCGAAGGGATATTAGCATACATCTCGAACAACAGTTTTCTTGATGGAATTATTCACCGCCAAATGCGAAAGAATTTATTGGAAAGCTTTGATAAGATTTATATTCTGGATTTACATGGTAATGCCAAGAAAAAGGAAGTTTGCCCTGATGGTTCTCCCGACCAGAATGTGTTTGATATTATGCAAGGTGTAAGCATTAATATCTTTGTAAAAACAGGAAAGAAAAAGAAAGATGAATTAGGGGAAGTGTTTCATTTTGATTTGTTTGGAAATCGAGAATTCAAATACGAATACCTTAATGCAAATATTCTAAAAGGTGTGCTATGGAAACAATTGGAATATAGCTACCCCAACTATTTTTTAGTAAGAAAAGATTTTGAAGAGAGAAGCAATTATGAAATTGGATTTAAGCTTGATGATTTATTTAAATTAAATGCAAGTGGTATAAAAACAGAACGAGATAGCGTTACAATACATTTTGACCGAAGAACACTATTAGAAATAGAAAAAGATTTAATTGATTTAGAAGTTGAAGAGTTTAGAAAAAAACATACACCTAAACCTGATGGCAGGGACTGGAAAATAATTACAGCAAAAGAAGATATAATAAAAAATAAAAAAAATTATACAGATATACTCTATAGGCCATTTGATATTCGAAAGACTATTTACACTGGCAAGACTAAAGGGTTTATGTCATACCCAAGGAACGAAGTAATGCAACATCTAATTGCAGGCAATTTTGCATTATTATCGTGTAGACAACAATCCAGTTTTGATTTTCAGCATATTTTAATTTCTAAATATTTGGTTGATATGTGTACGGTTTCTTTACAAACAAAGGAAACCACTTATGCTTTTCCTCTCTACCTCTATCCTGAAAACAACGGACAGCAAAGCATCGGTCAAACAACCGATGCTTCGACAAACTTAACGCTTGGAAGAACGCCAAATCTCAACCCTGAAATCGTAAAGCAAATAGCCGAGAAATTAGGTTTGACCTTTACCAATGAAAAAGATGTTTCGACAAGCTCAACATCTACAGGCACTTTTGCACCCATAGACCTTTTAGATTACATCTATGTTGTTCTGCACAGCCCGACCTATCGCGAGAAATACAAGGAATTTCTTAAAATAGATTTTCCGAGAGTGCCGTATCCAAAAGACGTTGAAACCTTTTGGCAATTGGTAAAACTGGGTGGCGAGTTACGCCGGATACACCTGTTGGAAAGCCCAACAGTAGGCAACTACATTACACAATACCCTATAGACGGTAACAACGCGGTAGATAAGATACGCTTCGTCTCCGCAACGCCTGACTTAAACGGCAAAGTGTACATCAACGACACACAGTATTTCGCCAACGTACCCGAAGTAGCCTGGAACTTTTATATAGGTGGTTACCAGCCTGCCCAAAAGTGGCTCAAAGATAGAAAAGGACGCAAGTTAGAATTTGACGACATTTTGCATTATCAAAAAATCATCGTAGCCCTTACTGAAACCGACAGATTAATGAAAGAGATTGATAAAATAAACATTGAATAGGATAATATTTGAGAAATTATTGCATGTAGTAGAATTATTGTTACGCAAAAAAAGAGGTGAATCATGGATTATGTGAAATTTGAAAAAATATCCCTCAAAAATCATCCTGAATTTAATGAACAATGGGTACAGGACAGAATTGCTGAAGACCCTTCTATTTTAGGATTAGGTGATGTTATTTTGAAAGATAAGGAACGGATTCAACCACGTGCAGGCAGGTTAGATATTCTTTTGCAGGACGCTGAATTAAACCGGAGATATGAAGTTGAAATACAGCTTGGGAGTACAGACGAAAGTCATATTATCAGAACAATTGAATACTGGGATATTGAACATAAACGTTATCCCCAGTATGATCATGTTGCTGTAATTGTTGCTGAAGATATCACCAGCAGGTTTCTAAATGTGATCAGTCTCTTTAATGGGATGATTCCGCTAATGGCGGTACAGATGAATGCGCTAAAGCTGGATAAAAATATCGGCCTTTCCTTTACTACGGTTGTTAATCAAATGTCACTTGGACTTGTTGATGATGAAGAAGTAGCAGAAACTACTGACCGAGCTTATTGGGAAAATAGAGGATCAAAGAAAACGTTGACTATGGCCGATCAAATTTTGGAAATCGCTAGACAGTTTGATAAGCAATTTGAACTTAAATACAACAAATTTTATATCGGTCTTGCCAAGCAGGGAAAACCACAAAATTTTATTATATTTCGTCCTAAAAAAGGATTTATCCGTTTTGAACCTCGCTTGAAAAACTCCACTGAAATACAAGAGCGCCTCGAAAGCTCTGGGTTAGATGTCATGGACTACGATACACGGTGGGGAAGATATAGAATAAGGCTACAACCTGGAGATATTGAAAAGAACAAAGATATGCTGACCACAGTAGTAAAAGAAGCATTTGATGAATCAAGTGAATAATGATGTGTCTAATAAGTCGCTCCAACCGACTGGCTGATGGCGGAGGCTGAGTTCGTCGCTGTGAATGGGGTGTTTTGAGGAAATGCGGGATGCTCCTAAACAAGTAAATATCTTCTGGTGAGGATACCGCCCTGAAAAAGATGCATATTTGGCAAAGCTTAAAAAATTAAGTGTAGAATGAAATTCAAAATCCCATATTTTAAGCAGGAAAAGAACACTACTTGTGGTGTGGCTTGCCTGAGAATGGTCTTTGCTTTTTATGGAAAGAATGTCAGCGAATTGCCCTTATTGACCCGGCGGTTTTGTATGGAGGGCTCGCATGGGAAAGATTTTCTTTCAAAGGAGTGAGCATATGGAAATCTACGAAAAAGTAAGAGAATATTTATACAACAACATCGGCCACCTCACAACAGCCGGGACGCCACGATTTGACAACAAAGAAAAAATCTGGAAGGTGCCTGTTCTCTGTAAAACAGAAAGAGGCGTCATTATTGCCGGCGAATTTCATATAAACAAAAATGGTGATTTTGTGAACGTTCCCACAAAAGAAGAGATGATGAAAACTGTTGAACTTCAGGTTAATAAACTTCCTTTTCTCTATTATGGAACCAAAAAAGAACTTCATAAACAGAAGATTACACCGGTGACCATTTAAATGAAAGGTCGGATTGGGGCCAGCCTAAGCTAACCCACAGAGATAAGGCGTTTTATGCATGGAAAATGGCCAATTTGGAGAATGGGGCGGGGACAGGGACGTAGTTCCGCTGATTCCGTTGGCAGCCGGTTTTAACGGGCAAGAGGACGGGACGCCCATGAAATTATAAATATTTCCCCAAAAATCACAGTGGGGAGATAAGGCGTATTGGCAAGGGGAAATGGGTTATTATAAGGGCAGGCTGGTTTTGGTGGGAGCCAGGTGAAATAACACAAAATAACAATAAAAATGGTATACTTACAAAATATCAATAATCTTGGAGGTGAAAATGAAAGCCTATGAATATTATGCAGAGGTTTTGCCGGACGGACACCTGTCTGTCCCTGAAGATTTGAAAAATAAACTTGCAACAGATTCGAAAATAAGAGTGATGCTGCTTCTTGAAGATGATGAGGCAATATGGAATGTACCTACAATCTCACAATTTATGAAGGGTTATTCAGACAAGGATGCCATCTATGATAACATATAGCTTCGGGGACATTGTTCTTATAGGTTTTCCGTACACAGACATGAAGAGTATTTCCAAGAGACCAGCCCTTATTCTTTTTGATTCCGGAGATCAGGATATTCTTGTCTCGAGGGTAACGACTCAAAAATACACAACAAAGACCGATTATAAGATTATAAGGTGGAAAGAATCCGGTCTTCTTGCAGAGTCATATATAAGGTTGAGTAAACAGGCAACTATTGGAAAACAATATATAGTAAGGCACTTGGGGAAATTAAGCGATTCAGAGATAGGAACAATGCGGTTGATACTGAAAAGTATGTTTTCGTTATGATTACGTTCCTTTGGAATTTCGCAAATACTTGTGGGGTCAGGTCTTGGATTATTAGTTTTTTTAGTCCCTTGGTTTGCAAGGCATTTAATGACTGTTGAACTTTTTATGACCCCAATAGTTCAGGAAAAAGGAGAACCCTATGAATGAGATCAAACTATTCACCATCGGTTTCACGAAAAAAACGGCGGAGCAATTCTTTGCCCGGCTTTCAGAGGCAGGGGTCAGGAGGGTGATCGATATTCGACTCAACAACGTCTCCCAATTGGCCGGTTTTGCCAAGCGGGATGATCTCCGCTATTTTCTTCAGGCGATTGGTGGGATTGACTACATACACCGCCTGGATATGGCCCCGACACAGGAAATCCTAGATGGATTCAAGAAAAGCAAGGGAGACTGGTCAAGCTATGAAAAGGAATTCACAACTCTCCTGATAGCAAGACAAATTGAAAAGAACCTTTCGCGGGATATTCTGGACGGCGCCTGTCTCCTTTGCAGCGAAGAAAAGCCCACCCAGTGTCATCGGCGCCTCGTTGCTGAATATCTTCGCGACAGGTGGGATAATGTCGTCATCCACCACCTCGGATAGAAAAAACCTGACTTAGTAATTGGTGTCGGACCAAACCCTTTAAAAGCAGTGTTGACCGCCGATAGAGGCATTCGAGGGCAAGGTTTTGAGTTGAAAAACCCCGTTAATATTGGCATAAAGTATTGTTTGGGGGACAATTTGTAACTTAAATCCCGCAATCCGATATTTGCAATTCCTCAGTCTTGGTGGTTTTTGTTAAGGAAATGTATCCCCGGAACGAATTAATACCACTTCGCCGTTATTCAGTAAATTAAAGCGGGAGTTTCTTCCCTGAGCATGACTCACGAAACGACCGTAGAACCATTGTGCGGTGAAGCAGAGTGTCCCCGAAAGGGGTGATGTGCAGGTATGAACATCTTCGGGTAGCCTCCGCCCTTGCACATCAAGCGATGCAAGCCCTACAATGGTCGGGAGAGTAGTGCGGAAGTGCGAGGGGATGTGTGCTCCCGCTATCAGACAATTTGGTTAGCAATTGATGGCGAGTTGGTATGAGCCAGTAGAACGGGTCAAATATGTGAAGCTGATGAGTGGAAGGGAACATTTCCTTATTGGTGTAATTGGTTTTAAAGCGCTGTTTTTGAAGGTAATTTGAATTACTTCCTATATTTGGACATATTATGATATAATAAAATACTTAACTGAGGACAAGGAGGTCGTAAGATGCAGGCACAGGTCAAGTATAAGGAAGAGATTATTCAGGAATTGCAGAACATGCCTGACGAACAGATGCTTAATCTTCTCAGTCTTGTTCGCATTTTCAAAAAAAGCATTATTATGCAGAGGGATTCCGACTTCTATCTCAAAAAAGAATTTGATGAGTGGGATGCATTAAGCGATGAGGCGCTAAATAATTTTGAGGCTGCCATATAATGGACTTCGGTGATGTATATCTTGTTGAAATTCCTTTATCCGGAGGGCACGAGCAACAGGGTTTCAGACCCGCAATAATTGTCCAGACTTCTGAAAATATTGATAAAATTCCCACCGTTTTAATTGTCCCATTCACGACACAAACCAAGGCTGCTAATTTTCCGTTTACATTTGTTATTGATCCCGATTCGACCAACAACCTGTCCTCAAAATCTGTGGCTTTAGTGTTTCAATTACGGGCAATTGATAAAAAGAGATTGAAGAACAAGCTTGGCAATCTTAGCGCAAACGATCTTCAAACCTTGAAGCATTGCTTACGTGGAATCTTAAAATTATAAATATCTGGAAGGTACTTGAGTAGAGTAGAGAGCTGACGCCTTGCTGTAGCCGCATACGAAAGAAATACGGTATCAGTAAAATAGTCAAAACCACGGAGATGAAAAAAGCAATAGGAGCATGATTAGAAGTAAACAAGGAGGATAAATAATGACTGAACAGGAAAAGGCTAAAAGTCCCGAATTTTTATACCTGCCTCTTGATAGCATTATCGTGGAGGAACAGATTCGCTCAGGGATAGATACGGAGAGTGAATCCTTCAAGGCCCTCATGGAGTCCATTAAAGAACGGGGTGTCATAGAACCCATTATCGTGACACCGAGAGGCGATAAGTACCTTCTCGTTTGCGGGGAAAGACGGTATCTTGCTGCACAGAAGTTGAAACTCCCAGCGATACCGGCGCTCATCCGTGATACGATCACACAGAAGGATGAAATCCTGGCCTATCAACTGACGGAGAACCTCCAGCGGGAGGACTTCAATCCCATGGATCAGGCCAAAGGAATACTCTCTTTTATACAGGCGAAGCATCCTGATAAGGGGTATGATGTGGACGGGGTGATGAGTGAGTTGGTGAATTACAATCGTTCTCCAAAATATGTATCAGAAGAAGTTTCTTTCACTGTGAAAGAAACTTCTGAAATCTCCGGAAAGTCTTATCCCACCTTGTTCCGCACGATTTCGCTTTTAAAACTTCCCGATGAGATTCAGGCAGCAATTCGGACAGGAACACTCCCTGTTTCTCAGGGGTATCTCTTTGCTGCCAACCTCGAATGTCCAGACCGTGCAAAGATATTTCAGGACATTATGAAGAAGCCGGTGACCAACCCTGTCCTGAATAATCTTCTCACAGCATACAAAAAAGTCAAACCAGGCCCGGGCGCCACAAAGCTCCCATCCATGACAAAGCATGTTGCCGGCTTACGATCCATAGAGTCATTTATTGAGAAAGGCGCCAAAAAATACACAAAGCCCGATCTTGTAACACTTCTTGATGAGCTGCATGTTTTCTGTGCTTTAGTAGAGCTGCGGATACAGACTGCCCCGGAACCTGCGCCGGAGAAGAAAAGACCCCCTCAGGTGTGAAAAAGGCAGTGAATAGTGAACAGTGAATAGTGAATAGTAAAAAAGGCAGAAAATATGAAATGCTGTAAATGGTAAATAGTTTTTTGACTAACGACTATTCACTAACGACCATTCACTGCAGTTAAGATACGAGGAACGAGATACGGCATTATCGTGAATAGTTGAACCCATATAACAATGCTACAGTGCGATTTTGAAGAGTTCGAGCAGGCCAAGGGGCAGGATGCCCATATAGAGGATAAGGAATATAAAAAGATAGCAAAGAAACTTTTCAGACAGAGAGAGTTTTATAGGCTCTATTGAAACGGCCTCTTTCGAGTAACTTATCCTTACAAGGTTAAGGTAGTAAAATATAGAGATAACAGTATTTACCGCAGCTATGATGACGATAGTAAGGTGGCCCGACCTGAAGGCGCTCGTGAGAAGAAAAAACTTACCGGTAAAACCTCCTGTTGGCGGAATGCCTGCAAGGGAAAAGGCTGCAACGGCAAGAAGGAGCGCAAGGAGAGGTGATTTCCTTGAAAGCCCCGCAAGGTCATTAAGCTTAACGTTCTCACCTTTTTGCGAAAGTAGTAGTAGCACATAAAAACAGGCGAGGGTCATGAATACATATATCATGATATAGAACATGGCAGATGCACTACCCTCACGGCTCATCGACAAAATACCCATCATGAGGTACCCTGCATGGGCAATCCCCGAGTATGCAAGGAGCCTCTTTATATCTTTCTGAACAAGGCCCACGAGATTTCCGAAGGTCATGGAAAGGGCGGCAAGAACCATCAAAATATTTACAAGCTGGAACGAGTCCGGCGATGCAAGCATTGTTATCCTTATCAAAAGGGCTGTAGCTGCAACCTTCGGGATGGTGGCAATGAACGTTGTCGTACTGTTCGATGCACCCTCATATATATCCGGCGCCCAGAAGTGAAATGGGAAAAGGGAAAGCTTAAAAAAGAACCCCGTAAGGGTGAGGACCAGGGCTAAAATCCCTATCGGTTTGCTGAGAAACTGGGGGAAGACAGAAATAATGTCTGAAAGGAATGTTGAATGGGCCATCCCGTAAAGGTAACTCATACCGAAGAGCATAATGCCCGTTGAAATGGCGCCAAAAAAGAGGTACTTCATGGAGGCCTCTATCTGAAACTGCCCCTGCGCCCTCCTTAACGGGACAATGACGTATAAACTGTAGGAAGATAATTCGAGAGCAAGCACGATGGAAATAAGTTCTACCGAGCTTGTAAGCATCATGAGCCCCAGTGTCGAAAAACCAAGAAACATGTAATATTCGGATAAAAATGCATCTTCAATCTCTTTGTTCTCGCCGAACATTAAAACTACCAGACAGAATCCTAAGCCGAGAAGAACCTTAAATATCTGCGAAAAAAGGTCAATCCTATAGGCACCCGAAAAAAACTCCCCGTTGTTTGCAATACCCAGTGCGGTCAGAGCAAAAACAAGTAAAGACAGCAGCTTCCCGAATGAAACGATATTGTTTTTATTTTTGCTTATAGAACAGAAAAGGAAAAAGACGGAAAAGAAAAAGACGCTTATTTCAGGCAGTAGCAACATCATCCCGGCTCCTTAATACAAAATTAATTGAAGCTGATTAAAAAGGTGCATCAACGTCTTTTCCATAGTGTAAACGTAAAGTCTGGGAAAAATACCAACCCATAGTACAAAGAGTACAAGGGGGAGGAGGTATATAATCTCTCTCACATTCATGTCAGGAATACTTTTCTGATCTTCCCTGCCCCAGATAATCTGCTTCAGCAATCTCAGCATATACGCTGCCGCGAGTACCGCTCCCACAACGGCAAGGAATCCTGCCAGCTTCGATTGCACAAATGTGCCGATAAGGACGTATATTTCCCCGACAAAATTATTCGTGCCGGGGAAGGCAAATGCGGATATGGAAAAGAATCCAAAAAAGCCCACATACACAGGCATTATTTTGCCAAGCCCTGCATTATCCATAATTTCACGGCTGTGTGTCCTCTCGTAGATTATGCCGACACAGAGAAAGAGCGCCCCCGTTGTGATGCCATGGTTGAGCATCTGCAGGAGTGCACCTTCGAAACCAAATAAGGTAAAAGAGAATATACCAAGGGTCACAAAACCCATGTGGGCAACACTCGAATAGGCTATGAGCTTCTTCATGTCGGTCTGGCTCAGGCATACAAAACCGCCATAAATGATCCCGATTATGGAAAGCGCTACCATATACGGTGCAAAATATAGACTCGCTTTGGGTACAATGGGAAGGCAAAACCTCATAAAGCCGTACGCACCCATCTTTAAGAGCACGCTTGCAAGGAAAACGCTTCCTGCCGTCGGAGCCTCGGTGTGTGCAGCCGGCAACCATGTGTGAAAAGGAAACATGGGCACCTTAATGGCAAAGGCGATGGCAAAGGCGAGGAATACCCAGAACTGGAAGGAAAAGCTGTAGTCCCTGAACATTGCCTCAGGTATATTAAAGGTTCCGTTTGCAAGATAAACCGCAATAATGGCAACTAAGAGGAAAACGCTCCCGAAAAGCGTGTATATAAAGAACTTAATAGAGGCATAATCCTTCTTGGGCCCTCCCCAGACCGCAATAAGCAGATACATGGGGATAAGCATGGCCTCCCAGAAGATATAGAAGAGGATAAAATCAAGGGAGCAGAACACCCCGATCATAGCCGTTTCCATGAGGAGCATGCAGAACATGAACTCTTTTACCCGTTCTTTGATAGCTGTCCAGGAACAGAGCACGCAAATGGGCGTGAAGAGAGTGGTTAAAAGTATCAGAAAGATGGTGATGCCATCTACTCCGAGGATATAATTAATATTATAGATGGGTATCCAGGGTATGAATTCTCCGAACTGAAAGAGGTGTGTTTCAGGATTGAAATTAGCATAAAGGAAAAGCGATACAAGAAACGTAATGATGCCGGTAGCAAGTGCAGTAATCTTGATGACCTTTTCATTGCCCATGAGCAGGATCAGTATCGCACCGATTAACGGCAGAAAGATGGTGGTTGAAAGTATTGGAAAACTAAGAAGATTCATCAAAAGGTACTGTTCCATAACCATCCTAAGCCTTTCACATACCGCGTATCAGGAGCCATACAATTAAAACAAGAAACAATATGGCAAATCCCATGTATGTCTGTATTTTCCCGGTCTGTAATTTTCTTACTACCCCGCCGATACCCCTGACGCCAAGGGCGCTTCCGTCAACAACCCCGTCTATGACCTTTCTGTCAAAGCCGTAGGATATGTCTGCATTCTTAAAAAGTGCCCGCAGTCCGCATGTCCTGTATAGCTCACCCCAGAACGTATCCACCGGGCTTATCGCCTTATTGTCGATCCACATGAAAATTTTCCCGCCTTTACGGTAAAACCAGTCTACATCAAGGTTCAGCTTATCCTCAGGCGCCAGCTTCTTTACGAGTAGAAAGAAGACGAGGCCGGTAAAGGAGAGTATCTGGAGCATCTCAGAAATATGGGGCATAGTATAGGGATGATATTCAACATTGAACGGCAGCAGGTTGTAAAGCGCCTTGGGATATACACCTATAATAAAACAGAGGGCAGCGGTAATGCCCATGGCCCAGAGCATGTTTTTCGGAGGTTCGGCTGCTTTTATCGGCGCTTCTTCTTTGCCGAAGAATGCAAAATATGTGACCTTCAGACCCACAGACAGGAATGTGCCTATGCCGGCAAGGTTCATAAGCAGCACCAGGATAATCCTGCCCTGTTCATGCGCCGAGGCAACGATCATCGATTTGCTCACAAAACCGGAAAACAGCGGGAAGCCGGAGATGGAAATAGCGCCCACAACATAGAAGATCATCGTGAGCGGCATATATTTATAAAGACCACCAAGTTTCGACAGTTTAGCTGTGCCCGTCATATAGAGCACGGCGCCTGCGCCCATGAACAGGAGCGCCTTGTACAGGATATGCGCAAAGGCGTGTGCGCATGCCCCGTTCAGGGCAAGTTCCGTGCCTATGCCAACGCCTGCCACCATGTAGCCCACCTGACTGACGATATGGTACGCGAGCACCCTTCTCATATCGTTCTCGATGACAGCGTAGAAGACGCCGTAGACTGTCATGGCAGTGCCGAGTATCGCAAGGACCTCGAAACCGGGAAAACCCCTCGCGAGCACATATACCGCAGTCTTTGTGGTAAAGGCGCACATGAACACCGCGCCTTCAACGGTTGCCTCAGGATATGCGTCAGGCAGCCAGGCATGCAGCGGTATTACTGCAGCATTGAGTGAAAAGCCCGCCAGTATCAGGTATTCTTCAAGACCGGCACCACCCTGCGACACCCTGTCAAACAGGAGATTGCCTGTCTTGAAATAGTAGAGCATCATGCCGGTGAAAAACAAAAGGCCGCCGAACACGTGGACGAGCAGGTAGCGGTAGCCTGCATCTGTTGATTTTTGCTTTTTGCGGTACCAGATAAGGAATACGGAAGAAAAGGCCATTATCTCCCAGAAGATGAATAAGGTCAGGTAATCCCCTGCGAAGATCGCACCGAGGGAACTGCCCACATAAAAACTGCCTGCAATGTGGTGACCATCTTCTTTGACATGGAGTGCATAAAGGGCGCCCAGAAACGCCATAATCACAAAAACCCAGGCAAAGACAAGGGACAGCTTATCCACCCTGCCGAAGATCAGCGTTGTGTTTAAAAACCGGATGCTGCCGTAAACACCCTCCTGCATCAGGGCAACGTCAATGATCGAGAGGACAGGGATGAGCAGGATAAAGAAGCGCTTTGCCTTTTCGTTCTTAATAAAAGGCAGGAGCAGGCTCCCTATAAAATAAAAGACAGCAGGATGCAGCCACCTATCCATAGAAATCCTCGTCCTTTGAGAGGAATGCATGGGCTATGCCCTTTGCAACCTTGATGAGCAAAAAGCAACCGATGATGCCGAATATCGTCCAGAACGCCGGTATATTATCCACAAAGTAATGGCCGTGTTTCCCAAGATGGATAAGGATGTCGAATACCACAAGGACAATAAGGTAGACAACCAGCACATTTTTCAGTGTTTTCATGTTGTTCCTGAGTGCCTCAATATATTTTACGAAGATCATAGGTAAACCTTCCCCATATGTATTTGTATTTTAACGGACCACTTGGACTGCCCTCCAAGGCAAATGACGTGGACCGAGTTTCTGATGAAATTCGCAATTCGAAATTCGCAATTCGAAATTGTTTTCACGGCAGCATCCTTCCTACAAGGCCGACAAAAAACTCAGGGAACAACCCCAGTGCAACAGATATGCTTGCAGCAATAACTATAGGCACAACCATTGTAGCAGGCGCCTCCTTAATATCGCTTCTGCTCCATCCGGA
>JAPLKD010000190.1 GCA_026388245.1 Pseudomonadota bacterium | reverse complement strand
GAACCGCCTCCTGCAGACAATCCCCTTGTACTTTCTGACAAAACCGTATGTACACCCCATCTTGGTGCATCCACAAAAGAGGCCCAGGACAAGGTCGCCATCGATATAGCAAACCAGATAGTCGATTTCTTCAAGAACGGGGTTATCAAAAACAGCGTCAACGCACCATCTGTGTCACTTGAAGTGGCAAAACAGATTTTTCCCTATCTCAAATTGTCTGAAAACCTTGGAACCCTTGTATCGGCAATAACCGATTTCCCGATACAGGAAATACAGATCCAGTATATGGGTGATATATCCGGGGCAGACACAAAAATCCTGACACAGGGCATAATGAAAAGTATCCTTAGCCAGCAGCTTGAAGGCGTGAATTATGTAAATGCACCTTCAGTTGCAAAGAATCGCGGTATTAAGATAAGAGAAACAAAGGGTAAGGAACAGGAAGATTTTATATCGCTCCTTGTGATTACCGTGAAGGGTGATAAAGGGGAAAATACCGTTTACGGAACCCTCTTCGGCAAGAAAGAACCGCGTTTGATAAAAATAAACAACATCTATTTAGAGGCAGACCTCAAAGGTCATATGCTCCTCGTCTATAATCACGACAAACCGGGCGTCATTGCAAGTATCGGGAATGTTTTTTTCATAAGGGGCATAAACATCGGTGGAATGCACTTCGGCAGGGAGGGCATAGGTGAAATGGCCATTTCTCTCCTCGACCTGGACAAAGAGGTTGAAGATAACGTAATAAGGGAAATTCAGTCTCTCCCCAATATCGTTTCAGCGAGAAGGATCAACCTGCCGTAAAATGCAGAAGTTGGGAAGTTGGGATAAGGCCGAAGCTGAGAAGATAGGAAGATAGGAAGGTAAAAAAAGTTCATAGCTGATAATGGGTTTGAGGGTTTGAGTGAATTTCACTTGACCGCTTGAATCCTTGGCCCCTCGACCCCTTAGGCGATTCGTTAGCTAAGGGCTATCAGCCAATAAAACACATATGCAAAAAATAAAAGCGGTTGTTTTTGATTTTGATGGCACCCTTACTCCGTTGACCCTGAATTTCGATTCTCTACGGGCGGAAATTGTAAAAATTGCAAGAGAATATGTCAATGAGGAGATATTGGAGGATATGCAAGGCCAATACATCATTGAAATGATCTACGAAATAGACAAAAGGCTGGACGGACAGAGAGGGTCATTGGAATTCAAAAGCAGGGCATTTGAGAGGTTAAGGGTTCTTGAGGTGGAGGCTGCCCGCGGCAAAGACGTTTTTCCTTATACACGGAATGTCATGAAATCGTTGCGCAATAAGTCAATCAAAACCGGGATTATTACCAGAAGCTGTATCGACGTATTAAAGACCGTATTCCCCGATATATTCGATTACACCGATAGTGTTGTCACCCGTGAAGGCATTGAGCATGTTAAGCCCCACCCGGACCATGTGGTTGAAGCCCTCCGAATCCTCAATGTCACTCCAGACAAAACATTGATTGTTGGAGACCACCCTACTGACGTCATGGCCGGCAGGTCAGCAGGCACATACACCGCCGGTGTCCTCACCGGCCGGACAACACGGGAAGCCTTTGAGAAGGTCGAAGCAACGTATATCCTGAATGACATCAGAGATATTATAAAATTTATACTGCGAGCATAAGCGAGCATGAGGGGGAGGCTCCGTGGGCTTATGCCCAGGGAGGGGGCGACGCAAGCCCCAGTAATAGATTCCCTCAAATAGCCCATACTACAAATTTTGGCAGTGGTAGCTTCAACCTTTGGGTTGTGATTTATTTTAATATATTGTATACAATATACACGCGGCTAGAACATGCTAAGAAACCGTAATAATAAGATAAATGTTGGGGAATGGATTTCAAGATGGGCCAGAATACAGCCGGATAAGGTTGCTGTTATCTCTGAGGGTACCCCATTTACCTATGGCCAGCTTAACGTTCGTGTAAACAGGCTGTCACATTTCTTTCTGGATAAAGGCATTAAAACAGGTGACAGGGTTGGGGTGCTCCTCCATAACTGTAAGGAATATATCGAAATATTCTTTGCATTATCAAGGATCGGCGGCATTCTTGTACCCCTGAACTGGAGGCTTGCCATCCCTGAGCTCGAATTTATTATCCGGGACAGTGGCGCTGATTTCATTATTTTTGAAGATGAATTTCTGGAAAATGCAGAGCGGTTAAGAGAAAAGGTGCCCATCGCTACCTGTATAACGTGTTCCATCGGGAAAAAGGCCGGAAAGAAAAAGAATATCCCGTGGGCTATGGACTATGAATCTTCAATCAAGTCGTACCCTGAAACAGAACCGGTACCGGGGTGGTCTTCCGGAGAAGATGATCCCCATATCCTCATGTATACTTCAGGGACAACGGGTTTACCGAAAGGCGCTGTGCTTTCCCACAGAAAAACATTCTTCAATGTTTTGAATGCCAGTTTTTATTTTGATCTTTCAAGGAAAGATATAGCTATCATAGCAAGGCCGCTGTTTCACTCCGGCGGACTCATTGTTGAGATGGCGCCCGTTATATATAAAGGCGGCACGGTCATTGTAAAAAAGCGCTTCAGGCCGGTGGAGATTCTGGAAACAGTTCAGCAGCATAAGGTGACGATTCTTGAATTGCCTGCCACTGTATATAATTTTATTTTGCATGAATGCGATATCAGCCAATACGATTTACGGACAATAAAATGCTCTTTTACGGGAGGCGAAAGGGTATCGGTACCTCTATTAAAAGCCCTTAAAGAGAGGGGGCTTTTAATCTCACAGATCTACGGGCTTACCGAGGCATCTACCCTCTTCTGGCTACCCACAGAAAGAGCGGAAGAAAAGATGGGGTCTGTAGGTTCACCGGTGCTGCACGGTGATATCAGAATAGTCGATGAGCGGGGAACACCGGTCCTGCCCGGTGAGATCGGTGAGGTTATTGTAAGGGGCCCTATAGTAATGAACGGGTACTGGAAACGGCCTGACCTCACAAAAGAAGTTATTAAGGACGGCTGGCTCCACACGGGTGACCTTGCGAGGATTGATGAAGAGGGGTTTGTATATATTGTGGACAGGAAAAAGGATATGTTTATCAGCGGCGGCGAAAACGTCTACCCCGCAGAAATAGAAAAGGTTTTGCTCGCTCACCCGAAGATTCTCGACGTTGCTGTTGTAAGCATACCTGATGAAAAATGGGGCGAAGTAGGAAAGGCATTCATTGTTGTTAAGGAGGGGCAACAGCTCCAACATAAAGAGATTGTAAGCTTTTTGCAGGACAAACTTGGAAAGTATAAAATCCCGAAAAATATCGAATGTGTAGCAAAGCTCCCAAAAACCGCCTCTGGCAAGATAAAAAAACGCCTGCTCAAAGGCACCCGGTAATACACAACCTTCATACACCTCTTTGAAAGCACTGTGCGCATCATGTCAAAACTGTTTGACAATTTCAACACTTACTGCTATAAAACATACCAGTGGGGCTGTAGCTCAGATGGGAGAGTACTTGACTGGCAGTCAAGGTGTCGAGGGTTCAATCCCCTTCAGCTCCACCAATAAAATTAAGGGGTTAGGCTTTAAAGGCTTAACCTCTTGCTCTTTCTCAGGTGACTTTTTACCACTATTTTACCACTTTTGGCTTTCAGAACAATAAAAAACCCCCGGATTTCTCCAGGGGCCATGGGATACCTAAGTGGAAAATAAGGCATTTTTCAGGTTAAAAACTATCCCAAAATAATTTTTACCCGGTGACATACTGTTGTCACTCTCATCTGCTATACTTATTTATATAGGAGGGTTATCATGGCACAATATACATTTAAAATAAATGAGCTGGAATACCGGACGGTTGATGCATTTGATCTTGATGATGCCCTGGAGAGAGCTGGTATTGCAAAAGGCGATCCTTATGAACTTGTGGAAGGGGATGATTTTGAGAACAAGTGTTTCATGTCTGCAATTACTGATGAGATATTGTTCGGGTCATGAGAAGATCAGGCGGCTATTATGGATGAAACTTATCTCAGCAAATCCCTCTTTATACGAGGGCTCCAGTGCCACAAGTCTCTTTATCTTCATAAGCACCACCCTGAACTGAAAGATGAGATTCCCCCATCACGGGAAGCCCTCTTTCAGAGTGGTTCTGAGGTCGGCATTATGGCACAGAGGCTATTCCCCGGCGGGCTGAATATACCCTACGATCCGGATAATTATGAAAGACAGGTGGAACTGACAAGAGAAGCGATAGAGAAAGGTATAACCACTCTCTACGAAGCCTCTTTCCAGTTTGATAATGTCTTTGTAAAAGTAGATATCCTCCATAAGGGCAAAGACGGATGGGCTCTCTACGAGGTAAAGAGTTCAACATCAATGAAAGACGTATATATCCCTGATGCTGCCGTTCAGTACTACGTGGTGAAAGGTTCCGGTCTGCCGGTCTCAAAGGTATTTCTGGTCCATATCAATAACCAGTATATACGGGAAGGAGACATTGAGGTTGACAAGCTCTTTACAATAAATGATGTCACTTTGGAAGTCCGGCAGATACAGGATGCAATTGAGGGAGAGCTGGATACACAGAAAACCATGCTCCGCGGTGATATTCCCCGGATCGACATCGGTCTTTACTGCAGGAATCCTTATGATTGCGATTTTATAGGGCATTGCTGGGAGCACATCCCGGAAGGCTCAGTGTTCAGCATCAAAGGGAGCAGGGCACTGCCATTCACACTCTATAACCGCGGTATTATCCGTCTCAAGGATGTACCAATACATATGCTTTCGGCAAATCAGAGACTCCAGGTAGAAGCAACACTGGAAAAGAAGATCGTTATCTCAAAAAAATCAATACAGGATTTCCTCGATTCCCTCTGGTACCCCCTATATTTTCTCGACTTTGAGACCTTCAGCACACCCATTCCGCTGTTCGATGGAACCAGACCATACCAGCAGATACCCTACCAGTATTCACTTCACATTCTTGAAAGCGAAGATTCTAAACTGAAGCATCATGAATACCTCGCTCCGCCTGGTGTTGACCCGAGAAAGGAACTTGCCGTAAAACTCTTAAGTGAGATTCCTGACGATGCGTGTGTTATTGCCTATGTTGCCGGTTTTGAAAAGGGTATATTGAAGAACCTTGCGGAGTGTTTCCCGGAGTTCGAAGCGAAGATTGAGAGGATCATTGAGAATATGGCAGACCTTGCTCTTCCTTTCCAGAAACGCTACCTCTACCACTGGCGATTTAACGGTTCTTATTCATTGAAGGCCGTACTTCCAGCCCTTATACCCAGTTTAACCTATGACAATATGGAGATTAGGAATGGAGATATGGCGATGCAAGCCTACACCAAGATGCAGGTATCTCATGACCAGGCAGAGATCGGGCGAATCCGGAAAGCGCTCCTTGAATACTGCAGGCTGGATACACTGGCAATGGTAAGGATAGTGGAGAATTTAAAGGAGGTGATAGAATGAAAATACCATATTGGATGAGGCTGTCTACGTTGAAGACCAGCAACTCTTCCAGATTCCCATAAAGCCATGGGGCAATTAAAAAACTATTTGTATTTATAAAATTAAAGGGTTAACAGGCCGTTAACTTTTAGGACATTTCCGGTTTAATGGAATCGGGACACATTTCAATTTGATTTGCCACTCCATTACATTATATCTTATAGGACAAAGGAAGGCCTTCTGAAGCTATCAGCCCTGGGAAATTCTGTGGACTTCTTTACAGAATGCAGTTATGACACAAAAACTGAAGCACTGAAATTTTATGGAGACATGGATAAAATTGAAAAAGAGATTTATATTAAAAACAAAATATGTCCTTAAATTTAACATTACGATGATTTTAAAAGGGTGGTGAAGGAGATGGCATCAAAACAGGATTATTACGAAACGCTTGGAGTTTCAAAAACCGCATCAGAAGAGGAAATCAAAAAGGCATACCGGAAACTTGCGATGAAGTATCACCCCGATAGAAACCCGGGGAATAAAGAATCAGAAGAAAAGTTCAAGCAGATCAATGAGGCATATGCCGTTCTGAGCGACCAGGAGAAGAGGAAGCAGTATGACACCTTCGGCATGGGTGGCTTCCAGCAGAAGTATTCTCAGGAGGACATCTTCAGGGGTTTCAATATGGGCGACCTCTTTAAGGACCTCGGGTTCGGGGGCGGCGATATGTTCAGCACGATTTTTGGCAAACAGGCTGGCAGGCAGGGCGGCAGGGGTGGCAAACAGAGGGCCCAGTCATGGGATTTTGGGGATTACATTACAAGGGAGCAGCAACCGGAAAGGGATTTGGACCTCAATTATGAACTGGAAATCCCCTTCATGGACGCCGTACGGGGCGGGGAGAAAAGAATAACGTTCTCAACTCATACGGGCACTGAAGAGGTAAATATAAAAATCCCCAAAGGTATCTCCACCGGTAAAAAGCTGAGACTCCAGGGGAAAGGTAACCTGGATCAGAGAACGGGAAGGGCCGGAGACCTCTACATTACAATCAAAGTGGGTGAGCATCCCTTTTTTAAGAGGGTAGGGAACGATCTCTACGTGACAAAGGACATAAAGGTTACCGATGCCATCCTCGGAACAACAGTGGAAGTCCCCTCTATAGAAGGGCCTAAACGGGTCACAATCCCGCCCGGCGTAAAAAGCCACGCCAAGGTACGGCTTAAAGGGCTGGGTGTGACTGATATGGGCAAGGGAACAAATGGCGACCAGTATGTGGAAGTGCTCATCGACATCCCGAAACGACTGACGGACAAACAAAAAACACTGCTTGAGGAACTGAAGAGAGAAGGAATTTAATGCTTCCGAGAAGACATATCCTCGATGTATATGAGATTGTGAAGGACAAGCATGAGCTTCTCTCCATGTCGACTATTACCCTTGCAATTGACGCGATCAAATATATGCAAAAGAAACCCAAAAAAGACCATCTCGTTGAGGCCCTGGAGTTGAATGAATTTATCTGCTTCATGTTTCCGCTGAAGAGGCCGAAGAACAGGTCACTCCTTTACCATGTGGTATCGGATTTGCTTGGTCTCCTCATGTACGGGGTACCCAAAAAGAGCAGACAGGCAATCGAAACCCTTGAAACAATCAACTACTCGGAAAAAAGCATGGAGTCCTACCCTGTCATTGAAGTCTGGAATTCACTTAAAGATAAAGTCTATTCGAAGAAGCACGGTGCAACAAGCATTATAGATGGTTTCATAAAAAAAATCATGATCGAGATGGATGTTATCGAGCAGTACCCTTTTGTTGAGGACATCTTTTACGAATCAAAAGAATACATGAAAGAGTGGCTCCCGGTTTTTGCAGGCTACTATGATAAACACACTGAAACAGTCAAAAATGCATATGACAAATGGTGGTCCATGTGGTTCTGCAAGGACGACAAAGAAAAAATACTATACAGTATGGTGGAACGGCTCTGCCTCCAGACTGAGCGGGAATTTGAAATTATTATCGACAAAGATCAGATAATTTCTTCCATTCAGCACAACAAAGAGGAAAACAAAAAGGAAAATCAACGGTTTTCCAAGTGGTATCAGGAAGGCGTAAATTTATTGCTAAAAATTTAACAAGCGGGTATTGACAAAACACCCTTATATTCTTATATTAATTTTAGCAATCATTCGTGGTTATTGCCAAAAAACTATTTTTATGAAAGGAGTGTGATACAATGAAGATTAAACCGTTACAAGACAGGGTCCTCATTAAACGTATTGAAGAGGAAGAAAAAACAAAGGGTGGGATTATTATCCCCGATGCAGCAAAGGAGAAGCCACAGGAAGGTAAGGTAATAGCAGTAGGCGACGGCAAGATGCTGGATAGCGGAGTGAAGGCTCCCCTCACTGTAAAGGTGGGAGACAAGATTCTCTTCGGCAAATATTCAGGAACAGAAATCAAGGTTGACGGCGAGGAACATCTCATTATGAGAGAAGACGATGTTCTCGGTATCGTGGAAGATTAATAAAGGAGGAAGTTGGTATGGCTAAAGAAATAAGGTACGATCAGGCTGTAAGGGAGGCGCTTTTAAAGGGCATAAACACCCTTGCTGATGCAGTGAAAGTGACTCTCGGTCCCAAAGGAAGAAATGTAATATTAGAAAAATCGTTTGGATCCCCCACAGTTACAAAAGACGGTGTGACCGTTGCGAAAGAGATTGACATTGAAGACAGGTTTGAGAATATGGGCGCCCAGATGGTTAAGGAAGTGGCAAGCAAGACAAGCGACGTAGCAGGTGACGGAACCACAACCGCTACAGTGCTCGCGCAGGCCATCTATAGAGAAGGCGTAAAGCTCGTTGCAGCCGGCCACAATCCTATGGAATTAAAGAGAGGCATCGATAAGGCTGTTGAGGTAGTTGTCAACGAACTTAAAAAACTCTCCAAACCTACACAGGATCAGAAAGAGATCGCCCAGGTAGGAACAATTTCTGCAAATAATGATGAAACCATCGGTAACATCATTGCGGAAGCAATGGGCAAGGTGGGAAAAGAAGGTGTCATTACTGTTGAAGAAGCAAAGAGCATGGAAACAACTCTCGATATCGTTGAGGGTATGCAGTTTGACAAAGGCTACATCTCTCCATACTTTGTAACAAACCCTGAAAAAATGGAAGCGGTCCTTGATGAACCTTTAATACTCATCAACGAAAAAAAGATAAGCAGCATGAAAGACCTTCTGCCCATCCTCGAACAGGTTGCAAAGATGGGAAGAACGTTGTTAATCATTTCTGAAGATGTTGAAGGCGAAGCTCTGGCAACACTCGTCGTGAACAAGCTGAGAGGCACATTGAAGATTGCAGCGGTTAAAGCGCCTGGTTTTGGCGACAGAAGAAAAGCGATGCTCGAAGATATCGCTATCCTTACCGGTGGTCAGATGATCTCTGAAGAACTCGGTATTAAGCTTGAGAGCATCTCTATTAAAGACCTCGGGTCTGCAAAACGGGTCGTTATTGACAAGGATAACACAACACTTATTGACGGTGCCGGTGACAAGAAAGAGATCGAGGGAAGGGTAAAACAGATCAGAACACAGATCGACGAGACAACCTCCGACTACGACAGGGAAAAACTTCAGGAAAGGCTGGCGAAACTCGTTGGTGGCGTTGCTGTCATTAATGTAGGCGCTGCGACTGAGACAGAGATGAAAGAGAAGAAAGCCCGCGTCGAAGACTCATTGCATGCAACAAAGGCAGCAGTGGAAGAAGGTATTATACCTGGCGGCGGCGTTGCCTTTTTAAGATGCCTTCCGAAGCTCGATGAACTTGTACTCGAAGGCGAGCAGCAGGGCGGCGTGAAGATAGTCAAGAAGGCACTGGAGGAACCCACCAGGTGGATTTCCAATAATGCAGGCTTTGATGGTTCTATCGTCATTGATAAGATCAAGAATGGTAAAGGCAGCTTTGGTTTTGATGCAGCAAAAGAGGTTTACATAGACGATATGATGGCAGCGGGCATTATCGACCCTACGAAAGTAGCAAGGACTGCCTTACAGAATGCCGCATCCGTAGCATCTCTCCTGCTTACAACCAATTGCATGATTGCTGAAAAACCGAAAGATAAAGGCCAAATGCCTATGATGCCCCCAGGTGGAATGGGTGGAATGGACGGAATGTATTAAAATAATCGAGGGGACTTCGCGTCCCCTCTTTTTTTTCAAATCTTTTTAATCTCCCTTTAAAATGTTATTCTGTGTGGTATTTGAACGAAATGTTGAGCCTTACACGGTACGCAGTTACTTTCCCGTTTTCCATTGTTAGATCCTGCTTTACCACCTCTGCTACGCGTAAATCTTCCAGTGACTTCCCTGCTGTTTCCACTGCAAGTTTCGCAGCATCTTCCCATGACTTCGCACTTGTTCCTACAAGCTCAATGATTTTGTAAACACTTCCCGGCATAAGCACCTCCTTTATTAATTTTTTAACGCATATAGGAAATAATAGCACAGACCGGAAATATGTCAAGGAATAATTGAAGCTCTACGCTCTACGCTGCATTTGCACACATACTTCACCTGCCCTGCCTTCGACGGATCCGTATTGCATTTCACATGTTTTTGTGGTCGACAAGTTTTTGTATTCCACAGCAATTTCAATAAGCCTTTTATAGATAAAACCGGTCTCGATTGATTTTCTGAGGAAGGCATCGAGAAAGCCGGTCCAGTGTTTTCCTTCAAGTTCTGTATGGACCGTCATGATATTCAAACCTTCTTTCAGGGCATCAAGAAAAAACTCTGTCAGCGAGGATGTATCTGTCCCTGCAAGTCCGACAACCTCGTCAAGGGTGGGAAGCGTAGAGGGTAATTCGAGCATATGAAATGCCTCTCCCTCCAGCGAAGGATAAAATGGTGCATGACCCCGGGCATTGCTCGTGTAAATAAACCCGTTATCCTCAAAAAACTTCAGGGCATGCGCATTTATCATCCATCCGGGGGCAGCAAATGATTGGGGATCCTCATGAAGCAACTCTCTGTACACTTCAACCGACTTGCGTAATATGCCTTCTGTCCGTTCCCTGCCAAGATGCTTTATGTGGTCATGCCAGTATACATGGTCGTACCCGTGGATCCCGAGTTCATGACCCTCTTCTGTGATCCTGCGAAGAAGAGCCGCATTTTTCTTTGCGATTTCCGGTCCGGGGAGGAGAATGCCGTAGAGGAGTGTTTTGATGCCATATGTGCTTACAACACCGACCCTTCCCGCCTTTTTGAGAAAACCTTTTCTCGTAAAGACCCTTTTTGCCGTCCAGCCTGTATGGTCTTTTCCCATGGGGACAAAAAAACTGGCATGTATGTTGTATTTTTTAAAAAGGGCAAGGAGCACCGGCACCCCGTGCTTCATACCTTCCGACGTATCAACATCGACCTTTATTCCAATGACCTTGCTCAGAACCCCTTCTCCCGCCTCAGCACTCAACCTTTAAATTCGAATCAAGATAGTATTCCAGCGTTTTCTTTAATGCAGTATTGAGATTTACCTTGGGCTCCCAGCCTATGAGTGTCTTTGCCTTTTTTATGGACGGTACCCTGAAGTTTATGTCCTGATAGCCTTCACCATAAAATTCCTTTGAATATACCTCGATGATTTCGGAATATTTATCGAGATTCTTTGTGGCCGGGTGGTTCATGAACAATTCCTTCAGTTTATAGGCAAGGTCTTTGATGGTAGCTTCGTTGTCGGGATTCCCGATATTGAAGATTTCTCCATTTAATCGTTCATCCTTGTTTTCTATGATTTTCATGAGACAATTGATGCCGTCATCAATATAGGTGAAGCATCTCCGCTGGAGTCCTCCGTCAACGAGACGTATAGGCTCGCCGAGGAGAAGGCTGCTTATGAACTGGGTAACAACCCGTGAGCTCCCTTCCTTTTCAGGGTCAGCGGCAAGCTCGTCAAGCTTTGGTCCTATCCAGTTAAATGGCCGGAAAAGGGTAAATTTCAGGCCCTGCTGGAATCCATACGCCCATATAACCCTGTCAAGGAGCTGTTTCGATGCGCTGTATATCCATCTCTGCATCCTGATTGGACCAAGGATAAGGTGACTCTCATCCTCGTTAAACTCCTTGTCGGTACACATGCCGTACACTTCAGAGGTTGAAGGAAAAAGAAGCCGTTTGCCGTACTTGACACATAACCTTACGATATTGAGGTTCTCCTCAAAATCGAGATGGAACACCTTGAGGGGCTCCCTTACATACGTTGCCGGTGTGGCAATGGCCACAAGCGGCATAACCACGTCACATTTCTTTACGTGGTACTCTACCCATTCCTTATTAATAGATATGTCGCCTTCGACAAAATGGAATTTTGCATTCCCGTGGCACATATCAAGTTTGTCTTCCCTTATATCCATCCCGAATACTTCCCAGTCCGTCTCCTGTAATATTCTTGCTGCAAGGCTATTGCCTATAAATCCATTTACACCGAGAATGAGTATTTTCAAGTAGTGCCTCCTAATGTTTTATTTTCCGTTTCATGTGTTTCCGCAAAGGCTTCTCCGTCTAACTCCCCTTCCCCGTCAAGCTGCACCTTCAGTAACCGCAACACCCCTTTGCCGGTATTCACAATAAACGGTCTTTTTGAAACAATCATCCCCGGTACACCATTATAGAGAGTATCCTCCGGATAAGCCTTCCATATAAATAATTTTTTACCATCAAGCCAGGTAAATGCACCCGGATATGGATGGGTAACGGCCCTTATAAGGTTATAAATGCTCATTGCATCTTTATCCCAGGGGATAAGCCCGTCTTCAGGCTTCCTCCCTCCGAAATACGATGAAGGGCCAACCTGGGGAGCGCTTTTAAATGTACCGTCCCTGAATTGGGGTAAAATCTCTTTCATCAATACCTTTGCTGCATCTGCCATTTTCATGAACAGTGTATATGCAGTATCCTCAAAGGCAATTTTCACCTCCCGCTGGGCCACAATATCACCCGCATCGGGCTTCTCTACCATATAATGGAGTGTCAGGCCTGTTTCCTTCTCGCCCGCTACCAATACCCAGTTCACCGGTACCCTTCCTCTGAATTTCGGAAGGAGTGAGCCATGAAGGTTAAAAGCACCGGTTCGGGGAATCTCAAGAATATCCTTAGGTATCATGTTCCTGTAATAAAAAGAAAAGATGATGTCGGGTGACAGGGAACTGATTGTGTCAGCCCAGGATTTATCTTTTATACTCTCTGGTGTATAGATTTGGATGTTGTGCTTTTCTGCAATTGCCCGTGGTCTTCTAAACCATATTTCCTCTTCGGGATCGTCTTTATGGGTAAAAAGACACAATACATCTGCGCCAAAATCAATAAGTTCTTCGAGGCATACATAGCCTATCTCGTGGTACCCGAATACAACAACCCTCACAGCAACTCTCTTTTAATGATAAACCTTGGTCGTCTCCTTACCTCCTGATATATCCTCCCGATATATTCCCCTATGATGCCGAGGGAAAATATCTGAGCACCGATAAAGAAGAAGAGTATAGCAAAAAGAGTGAAGGTTCCTTCTACTTCAGGACCTACGATCAAACGTCTCACAAAAAGTAAGATTGCAAAGGCAAGTCCTAAAAGGGCCACGATTACGCCGATTACACCAATGAACTGAATAGGCAGGAGGGAAAAATTTGTCATGAGGTCAAAGTTAAGACGGAGCAGTTTGAAAAGACTATACTTTGAAGTCCCTTTCGTCCTCTCCTCGTGTTCAACCTCAATCTCTGCAATTTTCTTTGCGAATGTAGTGGCAAGGGCAGGAATGAAACTCGATGATTCGGGACACATATTCATATAATCTATAATGTTTTTCCTGTACGCCCTCAGCATACAGCCGTAATCACGCAATTTTACACCAACAAGCCTCGCCGTAATCTTATTGACAATGAAAGAAGGTATCTTACGGAAAAGCGAATCCTTTCTTGCCTTCCTGTAAGTGCCGACAACCTCATAACCCTCTTCCATTTTTGCAACAAGCCTGGGTATCTCCTCCGGGGGGTTCTGGAGATCCGCATCGATGGTAATCACTATGTCCCCCTGTACATGTTCGAACCCAGCAAAGAGGGCCATGTGCTGGCCGTAGTTTCTGTTAAATTCTATAACCTTAACGCACGGGTAACGGTCGTGGTAATCTTCCAGCAGGATGGGTGTTCTATCCGTACTTCCATCATTAATGTAGATGATTTCGTAAGGTTTTCCGATACCCTCCATGGTCCTGTGCAATCTCTCCTGCAATTCCGGGAGCGACTCCTCTTCATTTAACACAGGAATCAGCACAGAGATATAGGCTTTATTTTCCATCCTGCCTCACAATCATAAATTTAATGAATGTTACATTTTCAGTTGTTCTGTCTGTAGTGAAATTAGCTTTTACCGATTTTGACCCCTGACCCCTGACCCCTGTTTCTTTACTTTCCATCTTTCCTCACGTAGAACGTGTAAAACTCCCTTTCGTACCGTGTCTTTCCTACCGGTAAAAATAACAAATCCAGGTCCTTCTGCATATGCTTCGCCTGGTCGTCTTCAACGATGAGAAGTATATCACTTTTTTTGTCCTTTATCTCATTAATATTGACAAACATCCGGATCGGCTTGCCAACGTAGAATATGATACCGGCAGAGCTGAAACCGGTCGTAAATATCTCCTTATCCTTTTTCATATCCCCGAGATGGTCAGTTATCAACCTTGGTGACTTTAACGTTTTATCCATAATCGGCATGTAACAGGCATTATAAAAATAACCGATACATATGAGGTACAGAAATACCATTGATAGCGACCATGCCGGCGACTTTCTCAAAAGTGAATAAAAAAGGATGCCACCAGCGATGAAAAGCACAGCAATATACACGTAAAGGTAAAAAGGGCCCTCTTTAAATGCATTGATAACTATTGAATGTGCGGTATTAAGCACCACAATGGAAGCAACCGGTGATAGAGCGAGGACCAGTGCAAAACACTTCAGGGCCATACTGGTTTTTGTATTCTCAACAAGCCATGACCACCTGTCTTTTATATAGATACCGCAGAGCAATGCACAGGCAGGATAACATGAAAGCAGATAAATCGCCCTTTTACTCTTGGAGAACTCAAAAAACAAAAAGGTAAAGATAAACCATATGAGGGGCAGCCAGATTCTCTTTTTGAAGGCATGGTAGATTGCGAATGGAAGTAAAAGGCTCCACGGAAGAAAATTTACAAAAAGCTTATGGAAATAATAAAAAAGCGACTCGATGTGATCAAAGGCGTTTGTATACCGCGTAATGTTCTGTCTGAAAATAAATTCTTTTATATACTCCTCGCCTGCCAGGATGAACCATATCGATGAAAGGGCCAGCGAGACAAGGCATCCGGCCACAAAGGGGATGAAAAACTTCTTCAGATCCTTTTTTGTGATCAGGTAGATAAATGTAATAATTGCAGGTATTAACAGGCCTGCAGGCCCCTTGGAGAGAACTGCCAGTACCGATGGGACAAAAGAGAGCATAAAGAGCCACTTTCTCCCCCTCGCAATACAGGTAAAATTAAGAAATATAGTGAGCCCGATGAAAAATGCAAAGGTCATATCCATAACAGACTCTCTCGCATTGGAGAGAAACTGATAGTTTGTGGCAAGAACAAGGGCCGACAGTATGCCTGCCGGAGGACCAATAATCATATTCCCAAGGAAATACGCAATAAGCACAAGCAATGTTGCTGACATTGCGGCCGGCAGTCGTGATGAAAATTCATCGAGCCTTCCGGTGACCTTCGAGGTTATAATGATCAACCACGGGTACAAGGGCGGCTTTTCAAGATAAGGTCTTCCGTTAAGATAGGGGTGTATGTAGTCGTTCCTCTCTATCATCTCCCGTGCCATAATGGCCTGCCTCGGCTCATCCGGATCCCAGAGGGCAATAGCACCGAGGTTATTGAAAAAAAGCATGAATGATATGAGGATAATGAATAATATTTTCATAGATAAATTTTTGCTGAAAGCTGATTACCAGAATTTATATTCTAATATGTGACATTTTTCAATAATTCTTTGTTCTGTCAAATAGCTTATTTCATTTTCATTAATCATTTCAATGCCTTTCTAACGGCTTTCAGATATCATTGCCCATTCACTACCCTCATTTCGGATATCGGATATCGGATTTCGGAGAAATACAATCCGCGTTCCTCATTTCGGATATCGGATTGCAGATTTCGGAGAAATACAATCCGAAATCTGCAATCCAAAATCTGCAATCGAATTACACCTGTGGTGGCCTTTTCTTCTCCGGGGCAGGTTCAGGGGCAATCGGTATCCGCAGTTCCACTAAAGCACAGAAAACATGCAGCTCATCAAGAAGCGCCTGAAGGTCAGGCCTTGTGTATTTTGTGGCGCCCATCTCAATGTGTGATTCTACGGATCGTAAGACGGCAACCTGTTTCGTCATGGATGGGAGCTTTATGGCTCCCGGGACAGGTTTGACCTTCTTGTATGCTGTAAGCAGATTATTCAGGACAGGGTTGGTTACTGGTTTTTTTATGACTTCGTCAAAGATCTTGTCACGGTCTGGACATTCGAGGTTGGCAGCGAAAAGATACCCCTGAGAAACGGGGAGTGTTCCTGTCCGAATTGCTGCCTGAATCTCATCGGGAAGTTTTAAAAGTGAAAGCCCGTTAAACAGTGTCCGTATTGTTTTTCAAGCAATTTCAGAAGTTGTAGAAACGGTTTCTACAACTTCCTGCGTGAGGTCGTCGGGCCTTCTGTCGTATTTTATGAAGTCGTTCATAACCCCGTCCACATCATAGTTTTTATCGGGATGTCGTGCCTGTATAAAAGAGAGTATTCCTTTGGCCTGATCCATGGGGTTGAAGTCTTCCCGCTGGAGGTTCTCCGTCAGTTGATAGGCCAGAATCTCATCCTTCTGTGTGATCGTATCACGGATGAGCGCCGGTATCGCTGGGAGTTTCAACTTCTGTGCAGCAAGATACCGTCTTTCCCCGCAAACGAGAAGGTACTTATCGCCCCTTGGTGTTACGATAATGGGTTCTATGACGCCCCGTTCTTTAATGGACTCCATGAGGGCCTTGAAGGATTCACTCTCCGTATCGATCCCTGAGCGAATCTGTTCCTCCACTATAATGTCTTCCAGAGGCAGGTACATAAATTCCGGACTACCACTCTTTTCCTGTTCAGTCATTGTTTATCCTCCTTGTTGCTTCTAATCATGTTCCTACTGCTTTTTTCATCTCCGTGGTTTTGACTATTTTTCTGATCCCGTATTTCTTGCGTATGCGGCTACTGTTTTCTTTTGATATTTGCACCCATTCAGATAACATCATACCTTTTCGTTCTTCATGTATTTTATCTTTCCATTCCCATACTTCATTTAGTGCTTTTGAAATATTACTCATCGCTCATCACTCCCATCCCAAAAATGCTTTAATGGCAGCCAAAAAGGCCTTCCCCTCCTCTATTTTAAGAGAGGTAACTGGTTCGACAATTTCTTCATCAATATCATAATCGGCTATTTCTCTTAATTTCCGGGCGTTAATCAGCATTTTGTGATACTTCTGGTCGATTCTACCTGGTTTGGCAAAACAATAACCAAATGCTGATTCAACTGCGAATGCTTTATGACATCAATACCTTCATTTTTTAACAGTGCCTGGGCAGCATAAAACATAGCATAATACACTTTGCTCGCTGCATCCGGAATATAACCGCCCTTCTTGAGCTCTTTGGCAACTTCAAGGGCATGTTCAGCCCTTTCAATATACCTTTTCGTTTCTTCGGTCATATTGAAATCCCCTCTTTTTCAACGTGTCTGTAAAAGGACAGGCCTTTCTCTGCAGCAATTCTAAAACGAGATTCTGCGAATACCTTTAAAGATATAATAGGCTTAAAGTCATAATCCCACATTACACTATAGGCAATATCATCAAGGGCTTTTTCAATATCCTGGGTCTTGTCGTCCACCAGAACCAGTAAGTCAATGTCTGAATCGTCTGTTCCTTCACCTCTTGCCCTTGAACCATATATAATCAATTTTTTAACATGGTTCAGTAGGACCTCCGGCAATCTCTTTTTTAAATCCAGTACCATGTTTCTGTCCTTCTCTCTCATCTTGTCACCTCATGATTACTTTCATAATAACATTTTTTACACCAATTCCACATGTAAAACAATGCAACGATTGCAACAACGTCCCGCCGTCCCTTTCCATGTCCCCTTAAATGTTAACATTTCAAGAGCGTCCCGTCCCTTCCATGATTAGAGACTTACCTTCATGGGAAAATAATTCAATTTCAGGCATCATAGCCGGGGAAATGCTATTGGCTATAATACTGGTAAGGCGCTCTTCAGCCATAAATACATCTTGAATACCATAAACTGTCCCATCATCGCCCTGTCCTATAATAACAATACCACCTGCTGTATTAGCAAAGGCAATTAAGGTTTTCAAAATAGGCTTTACCGATGAAAGATCACGTTTAAATGCCCCTCGGGTCCATTCCCGAAGGTTTGCCTCGGGGTAATTCATTGCAAGCATCTTTCCTTCTGGTTGCTTAAGAAGATCGGGGATGTTCATTTTATTCTCCTAATTGCTCTTCCTGTTTGCCATCTCGCAATTTCTTGAACCAGGAGTCGTATTGGGAGGGCACCAGCAGGTCGAATGTATAGAACTGCCTCTCGTAGGAGCCATTTTTCTCAAAATAACCCGATGGCAGGCCGCTGCCAAGATCGGCGAGCCTCTTATTCAACAGAGTGAAATGCTCTTCTGCGTATCTTTTTTTGGCTGGCGTTGTTTCGTCGTCATCGTCATCAGATTTTATCTCCACAACTTTGATGATGGTGTGGATGCCCTTGTCCTGAACAAGCTCCAATTGATCCGCCCTCAAACCTTCATCCTTCATCAGCTTCACCGACCTGTCAACATCAATCCTGATGAAAAAGTCCGGGTTAAAGCTCGCCCTTACGCGATCCTTGCCCTTCCTGAAATACTCGTATTCGATGGAGTAAAAACCCATGTCGCGCGATTTTATCCACGAATCAAGGTATCTGGCATACTCAATCAATTTATAGACAAAGAGTTTTTCAGGGTTGGAGCTTACCCTTACAATATTCTGAGGTGTCTTGAAAACCGATGTATTTACGATATACGGGGATTTGTAGCCTGCAAACACCCATATCCTGTCATCGTGCTTCTTAATAAAAGCATCATACTCTTCCTCGAAAAGCTGCAACTGACCCTCTTTTTGCTTACCGCCTGTTCCACGGAGTGATTTGATGTAACTGAGCACAAAGAGATTTTCTTTGCTCAACTCATCTTCGTAATCGGCGGATATAAAGATAACCGTATCTTTTTCCACTTCGCTTGCACGTATGCTTGTCTTGTCCATGCCCGCTGTCGGCACAAACTGTAATTCACCGGCAATGCTTGCTCTTCTTGGCTTTTTCTTTCCCGTCGTCAGAAACTGACTAAAGTAAAGGTCGATAAGCCGGGCGTTCTCCTGAGAAAGCCTTTCGCCCTTGATCTTTGCATCCTCCATGACCCTGGTAATAACACCTTTGATATCTTCATAATCGGGAATGCGTTCTTCGACGATATGGGACCCGAAGTCAAAATAGTTCTTCTCAAAAACCCTGTTCTTGAACCGGCTGTACTGGTTCACTGCAACTTCGTCAATGGTCAGGAATTCTTTTGACAACTGGAACCTTTTTTCGCCGGTAACCAAATATGTTACCCGGTAATTCAACCCTTCTTCCTGTGGCTTCAAGGATAACGCACTTGACTCTTTTTCGCCCTGGCCGGGTGGTTTTTCTTCCAGCCGTGATACAGGCGTATAAATGAAGTTCAAAATGTTGAAATGGTGTTTTGCCCGCTCAAACCCGGCATCAGAGGGGAGCGGGGATGAACTGAGATACACATCACACTGGGTCACCGAGTCGACCAACTCCCTGATATGGTCAGCAAACTTCTCGTGGTTTGTAACGGTCACAACGGGGTAGTTTCCCAGTATTTTTCCCGCAGGGACCTGCCGTGGTATCCGTAATCCCCGTCCAAGGACCTGTGAGATGAGGAGCTTGGAATCAAAAACCTTCTCCTGCATGGGCACGATCTGGAATACGTTGTCCACGTCCCAGCCCTCTGAGAGCTTGTTCACTGCAAAGATGAATTCGGCAGGTTCATCAATGCTCTCGATAGCATCAAGTTTTTTCTTATATTCTGTCTCCGCCAGTCGGGATATAACACAGATTACCTTCTCCCGCGCCAGAGATTCATAATGCGCCTCGGGGAGTGTCTTGTCGTCGGAGACTTTTTTTATCTCCTGAGCCAGAAAACGGATGAATTCTTCTGACTTCTTCTGGGCAATGCCCTGTCTTGGGGCGATAAATATCGTAATCGGTTTCACCATGCGTCTGCCGTTGCCATCACGGTATGCATACCGTTCCCTGTTATCCAGATGTGTCTTGTGGATAACCTGAAAGGCCTGGTCCTGGGTCAGGCGGTTGATCTTCTCGTCCGACTCTGTATGGATTATGGGATTGATTCTCTTGATGAAGCGGTCATTCAGGGCGTCCGGAATGGAATAATTATAGATGATATCCGTGAAGTATTCGTCCTGATTGTAGGGGGTGCCGGTAAACCCGATATGGCGGGCAATCTTCTTCTCCTCCCTTAAGAATTTCATCCAGAGCCTTTCAAATAGTGTTTCTCCACGACCGTCTTCCTTTTCGAGGAGGAGGTCGGTTTCTGTGAACTTGAGGTGGGTATAGGCATGATGGACTTCATCGGAGAGAACCAGCACGTCATCGGTCTGCGAAAAAAGCGTATCGCCGATGGCATTCCGGTCTTTATTAAATACAGCATTTAAATTTTCAATCATGATAGTGCAATCTTCAGCAGGCATAGTCTCATTGATAAGGGATACGGGCACATTCCGGTATTTTAACGGGAGCTTGTTTATGAAACGCGGTTCCTCCATGAGCTTCTTGAATTTATCCCGCAGACCCTCTTCAATGATGGTTGAAGACGGTCCCAAGACCAGGACCCGCTTCACCAGTTTCATCACAACCGAAAGATAGGCTATGGCGAAAATGACATATGATTTACCCGTACCCGTGGCCATGTGGATGACCCCGGAGAGCCTGTCCGGCAGGGGAAGATGGTGCAGGAAGTTCTCTTCTGTGAGGAACCTTTCCTGAATTGCATGTTTCTTGCGAAAGTTCTCCCGTGCAAGCTGGTCCAGATCCTTAAATCTTCCACCCCAGAGATAGACAAGGGTTTTCTTTATGGCATCGAACTGGTAGTTCCTTGTTCCGGTTAATTCCTTCACATATTCTGCAATCTCCCCAAAATCGAACCGGGAAAAGTCACATCGTTTTTCGTTGATGTCGAGGGTATGCTCAGACAGGTTGAGTTTGAGCGCCATGGCTATATGCTCACATACGTCGGTTGTGACTCGTTGCCGTGTCTGTCGATGGCAATGATGGCAGTCTTTTCAGATATGCCGTCTATTTCTATCTCGCCGCTCGATTCAATCTCTTTTGCGTATACTGCCTTGTCGAGATTGAACGTCTGTCCGTCGTAGTTGAAATCAACGAGCACAAGAGAGAGGCCGTCCATGCCTTCAAAGAGCTTGCCGTCCTTCGTGAGGATGACAGTCTTGAAGGAGTCTATCCTGAAACCTTTCTCTGCTTTCTGTGCCGAAACTGTGACTTCGTTGTTGAAATAGAAGCCCACAGATGACACGAGATTATTGATGTTCGATGGTGAGTCGGGCTGTTCCTCTATGGCAAAATTACGTGACACCTCTTCAAGGATTTTGTACGGGAATTTAAGAAGCTTGAAACTGACATAATCACCATAGTTGTTGGGCAGGATCATGTCGGAGATAAGGGTACAGGTCTCAGGAACTATGATGTAGAAGTTGCCCTTCAACCTGCCTCTTGACTGAACGATAATCTCCTTGAGGTAGTCTTCATCAACTCGCACATCATAAAGATACTCATCTTCCCAGACAGGGAATATCTCTACGGGGTCGCCGTCCTTTTCAGCATAGACGCTATCAAGACGGTATTTTGCCGCAAAGTCCTTCTCTTCCTTAGGGATGCCGAAAAGGGCAAGGACGAAGGAGATATAGGCATCTTTGTTCTTTCGCAAGTCCATGACACGGGTGAAGTCGTAGGCACCAACCGACACAACCGAAAAGGGTTTCGGCGGTTTTCCGTATTTTTCGTTTTTCTTTTCGCTTCCCAATGCCTTTGATTCAGTGATGTTGAGAAGCCTTTTCTGCATGGTGTAAATGGCATGCTTGCCGAAATCACACATAATCCAGCGGCGACCAAGCCTCTCCGATACAGCAGCAGTAGTGCCGGAACCACCAAAAATGTCCATGACAAGGTCGCCTGGATTTGAGGAAGTTAATACGATTCTTTCTAATAGTTTTTCTGGTTTTTGCGTATTATATTTAATCAGTTCCTTTGCCTGCCCCGCAATAACATTGATGTCAACCCACATATCTTGAAGCGGTTTTCCAGGCATTTCATTAAGATAGGCTTTCTTTTTGGGGAAGCCAGTTTTTGTATAGTACAAAAGACCTTTGTCATCCAAACTTTTCATTGTTTCTTGGGAGTATCTCCACGCCCTAATGTGACCATTCCAATCATAAGTTGATCCTCTTCCACCGGGGCCCATTGTATTTTCAACTTTATATTTACGACCGTCACCATCATCCATTGAATACATTTTTAAGTACTTCTCCGAATATGCTTCATATTGAGTATTCCAACAATAATTACTGCTTTTAGTATAAAAAAGAATAGTATCGTGAATACGACCATATCTACCTGAATCGTTATGGGCATAAACTCTTTGCCATATTATTTCATTGTTGAAATTTTCCTTTCCGAAGATATCGTCCATCACAATTTTTGCATAATGGCTCATTTTTTGATCAAGATGCAAATAAATACTACCGTCTTCCGCTAATATTTCTCGCAAGTAAATCAAGCGTTCCCGTAAACCTTCAATAAATTCTGCGTTGGCAACTTTGTCACTGTAACTACGCTCTCCATCATTGCCGCCAAAATCGCTCTTTGTTGCAAACGGCGGATCGATATAGATGAGCTTTACCTTCCCCTTCACCTTGTCCTTGATGAGCGGGTCCTGGTTGAGAAAGACTGTCTTCAAAAACTGGAGATTGTCGCCCTGAACGATCATGTTCTGCCAGCCGTCTTCAGCCGGTTCTCCGAATCTTCTTATAACCTGAAGCGGCGCAGCCTGTCCAAGAATCGAGGCGCCTGCGAGGATTACCCCTTCAGGTCTTTTGCCGGCATATTCGATGGTGGGGATTTTGAATCTGTTGAGGGCGTCAAAGTCAAACTTTCCTTCCTGCCTGAGCTTCTCCGCAAAGGATGGAAAGAGCTTCGAGATAAGCTCCTGCGGCGGCTCAGCGCTATTGTTTATTGCATCGAATAGTCGTTTAAGGTCTGCTTCATTCAGATTGATCTTCGACATCGCTACTTCTCCTGACCGATTAGTCTTGCCCGAATCAGGCGGTTTTCCGGAATCTTGTTACCTCTACAACGTGCTGCCTCTTCTTTGCATCATCAATAATGGCCTCCAGGTCTTCTGCCACATCATCGTTGATCCACTCGTTTCCACACAAGGAACAGACCGAAGCAGGCACATCTCTTACCACCACAACAGTATCTTTTAAATCTACTGTAAATGTTGCGGTTCCATCTTTTTTCTTCCCGCTGCACATAGGGCAGAGATTAACAGATTGACCTTTCATAGCTTTCTCCTTGTCTTAAAGTTTGATTCAAAGTGTATTCTGTCGGGTTCATATGCGGTGATGACAAACACCTTTTCGTTTTCTTCATCAAATGCAAACACAACATGCAAGGGCCTTTTCCCCCGGAATCCAAGCATCAATGCGCTTGGAAATGGTTTTTCATGAGGATAATCCTCTATGATTTCTCCATAGGTTATAACATATTTGACTGTTTTTCGGGTGATCCCTCTCTCAAACATTACCTCTAATGAATGAAGGGACCACTCAATTGCACCATGTTCAATGGCGTTCTTTATCTTATCGCCGTCCACAATTTACCTCTTCTTGCTTTTTCATGCAAACGACTCCTCCAGGAGTTCATTCAGCACATCCGGTTTCGTCTGTCCGGGTTGCTTTGGCAGAAGCGAAAACTTATTAATCCGCAGAAAATGGTAACCGTAGCTTTCCAGTTCAAGCTGTCTCCGGATATCGTAATCAAGATATTCTTCGCGAAAATTCTCTACAGACCTCACGGCCCTGGGGTCTTTCGTGTGGTATTCAAGACCATCGTATTCCAGTATGAGTGATTTGTCCCGCCCCCCTTCGGAAAGTGTAACCAGGAAATCCGCCCGGTAGCTGGGTATGAACCGCTTAAATTCCTGTTTTATGTACTTCCCGATATCGAATTGGGGAATAATCCTCAATGCCTGCATCCTATCCCGGAAGAATTTCGTCTGCACGATGAGCCCATACAACTCTTTCTCCTTCGGGGATTCAAAAACCGTCTTGTCAGAGATAAAACAGTCATTGGTCTTTGCTTCCTGAAGGGTTTCATGGTAATGCTTCAGCGCCTCGCCCAGGAGCGTATCCATGTAATCATCAATCGGCATGCTATGGACAAATACCATGGTATCCTTTGCCCTGCTGAAGCCTACGTTGAGCCTCTGCATCTTGAGGCTTTCTATCCTTGCAGCAGAACCGCCAGGCGTTGGGTAGATGAAACTGAGGCTGCCATTATTAAGCTGTTTATCCTCCACAAACGAATAATAAACAATGTCACGTTCCTCACCCTGAACATCCCCTACAAACCAGATCGCAAGCTTGTGTTCCACCTTGAGACGGTGAAAATTAGGAAGTTTTTTTCTGAGATACTCTTCTATTCGTGGTTTCTGTTCCCGAAAGGACGTGATGATGCCCACAGTACCCTTGAAACCATTTGTTATAAGCGACTCTATGTCCTTTCTGATTGCCTCTATTTCATCAAGATTGGTGTTGTTGCCTGCCTTGCCTTTTGTCTCTACCTTGATGAACCGGAGGACCTCGTCAATTGGTTTTGTCCTCAGCCTGTTTACGATGAGCGGTATTTGGGCCCTTTCATAAAAAAAGGTATTTGAATAGCTGATGATCTCTTTGAAGCTCCTGAAATGCTCGGTAAGGGAGGTATGGAAATTGGCTATAGCTTCACAGAAACTGAGGGTGGAGGTGCGTATGCTGAATGTCTTGAGCCATTCTATCTGGCCTGTAAGATTGGGGTTTTTTACTACTTCAGGGATAAAAAGGTCTTCTTCCGCTATCTCCGCTGATTCTTCCTGTATAAGCCTGTCGTATGTATCCTGAGCAATCGACACATTGTATTCTTTGGTATAATTGTCTATGATTCGCTGAAAGTAGCTTGCGGCATATTTCCTGCTTACATTGACAGCGCTTACGGCTCCGTACTGATATTTGTCACCAAATACTATCACCTGTTTCGCCCTCAGTATGAGTGAAATCGAATGGGCTATAGAAACCTGTGATGCCTCGTCAAAGACGAGAATATCTATCAGGTCTTCTTCCATTGGGAAGTGTTTGAAGATTGCTTCCGGTTCTGCGATGATGCAGGCAAAATTAGAAAAAAGGATATTTGCCAGTTCAGCGCTCAGCCGCTTCCCCTTAGAAATGAGAAGCTTAATCTTGTTCATATCTCCATGATAATTATGAAGGTTTTTTAGCCTCTTGTCATTATCGTATTCGGTCAAACGCTGGTTTAGGGCTCCATATTCATCGAGCTTTCGTTTGATTTCCGGCAACAATGCGGTGACATTTTGTATCCGGCAGGGTATCCGAATCAACTCGAAGAGTTTTTTCTCACCTTCAGTGAGGGCTTTTATTTTGAACAACGTTTCAAGGTTCCCGAAATCAACCTGAATAGACTTGAGTATGGTGCCATATGCCTCAGAGATTGCGTTCAAGTCATCGATCCTTTGGGCATCGAGGTCATCAAGAACCGTTTTTAATCTGCCGAGAAGATTGTACAGTTCCCTGATAGAAAGGTTTTCGAGATTTGCTGTATGCTGGAATTCGTTGATGAGCTTCATGCAGGACTCGTAAGACATGATTGTTTCGAGTTCATGGATTCCTGCAATTATATCATTGAGCGTCAAATCCGTTCTTGTTTTGACCCTCAACTGACATATCGCATCATAAACCGGGCTGAAGCGTAAACTGTTCTGGTCATTGAGCGCGGAACGTAAACCTTGAAAGTCATATTTTTCCTGCGTCAGAGAATAGATAAAATGCAACGTGTAGCAGGTTGCACCCTTTAAAGACCCGATATACGCTATTTCATCGGAAACCTGTCCCAGTACATCCTTTACTGAAAGTTTTTTGATGTCCCAATGGGTAGAAACATCCGGATACCTTTTCTTGAATGCCGATTCCCTGGTTTTATACTTTTTGTTGAAGAAAGGAAGCTGCGGTTTAAGGTTCGCCAGGTCTTTCAGTTCTGTTTCTATTAAACAAAGTTGTTCATAGGAGTGGACATGTTTCTGGATTTCATGTTTTTCACAGTTTATCTCATCAACCTTGAGTGCAGAAAATGGAACATCAGGGTCAAAGGCATTTCTGAGCCTATCAATGAGAAACCTGAAATCGTCGAACTCGGACCGTGTGGGCATATTGCCAAAGTTTATATTTTTTTTAACGGGAGAAATCTCGTTGACCCTCTCGCAAACTTCCAGCACACGGGGGATATCCTGTCTGCTCTGGTAAAGCCCGATAAGATTTTTCATCGAGATATTTCTAAAATCCTGTGCGTTATGCGTCTCTATAAACCCGGTTAGTGTTTCGAAGGCCTTACCATGTGAGTTTGCATAAGGGATACGAGTCAATTCTTCGATATCTATGGCATTTTTCTCTTTTAATTCCTCCTCCAACTCAAAATAGCGCAGAAGATGCCGCACTGTCTCCCGATAGGACTTTCCGGAGTCGATCACTTGAGCAATCTGTTGTTCGATAGTTTGCCGGATGTTGTCCCTGTCAGATTCGACAGCATTTTTATTGAATTCATTTGTTCTCGCTGTGGCTGCATCAACGACTGGCAGCGACAGAGAGTTGTCCATGGAATTCAATGAGTCAATCTTACTTGAATCGTAAGATTTGGTTATCCTTATTATTGATGGCTTCGCATAGGGATGTAAGCCCTTGAATTTATCAGTCAGCATCCCGTCTACAACGTCAAGGGCTTCTTTCTTGTGTGAGGTAACAACAACTGACCTCGCATTCTGATTTGCCCAGTAGGTTATAGCCGCAATAGTGTGTGATTTCCCTGTTCCAGGAGGGCCGTCTATAACGATGACCTTGTTGTCAGGGTTTGTGAGGGCGGTAAGTATTCGCTTTTGTGCTGTATTGAGCGGCAAAGGATTGTCGGTCAGGTAGTAGCCGGGGCTGCCAGCCGGATAGCGTTCTCTGAAATCCTGCTCCGTCTTATCGACCGTATTTTTGACGTTGCCATTCAGATAGCCATCGACAAAATCCATTATTTTTGAAGCAGATCCTTTTTCAATCCGCGTCATCAATTCCGAGTAATCGAGAAGTCTTTTATCCTCGTCTTTGATAGCCTGAAACCCGAACCGGAATTGCACTGTCGGCATCTCTTCTTTCGGGCCAGGAATAGTGAAAGGGTTTTCGCTAAGCGTGATATCCTGCTGCGGCAACTTGTATTCTGTAATTAGAAAATCATCGACCTGTTTCAGGTGTGGGCTGATCTGAGCAAAAGAACAGGCCCTCGGGGTTGAAAGAATCTTATCAAACTCAAAAGAGTTTATTGCGGGCGTATTAATCAGGACCAGATCCCGGGGAACAGAAAGTACAATACGGTCCGGGGCCGTGGAATCAAAACCAACTTCGATGAAAAATAGCGGATAGTCCGGTGTACCATTTCCTGCTTTGGCAGCAATGGAGCCGAAGAACAGGTATACGGTTTGGTCAAGGTGCTGCCCTACAAAGTTTTTCAAAAGCAGATAGAGATCATAAAGGGTTAGTGGGCTTTCGATGCCCTGAAGATGACTTTCCATTAGCCGGAAATAATCCTCTGCGCCTGCAACCTCATCTCCTTTCCGTTGAAGCTCATCATAGATGTCCTGCGTAAATTTTGACGGATTAAAAGTGGTAGATGGAAATTGACACGATGGACATATTTTCCTTAATTTTTCTATTTCTTCCGTATAGAGTTCGTGGATGATGCCTTCAATAGCCTTTCTTAAGAGAAGATTAAAAGCCCGTATGCCGCGCCTCAGCGGGTCAGCTTCGTTGTTGGCCTTAGCATCGTCTATACATTGGCTCAGAACAGGCAGGGTAAGGGCTGTGTTCAGTGTTTCAAGAATTCTGTTTTTCAGGCGATTGAGAGGAATCTCAATATTATATTGATTGGGGCTGACTACAACATCCTGTAAATCACCGCTTCTGAGCTTCTCCAGGCAGACCTTGTAGAATTCAGATAAAAAGCTGATATCCAGGTTGAGGTTAGCGTCAGCATGCCAACGGTAAGAAAGGGTACTCCGATTGGAGAACCGGGTCTCGGTAAACGCCGCATAATAATTCAGGATACTTTTAACAAATTCACTTTTCATACATTCGGTTCCTTAATGCTGACCCAATCATTTTAAATACAACAGAAAATTTTTACGTTGTTGCAAACATTGCGTTATTCCCTGCCTCTTCTGCTAAAAAAGTTCGATTTTCTGGTTGTTAACAGTCGTTCCCACCCCTTTTTCCATTTCACTACAACACTATAAATAAGATTTTATCCCCTCAAAACAAAAAACGCAATCGTTGAAAATGGTTATTACACCCAGGAACGGCAAGCCTGTTTATCTCAACAATGGGAAAGGATTCTTCGATGGCGCGCTTTGTCATCCCGCTATGGATTCTCGCGCCCATTTTACTATTTTTTCGGCGAGTTCAATGGCTTCTTTTACATCTTCTTCGTCTATTGTTCCCCAATAGCCGGGGTAGCGGCTTTCCACAGCATAGGGCGTCAAATCGCCGGCATCCTGAAAATCTTCTGGCAGGGTAATACCGGCTTCTTCAAAAATATCTGTCAATTCTGTAATATCATGGGTCCAGGCAAAATCAATTTTATGAAAAAGCAAAACGGCCTTTAATGCCTTCTCTGCCGCCTGCTGGGCATGAAAACATATCTGCTGGGGCAGCACTCCGGGCTTGCCATCTCCAAGACGCGCTATTGCAAGATCGCTTTCTGCATGGCTTACCCATTCTTCCGGCATTGTCAGTATAGGCTTTTTACCCTTTGGATTCATAGACTACCTTCCCGCTTCTTAAGGCTTCCCTGTAAATGAGCCCGGGCACATGCGCCATCTCTTCAAATCTTGCTTCAGGAACAACAAGAATGTCCATAGACATCCTGATACCCCGCAGGGCACGACGGATACGGACGCTCTCCTTTCTCGGATTCTCGATATGATTGCCGGTTACAACAAGGACATCCAGATCGCTGTTCATACCCATATCTCCATGAACATAGGAGCCGAAAAGTATTACCTTCCGGGGTTGACTTACCTCTACGATTTTATGGATGGCAGTTTGCACCTTTTGCGGTGTTACTGCCCAGGGATATGCCATAAATCCTCCGTCTGTTTAGTAGCTGCTGTTTCATTATATGCTATTTCCGGAAACACTTCAAATCTCCAATACAATCCACGGGGTAAACATCTCTATGAGTGTAACATTTTCGGGTCGTGTCCTGCAATTACACATTTTCCCTCTTTACTATCCCTCTGAACCAGTAATCCGTAACAGATTTTAGTACAGTGCTCTGCAAGTTTACCCTTCACAGCTTATACTTCTCCCCCTTCCCCCTTCAAACTTTCTTTTTCCTCCCACATGTCACGATAGGCGTTGACATACGAAATTGTTGCCTCCGGATTAATTGTAAAATAGTAGCGGCAGAGTTTTTTGTATAAACGCACCATCGCAGTGTCGAAGCCAAAATCGAGGATGCCGTCGAGCAGGCGTTCGATGCGGTTGGGATCACGGCATTGAGCTCTCAGGATATCCTCCACTTCAGGCACATATTGCTGCTCAGCCTGATGTGCGAGCTGATTGCAGGCCTTCGCGAGCTCGCCTATCGACTTGACAAGGTCATCCATCTGCGGTTCCATTTTATTCTTCATCAGAGCTTGCTTTCTTCGCCAGTTTCACGATGAGATCTCGTCCTTTCCTGGTCAGTTTATGCTTCTGCCAGGCAACTGTTTGGCTTATCGAAAGTAGCCATTTCAATAAGACCCGCTTCGATCGCGTAAGGACGGTGGGAAGGTTGTTGTAAACATTACGTTATCCACTGCCTCCTCCGTTAAAAAAGCCAATTTTTCTGGTTGATAACAGTAATTCCCACCCCTTTTCCCCCATTTCCCTTCAATAAGATTCTATCCCCTCAAAACAAAAAATACAATCATTAAAGAAGATTACAGCGGTTAAACTCTCAATGTCCCGCCTCCGGCAGGATTAAGACTTACAAAATTCAAAACCCGCATTCCGCAATCATCAATTTTAACCCTTCCCCCTCTGAAGCAGGTCTTAACTATCAGCCCTTAGCCAGCATACTGCCTATATCCATTCTAACCCTATGAAAATAAA
>JAPLKD010000095.1 GCA_026388245.1 Pseudomonadota bacterium | reverse complement strand
AACCTTCTTGATAAATTCATCACTGGAGATAGCCTGAACCCTCCCGCGGTGGAGCTTGACAACGTTGCTGGTCTTATCGCCTTCAAACATGGCCTCTTGTATCTCGGCCCTGGTGCCCGGGGCAATCTTTAATATGTTGTTATTGAGAAAAGTAATCTCTGCCCTGCCATCGCTCTTTGCACGATAGACATCACCGACATCTACGGGGTCACCTGCCTTTACAGGTGTTGTTACGTTCTTCCCGGGTTTCAGGACATCTACCCTGCCTTCGAGGATGCTTATCTTACCGGCCAGTACAGCATGAGACAGACCTGCAAAGGATAAGAAGACAAGAGCAATAATAGCAAAGGATACAATAAGGTGTTTTTTCATGATAGCCTCCTTAGAACCTGTACTCTATGCTGATGGATGCAACGGATTGGGGGTAGTCATAGGTGCTTATGTTACAGTTGTCCCTGGTATAGGTATACTGTCCGATAATGTCCGTATCCTTGAAAATCGTGTAGATAAGGGCAAGTGAGTTTGTGAATATGTCATCCCTTCTATTGATGCCAACCCATGTCCCTGCAACTGTATTGCCGAAGATTGTGTTCTCGTATTTATATTTGTCAAAGGCAGCATCCGATGTGTACTGGATCTTGAACTTCTTCGTTATCGGGTAGAGAAAGCTCAGGCTGAATCTGTTTTCATCATATGACCAGTTCCTCCCGTCCGCTCCAATTTGGGTATAAGTATATTTGAGGGTAAAGAGCCCTGTCCCTTCTTTGAAGAGGTATGTCCAGGCAAGAGACCCGCTGTTGCCATCACTGTCCCTGTTTTCGTTGGGGTCTACCGGTGTGGTGGACTCAGTGGTGCCGTAATATTTGTTTCGCATAAACCCGTAGGTAAGTTCCAGCATGTTCTTGTCATTGATCATATACCTCGCCGTAGGGGTGAGTCCCGACGACAGGAGATAGCGGGTCTCTGACCACCAATTGAGCGTATTCAGGAAGTCATCCCCTATTTGCCTCTGGAGGTTGGTGTAGCCGAAAATAAGCGGTACGGTAAAGGCAATCTTGCTGAAGCTGTATCCCGGGGTTACGGTGACGGACTGTTGCGCCAGGTTGTAATCATCCCTTCTCATATATCGGTCTGCAAGGATGGAGTACTGTACGGAGAGGTTGTACGGGGTCCTGAAAGAGAAAGGTGCGATGTAGAGGGCGCGAAAGGTTGCAGTTAGTGCCATATCTTCCTGGCCGGAGACAAGGTATGCGTTGGCCGGGTTATCAAAAATGGTACCTGATGCAGGGCTTGCATTCACATTTGAGTTGTATTTGTAGCCGAGGCTGACATTGAACCTGAAGGGCCGCTCTGCATCTAACTTATCCGTTACCGCCCTCTCGTAGTCCCTCGCATAGGTGGCAAGGTCGGATGTGGGGTCAAGGGTAATTAATAATTTAAAACGCTTCTGAGAGTCCTTCAACTTCCCTATCTTCATATAGGCATTGGCAATCTGGAAATCCGCTGCCTGGGCAACGGTCTTATCCAGTTCCTTTGCCTTTTCGAAGGCGGTAATGGCCTCAGCATTTTTGTTCCCTTTAAGAAGACAAAGCCCTTTCAGGAACTGAATCCGTGCCGGGGTGATATCCTCTTTTTCACCTACCTCTATCCACTTGTAGGCTTCGTCAAGATTGTCGGTCTGATACAATGAGTCAATAAGCTCTACAACGGCTTCTTTGACAGGAGGGCTAAAGGTGACGGCATCCCGCAGATGGGGCACGGCCTCTTTGTAATTCTCCATGACCTTATAGGTGAGACCGAGGTAAAAAGCGGCTATAGTCGAGGTTGGTTCAAGCTTGCGCGCCTCAGTCAGATTTTCAAGGGCTTCTTCATAGTCCTCATCCTTAAAATCCTTAAGGCCCTTTTCTAAAGGGGTTTGTCCGTATGCGGCAATTGATGTAAAGAAAAAAAGCAGAAACATGGAAAGAACGACTATTTTTTTTTGCATTGCCCCTCCGAAAGAAGTTTTTTAAAGAATGTTATCTGAATCATAACGTTATCTGGCTCCCCTGTTCCAGGGGCTTTATGTTCGTCCTCTTTGATAGCGATAGCTCACTGAATATTTCATCTAAAAAGATCGGCTTTATATGGTTTATGTAAATGGGCATTTTACCAAGACCATATCTGTCTAAGTGGTCAAGGAGCATTGACAGTGTCATGTGCCCTGATAGTTTTGCCAGTGATTCCAAGCGATTCGGGAACGACACATCGGCTATGATAAATTCAATACCCTCTTCTTCCTGTGCCACCTCCCAGAACCTTTTTGTGGGACCGGTATCGGAGGTGAACATAAACCCCTTGTTCCCCTCTTTAATGACGTATCCGACCGTGTATACGGTGTGTGTCATCAATACGGGTTTTACAGTAATGCCGTTTATTTCTGTATACTTTTCCAGTTCAATCTCGCGTAGTTTGATGATAGCATTTTTTTCAGAAGGTATAACAGTAAAATCAGGCCACAGCCGGTTGTTGAAAAGATTGCCTGAAATAATTTCGAGGATTTGTTTTACGCTTATCAAGTCTATGTTGAACTCTCCCATCATTACCAGTTCATCGACAAGAAATACCAGGTCTTTTATGTGGTCGAGATGGGTGTGGCTTATCAGTATGTGCTTGATCTTCTTGAGTTGCTTATGGTCAAGGGGTTCTGTTACTGTGCCGGCATCTAATAACAATGATTCATTGATAAGGTAGGCGGTAGTTCTGAAATTTTTTACTGAGTTGCCATAACATCCAAGTATTTTTATCTCCATTAGCTAATTTTATTAAAATATTCATAAATATGTCAAGATGTTTCCAATGTACCCGCTGCCTTTAGCTTGATAATTTGCCCGGTTAATACTATTATAGGAGAATGAAATATTGGTTTGCAGTGAATACAAAACCGAGGAACGAAGACAGGGCTGCTTCAAACCTTGCTGGTGGTGGTATTGAAGTGCTTGCACCAAAACTGAAATTGAAAAAGTACAAAAATGGCCGGTTTGTTGAAGTCGTTGAACAGATGTTTCCTAATTATATTCTTGTGAAGTTTCATCCTGTAGATGAGTTCCGGATTGTAAAATATACAAGGGGTGTAAAAACCATCGTTCACTTTGGGAATAAGATTATCCCTATTCAGGATGAAGTGATAGATTTCATAAGGTCCAGACTTGTGGACGGTGTGGCAACTATCCAGAAGAAGGGTTTCAGGAAAGGTGAAAAGGTTTTAATTAAGGATGGTCCTTTTAAAGGCCTGAGCGGGATATTCGAGAAAGAACTTGAAGGCAAAGAACGCGTCATGATACTTCTCGACAGTGTCGTGTTTGCAGCCAGCATGGAAATTGACATGGATTTGATTGCCAGCAATCTATAGCGTAGAGCTGATAGCTCATAGCTGATAGCTCATGGCTGATGGCAAGATACTGGATACCTTGGATAAAACGTAGTTTCTTTAGTTTCTTTAGTTTCTCTGGTTTCTCTTGTTTGTCTTGTTATAGAACAAAAGAAACTAAAGAAACAATATAAACCAGAGAAACAATATTAGCTGATAGCAAAAAATGGGAGACTTCGATAGAAACACTCGGTAACACCCAGGGGCTTGATCACTTAATCAGAAGAAGACTCTTAAATCTTTACAAAAAAAGAATAGATCCATCATCAATTATTTCAATTGATCTGGCAAGAAACATTATACAGATTTCCCGTGAAATTTCAAGACAGGTTGGACTTCTCATTAACAGGAGGGGAGGCATTGAATCTGTCATTGTCGGGGAAAAGGGAGGCATTTCGATACCTCCGCTTTCCACAGAAAGGGTTGGAAGGGCTCGATTCAGAGGTGTACGGTTTATACATACCCACCTGAACGGTGAGCTTCTCTCTAAGGAAGACCTTAATAACCTTGCAATGTTGCAGTTTGACCTTGTGGCCTGTCTGACAGAGGGGAGAGGGGTTACGGGAGAAACGATACATATAGGCCATCTCATGCCGGACGATCAAAAGGGCAGGATATGGGAATTCATCGGTCCAATCAGCATACAGGAACTCCATATCGATTTTATAGAGTTTATAACAGCCCTGGAGAATGAATTCGTAAAGGCCAGAGGAAGATATTATATTGTAAACAAAGATCAGGAGCGGTGTGTACTTGTTTGTGTTGTTCTTCCAAGGATAGACAAGAATATTGATGACCACATATCGGAGCTTAAAGACCTTTGCTATTCCGCAGGCATCTCTGTTGTAGATGCAGCTATACAGAGACCAAAGGAGTTGCATCCGAAATATCTTATCGGCAAAGGGAAAATAGAAGAGATTATTATGAAAAGTCAGCAGTTGGGGGCAGACCTTCTGGTCTTTGATGAAGAACTTACCCCGGGCCAGATAGGGAATATCTCGTCCATTACCGATTTAAAGGTCATAGACAGAAATCAGTTAATACTCGATATATTTGCGCAGCGGGCCAAGACAAACGAATCAAAGATACAGGTAGAGCTGGCCCAGCTCAAATATATCCTCCCGAGGCTCGCAGGAAGGAATACGGCATTTTCAAGATTGATGGGCGGCATCGGGGGAAGAGGCCCCGGAGAGACGAAGCTTGAGGTTGATAGAAGGCGAATACGGGAAAAGATCGGCTTATTGGAAAAAAGGCTTATTGAAATCAGGAAGGTGAGGGACAAAAAGAGAGAAAAGAGGAGAGATTCTAATATTCCGATTATTTCAATTATCGGTTATACGAACTCCGGCAAATCGACATTGTTAAACCTCCTCACAAAGAGTAATGTGGAAGTTGAGGATAAATCATTCAGCACCTTAAACCCGACCACGAGGCTCATCAAATATCCTGAGAGAAAAAACATGATAATAACCGATACAGTGGGTTTTATAAGAGGTTTACCCAACGTTCTCCTCAGGGCCTTCATCGCCACCCTGGAAGAACTCGAAGATGCCGACCTCCTGTTGCACCTTGTGGATATCAGCTCACCGGACTTCGAAGAACGAATCCATATTGTTGAAGATTTGATCGCCCCCCTTCATCTTGGAGATAAAAAGAGGATAATAGTCTTCAATAAAGTTGACAGAATGGATAAAGGGATCATCCGGAACATTGAAGAGCGGTATAATGCTGTCTCCATATCGTGTCTTAAGAAAGAAGGGATTGACAGATTGATTCAGACAATCGAGGAAAAAATTCTAATCGGAGAGCCGGCGAATCGGCGAATCGGCGAATGAGACCATTAAAGTTGTATTATCCCAATAGTGAAAAGAAATATTCCTTAATCTCCGGATCAGCATGGCTGAAGTCGAATTTATTGATGAAATGATCTAATGGCAAATCCCTCGCTTCTCTGAAGAGGGCGTCTACCCTGGCACAAATTTCACCCTGATCATCTTCCATCCATGCCGTTGCATGGATGTCACTGTCTTCAATTCTCAGAAACTGGCCTTTGGCAATGTACGGACTACCGCACATAACAGGTTTGAAAAATTCCATCTCAGTTTTCCTTGTCATACCGATTTTTTGTGTTTCCATGAAAATTACATACCAGATAATGACATCCAGAATGCCAAAAATCATCCCACCGTGCAAAACATCTGTATAACCCTCAAAGCGGTTGTCGAGGTTCACATGGCAATATACTAATCCCGGTTCATACAACATCTGGAGTTGTAGGCCATCTCCCCTGTTGAACCCGCAGAAAAACGAATCCTTATAAACCGGAAGCACACCTTTCATTCTTAAATCCTCCATTTAAAGGGTTCTAGGGGTCAAGCGGTCAAGTGAATCACTTGTACCCTAAACCCTTGAATCCTTGAACCCTGCCTTTAAGTAACTCATCCCCAGTTGTCCACATGCCCCGGCAATATCCTGTCCCCTCGAATTCCTTATTATGGTTGTGAAGCACCTGCTTAGAAGGTATGCCTGAAACCTCTCTGTTGTTTCAGTATCCGGGGTTTTAAACTCGAGATAGGGAGACTCATTATAAGGGATAAGATTTATTTTACATTTTACACCTTTCAGGATTTCCGAAAGCTGTTTTGCATCTTCGAGCGAGTCATTGAAATCCTTGATTAAAATATATTCAAACGTGATTCTTGTCCTGTTGGCTCTTTTAAAATCATTCACAAAATTCAAAATAGCCCTTATGGGATAGAGTCTGTTAATCGGCATGAGATATGACCTCTTTTCGTCGTCTGCCGCATTAAGTGATATAGCGATGCCTGCCACTTTAGGTTTTATCAGATGCAGCCCGTCAATCAATCCGACAGATGAGAGGGTAATTTTCCGGTAGGAATAATCGAGACCAAGGGGGTCTTTCAATATGTCGAGCGCACGCAACACGTTGTCCAGGTTGTCAATCGGTTCGCCCATACCCATGAAGACAATATTGGTGATTAATTTTTCAGACGATTCTCTCAGCTCCTTTTTAGCAATTAACCTCCCCTGTCCCACATTCGGCAAAGCATTGATTTTGGAAGTATTTGAGGAATTTGTCTCATTTTCGAGGTATTGTCTAACCGCTACGAGCTGTCCTACAATTTCTGATGTGGTGAGATTCCTGATGAATCCTATTTTTCCTGTTACACAGAATTTACAACCCATCCTGCAGCCTATTTGTGTGGATATGCACAGCGTGTCTCTTTTTTCTTCGGGCATGAATATGCTTTCCACCACATTACCGTCTTTAAGGAGAAATGCAAATTTGGTTGATCCATCCTGAGAGAAAAACACTTCTTTTATCCCGGGGAGCCTTGTATCAAACATATCTCTGAAAACCAAGCGAAGGGTTTTCGAGATATTCGTCATTTCGTTAAAATCATATATACCCTTATTGTAGACCCATTTGTATAACTGGCGGGACCGGTATTTTTCCTTTCCGAGGGTGCCTATTGCTGTTTCGAGGTCGTTCAGGGTGAGGTCAAAAAAATTGTGCATTCTTCAAATATTCCTGTGTTTCAATTCAGATACAAATAAGTTAACAGAAAACAGGCCCTACTTTCAATAGAACAAAATTTTGCATTTACTATAAGAAATTAAGAAGGGCGTAGTCTGCTGACAACTCAGGTTTTTCGAAGGGAAAAATCAGAGTTACCCTTATTGACAGAAAATGCTTTTATTGTAAATGTTTAATGTATAAGTAGTATAATTTAGGGGGTGAACATATGAATTTCGGAAGCTTCGGGTCATTCAGTTTCACATGGGAGTTTGTATCGTCTTTTCTAATGATAATACTGATCGATCTGGTCCTTGCAGGCGACAATGCGGTCGTTATTGCAATGGCCGTCCGGAACCTTGCGCCCAAACAAAGGTTGAGGGGCATTATGTTAGGCGCAGGCGGAGCGATTATCTTGAGGGTTGGTCTCACAATTGTTGTCGCCCAGCTTCTCAACATAAAGGGGTTGAAGTTTTGCGGAGGAGCCCTTATTATGTGGATAGCGCTCAAACTGTTCATAGAGGGTGCACCGGAAGAGGGAGCTAAAAAGGAGCCAAAGACCATATGGCAGGCTATGGTAACCATAGTGATTGCCGACATTGTCATGAGCCTCGATAACATGCTTGCCGTAGCAGGCGCATCCCACGGCAATAATTTTCTGATCATCTTCGGATTGGTGTTGAGCATCCCCTTTATAGTATTTACCAGCAACCTCCTTTCCATGCTTATGGATAAATACCCCATTATTGTGTACCTTGGAGCCATGGTGCTTGGAAAGGTTTCGGGCGAAATGATAATCACAGACCCCTATGTGCAGTCATTTCTCCACACAGGCAACGTCACTCAGTATGTTGTAGAGGCCGTAGGCGCCGTTGCTGTAGTTGTGGTAGGGAAGCTTTGGATTAAAATGAAGATTAGGAAAGCGGAAAAAGAAAACCACGCGAACTGAAAAAAGGAGGGTTGTAATGGCAATCTTGACCATATCAAGGCAACACGGAAGCAGCGGAAAAGAAATCGGACGGGATATAGCCCTTGAAATCGGGTATGAATACATCGACAGGGAGAGGCTTCTCAAGGATATCCGGGCCAAGGGGAAGGATTGGGAAAAATGGGAAAAGGAGTTTGAGGAACATAGCCCCACCATATGGGAGAAATACGACTGGTCTTTCAAGGGGTTTGTAGCTTTGCAGCAGAGCCTTATTCTTGATTATGCCCTGAACGATAGGGTTCTGATCATGGGTAGGGGTGCGAACTTTCTCCTGCAAGATATCCCCTACGTCCTGAAGGCGCGCTTTGAAGCACCTCTTGAGAAACGCGTCGATATGGTCCAGGATCGGGAAAATGTGGACAGGGCCATGGCCCAGTGGATGATAGAGAAACTGGACAAACAGTACGACGGTTTTATCAGGTCTGTGTACAACGCAGATTGGAACGCCCGAGTCCACTATGACCTTATTTTCGACGTAACTCTCCAGTCTGCAGACATGATCATGACGTCTTTCAAGGCAGCTCTCCTGGAAAAAGACCCGCTCAAAACAGAGGAGGCAATCAAAGTTCTCAGGATGAAGGCTGCGGCAAAGGGCGTGAAGGCGGGCATATTGACCAATTCGAAGCTCTTTATCCCTACCCTTGATGTGCTTCCGAGCGGTGACACAATTGTTCTTCGGGGGATCGTCCACAATCCGAAAGAGCACAAAAGCATTGAGAACGAAGCACGGCGCCTTGCCGGTGACATACCAGTCAAATGTGAACTACATTATCGTTGAGAACTTGAATTTATAAGAGATCGCCTAAAGGCGGTTAGTGTAGACGATGGGAACGTTGTTTTATGTGTTGCATTATGAGCTACGAGCCGTCCGATAATTTACCGGCGAATTTAACTCTTCACGGCGAACCAGACGAAGATTGCCTTCGCGATAAAAAAACCAATAATTATTGCCCACCAGGTGTACCAGGGTAAGACGAGAAAGGATGCATTCAAAGTCATTTTGTACCTCCGTTTAAGTTTAAATACCTGTTGTTCATAATAATATAAACAAAGCGGAGAAACCTCAATCAGGGTTTCCCTGATTTTCAGCTTCGAAAAGTATGAAAATCAAACGACAGAGTTCGAAAAAATGAAAATATAGGAGAAACCTCAATCAGGGTTTCCCTGATTTTCAGCTTCGAAAAGTATGAGGAGGTAGGTAAAAACCCTGACAATAATATTGACAGTGAATGAATATTTAATATAGGATAAAAAGTTTCAATCATGATAACAGAGGTTATTTCCATCGGGCCGATGTTAAGAATGTAAACATTATTTAGATATGTTGGGTGAGGAGTATCAACGGTGATGTTAGTCAAAGATGTTGTAAACCTTGAGAACGAGGCTGAATCAATAATTGCGCATGCCCACGCAGAAGCGAAGCAATTAGAGAAGGTCTATGAAGAAGAAATCGCGGCCTATCGTCAAAAGATGACTGAAGAGATGAACGAGAAGATTGCCGAATTCCAGAAAAATATTGAGGAAACTCACAAAGCAGCCTTGTATGAGGCAGAGAGGGAGCTGAAAGAGTCCCTCGATGCCTTGAATAGTGTTTCCGACGATGCTTTTGGGTCCCAGGTGGATTTGATCGTGTCACAATTATGCAATGTATAAGGAAGAAATATGGCCATTGAGCTGTTAAAGAAGGTCACGGTTGTAAGCCCGAAAGAGACAAACAAGCGTTTGGTAAAGGCTATTAACAACCTGGGCATGATGGAGATTATCGACATCAAGGATTCCCTCGAAAATGATGTTCCATTCAAGAATTACGAAGTCCCCACGGAAGAGGAGGATAATAGTCTCTATAAAATTGATTTCATTTTGAATCTTATGAATATTTTTTCTCCTGAACAGGAGAGCTTTATTAAGAGCTTGACGCCACTTCCCCTTGTAATATCACGGAAAGAAATTGATACAGTCCTTAGTGAATATAACCTTGAGGACAATTACCGGTATGCGAGTGAACTGGACGAGATTTACCGCCGCTCTGAGAGAGTGATTAACGAGATTGAGAATGAGATGAAAGAGCTTGGCCCTATTGCAGATATCCCCTTTGATCTTGCAGAGTTTTTCTCACCAACCCGTGTCGGCATGGCAATAGGGTATGTGCCGGAAAAGAACATTATTCAACTCAACCCTGCAACAGAACCATGGACAGAGGTTGCATGGGAAGAGGTAAAGCCCACCGTGTTCCCTGACAACAACCAAAAGTATGATACTTCCAACGCAGCGGAAAAACAGACGAATGAGCGCGTCAGAATGGTATTTGCCTTCCTTAAGGATGATGCCGAGGGTATACGAAAAGCCCTTTCTGATATCGGGTTCGAAGAAATCCAGCTCCCGAAACGCAGGGAAAGGATCATAGACCGTATGCGGGAACTGGAAGGGGACCTTGAAAAATATCGTGATCAGGTGGCCGAGGTTGCAGAAAAAGTGAAGCTTCTTGTTGCAGGTCAACGCGACGGAGAAGGTCGCCGATCTCTGCAGATTCTTAAGGCTTACTGGACCAATACCCGTAACAGGCAGGTCGCTGCCATGAAAGGCGTGCATGGGAAATGGGTCTATATATTGAGTGGATATATAAGGTCAAAAGACACGGGTATTTTCGTTGCCACAATAAATAAGGAGTTTCCTGAATCCATGGTTACCGTGGAAGATCCTTCTCCGGATGAAGATTTACCGGTAAGTATTTCTGTGCCATACCTGCTGAAACCAATTCAGCTTCTCACCGAGATGTTCGGCCTGCCATCCTACCGGGGTTTTGACCCGACCCCTTTCATGCAGTTGAACTTCTATATCTTTTTCGGAATCTGCTTCAGTGATGTGGGCTATGGTCTTATGCTTATTATAACGGGCGCATACTTAACCGCTAAGACAAAGGCTTACAGAGGAGTGAACAACCTGACCCGCATACTCCTTTACGGCGGAATAAGCAGTGTTATTTTCGGGGCACTCACGGGATCATGGTTTGGAGATCTCCATAAACCGGAGTACCTGGGGCAGGGAAATATCCTGCATGTGCTGCAGCAGAAGTGCCTTGTGCTTGACCCCATGGATAAGACCATATTGGCTCTTATAATTGCCCTCAGCCTCGGGGTACTTAACCAGTTCCTTGGTATCATTCTCAAGATGTATGGCGCAATCCGTAACAGGGACTTTATCGGTGCATTTTCTGATGGAATATGCTGGATTGTAACTTTATCCGGTCTTTTAATGATCGTAGGGAAGATCTTCGGCGATATTCCACCAAAAATTTTTAACACAGGTATATGGCTCTTTGTCGGGGGCATAATAGGATTGATACTGACACAGGGAAGAGATCTTAAGGGTCCCATGGGGAAACTCGCAGGAGGGGTTGTAAGTCTTTACGGAATCATGGGCAGCTACGGAATAGTGGCTTTTATCGGTGACACCCTGTCATACTGTCGTCTGCTCGCCCTCGGCCTCACCACCTCTATTATCGCCATGGCTTTCAACCTTATGGCAGGCATGATCAGGGACGTCCCGTATGTGGGGATGGTCCTGTTCATCATTGTGCTCCTGGTAGGCCATCTGTTTAATTTCCTTATCAGTGCACTGGGGGCATTTGTCCATTCGATGCGGCTCATCTTTGTTGAGTTCTTCGGCAGGTTTTATGAGGGAGGAACAAGGCCATTCCAGCCGCTTAGTTTTGATTCATCCGTGTGCGTCATGAAAAAGGCTGGTGAATCTGGTGAATGATGTTATTTTATAAAAATGTACAATGGAGGAGAGAAAATGTCGCCTGAATGGATTGAACTGGGACGCGGTCTGTGTTATGGAGGAGCAGGTCTGGCTTTTGGCCTGGCAGGTGCAGGTTCTGCATGGGGTATTGCTATTGCCGCGCATCAGTGCGCCGGAGTTCTTCGCGAAAAGCCTGAGCTATTCGGCCGTCTGCTTGTCATGCTTGCCCTCCCTGGAACACAGGGGTTTTACGGATTCATCGCTGCCATCCTCATGATGACGCAGACAGGTCTTATCGGTGGTTCAGTTATTAAAATCACGCTGGGAACCGGTTTGGCGCTGTTTTTTGTCGGGCTCGGATGCGGTTTAGCCCAATTCATTTCTGCTATCAAGCAGGGTGAAGCATCTGCGGCCGGTATTTCACTCATTGCCCGAAGGCCGGAGGCCGCCGGAAGAGCTATCTTATTCCCGGCATTTGTCGAGACATATGCGGTTGTTGCGCTTCTCGCAACAGTTCTCTTTATTGTATTTCTTACTCAGCCTCTTGCTCTCGGAACCCTTGGCAAGTGAGAAACGAGGTGTCGAAAGATTATGGGAATAGAAAAGATTCGTGAAGCAGTCTTATCTGAAGCCGGGAAGGAAGCTGCCCATATTATTGAAACAGCAAAAAAGCATTACGCCTCGCTCATGAATATCAGAAAGGAAGAAATTGCCTCGGAGGTTGACAGACTCTATAAAGCCCGTACTTCAGCCATTGCAGATGAGTTCAACCGTAAGCTCATCCAGTTTAAGGGAATGGCAGGCAAACAGGTTCTTGAAAGGCGTAACCTGTTGCTAAACGCTCTCTTTGAAAAAGCCAGGGAGATGGTACTGAGCTGGCCTGCAGAAAAGTATGGATTGTTCATGGCCGGTCTTATCGAGAAAGCCGCACGTGATTCCGGAGGGAAATTGCGTGTTCACAGGGATGAGAAAGGTATCTTTATCAGAATCCTCTTGGATATGAACGAGAAGAGAAGTCCCGAAACCAGGATTGTCCTTGATGAGTCAAATCCGCTGACAAAGCGCGGAGGCTTTATTTTCGTAGGCACGAACTATGAAGTAGATCAAACCTTAGGGCTGTTGCTGAAGGATATAAAACAGGAGATGTTACCGATTATGGCGAAAGAGCTGTTTTCGGTTTAAGCAGAATATGGTTCCAAAAATACCGAATATTCCACAATGGGGTTTTGTGTCAGGAAGGATAAGCGTTCTTGAAGCGCGTTTTCTGCCAAGGGAATTTTTCATGAATATGATTAGTCAGGAACGCATTGAAGATATTGTTCCACATCTTCAGGATACATTTCTCAAGGATTATTTAGCCCCGGGAGCTGTCCGGGAGGATTTTGGCGCTCTTCCTGACAGATGTTTTTACAATATGGCGCTTTCTCTAAGGGGTAACTGCCCTTCCACGATACCGGTGGATATTTTTTTGCTCCAAAGTGATTACCTGAACCTGAAGGGCGCGCTGGCCGGCGCTACGGTATTTCCTTTTCCCATAAGTCTTTTCACACAGGAAATGCTTTTAGCCATAGCGCACGAGGATTATGCCGAACTCCCGCAATCACTCAGAGAGTCAACAGGATGGACTGCAGGCGATGCATTTCAGATAGACTCCGGCATTCTTGACATTATGCTCGATGGTTCATATTTAAGGCATCTTCTTTCTCTGGCGAATGAAATAGAGTCGGAAATGGTCAGCATATATGTGAGAGAAAGAGTACTTGCGTATATCGTTATTGTTCTTTGGAGGGCAGCAAATCAGGGGATTTCGCTGAAACGCTATCAGCAGCATCTTCTCCCGCTTGAAGATTTTACACAGGTTGTGATCGAACTCACCGGGATAAATAACCTGGAGACATGGCCAGCGGTGATAGGGGGAATAATAGGGGATTTGTTTAACGAATCTCTTGAGTCTTACGCAGATGACCAGATATCCAGTTTTGACTTAAAGGTAACGAATTACTTAACAAGGATTGCCCGTGACGGCAGGTTACAGACCGCTGGTCCTGAGAGGGTATTCTCCTTTCTTGCCGGGCTCAGTGTGGAGATGCAGAACCTTAAACTGGTTGTTACCGGCAGACTTAATCGTATCGATCAGGACCTGCTAAAAGAAAGACTGAAGGATTGCTATGTCTAAGGCGATAGCTGTAGGAGAAAAGCATCTCATACTCGGATTTAAAGCTGTAGGGTTTGAGATTGTCCCGCTGGAGGATAGTTCAAAATTAATGCAGGAACTGGTTAATCTGTCAACGGATCCTGAAATAGGATTAGTCCTTGTTACAGAGAGCATTGCAGGTGAGAATCCTAAGGCAATTGAGGAATTCCGTCAGCGGTGCCCGGCTGTTTTGACTATTATTCCTACGCATGAAGGAAGTAAACATATAAGTTTTCAGGAGATGAGAAAGGCTGCGGAACGTTCTGTAGGGATTGATATCCTGGGAAAAGATAAAACATGAGAGGGCAGCGTCAAAGTCGCACGAAAGGCGGTTAATGGTGTGTGGAAACGTGCATATTGGCAGCAATCTATGAGATGAGGTAGCGAGCGTCGCGAGCGAGAAGGGGAGGCTCCATACGGCTTTGCCGTTGGAGGGGGCGACCGGGTACCCGCGTGCGGGTGTCCCATAAAATGAGTAAGGATATGAGATATGAATGAAAACAGAGGTGAAGTGGTAAAGGTTTCCGGACCACTGGTGATTGCCCGTGGACTTACCGGTGCACGCATGTTCGAGATGGTACGCGTAGGTGAGGCAAACCTCTTCGGCGAGATTATTGAGATCAAGGGTAATGACTACTCTATTCAGGTCTACGAAGAGACCGAGGGGATTGGCCCGGGTCAGCCGGTAATCAGGACCGGCGAACCCCTCAGTGTCGAACTGGGCCCAGGCCTTATCAAGTCAATCTATGATGGGGTGCAAAGACCCCTTGATGCATTAGCCCGGGACTTTGGTGAATATATTGTCCGGGGTGCTGAGAGGCCAGCCCTCGACAGATCGAAAAAATGGAATTTCATACCGGTGGCAAAGGTTGGAGACCGGGTGGAACAGGGCGATATCCTTGGGACAGTCCAGGAAAGCGCCCTTGTGGTGCATAAAATTATGATGCCCCCGGGCAAATCGGGAATAATTAAGAAGATTGAAACAGTAACGGGTAATGTTGATACTGAAGTGGCTGTTATCGAAGGGCAGGAAGGCATCTTCGGTATTACAATGGTCCAGAGGTGGCCTGTCCGTGAATCACGTCCTGTAAAGCGCAAGGTTATGCCCACAGAACCTATGATTACAGGGCAGCGTGTTATCGACATGTTATTTCCCATTGCCAAGGGAGGGACTGCATGTGTTCCGGGACCATTCGGCAGCGGAAAAACCGTTGTGCAGCATCAGCTTGCAAAATGGGCTGACGCACAGATTGTGATCTATGTGGGATGTGGTGAGCGGGGGAACGAGATGACAGACGTTCTCATGGAATTTCCTCATCTCAAAGACCCGGCTTCGGGTGAGCCACTCATGGAACGGACAGTACTTGTTGCGAATACGTCGAATATGCCGGTGGCAGCCCGGGAGGCGAGTGTTTTTACCGGGATCGCAATTGCCGAGTATTTCAGGGATATGGGGTATTCTGTTGCACTCATGGCAGATTCAACAAGCCGTTGGGCAGAGGCCATGAGAGAGATCTCCGGACGTCTGGAGGAGATGCCAGGCGAGGAGGGGTATCCGGCCTACCTTGGCTCCCGTATTGCAAACTTCTATGAGCGTGCAGGCAGTGTTATCTGTCTCGGTTCTGATGACCGGTCCGGGGCTATTACAGTAATCGGTGCTGTGTCACCTCCCGGAGGCGACTTCTCTGAGCCTGTTGTCCAGGCGACGCTCCGTGTAGTAAAAGTTTTCTGGGGGCTTGATGACAAGCTTGCATTCTCAAGGCATTTCCCTGCCGTTAACTGGCTTACCTCTTATTCTCTTTACCAGGATATGGTAGATGAGTGCTCGGACTGTAAGTTTGATGCTCAGTGGTCAATAAACAGGAAAAGGGCCATGGACATACTTCAGAGAGAATCGGAACTTGAAGAACTTGTCAGACTTGTCGGTATTGATGCCCTCCCCCACGAAGACAGACTTCTCATGCAGGCAGCCAAAATGATACGGGAGGACTTCCTCCACCAGAATGCCTTTGATGAGAGGGATGCCTGTACATCACTGGATAAACAGTTCAGTCTATTAAAATTGATTCTTCACTATTTTGACAAGGTAAACAGTTCATACAGCGACGGCGCAACACTGGAGTCGCTGACAAGCAATGATGTTCTTAATGATATTGCACGGGCGAAACTGATTTCCGAAGAAGCCCTCGATCAGTTCGAAGCACTCGAGCAAAAAATAACAAATACAATCTGCGCGATAACGTGGTAGAGGTAGGGAAAAGATGGCAAGTATTTCGAAAGAGTACCGAACGGTAACACAGATTGCAGGCCCCCTGATGTTTGTTGAAGGCGTTGAAGGGGTGACCTATGGAGAATTGGCTGATATTAAGCTCCAGAATGGCAGCTTACGGAGGGGCCGCGTCCTTGAGATAAATGGGGATAAGGCGATGGTTCAGGTCTTCGAGGGAACGAGTGGTCTTTCTCCTCAGGATGTGAAGGTAAAATTTCTCGCAAAAGGGATGGAATTGGGTGTCTCTCTGGATATGCTGGGAAGGGTTTTTGACGGGTCCGGCAGGCCCATTGACGACGGTCCGTCCATAATTCCGGAAAAGTATCTTAATGTGAACGGCAACCCTGTGAATCCATATGTCAGGGATTACCCGAATGAGTTCATTCAGACAGGAATATCAACTATTGACCTCCTGAATACGCTTGTCCGTGGGCAGAAACTTCCTCTTTTTTCCGGTTCCGGTCTTCCTCACTCCCGCCTTGCAGCTCAGATTGCGCGGCAGGCCACGGTACTCAAGACCGGCGAGAAGTTCGCCGTTGTCTTTGCAGCTATAGGTATAACTTTTGAAGAGGCAGAATTTTTTGTTGCTGACTTCCGCCGGACCGGTGCTATTGAACGATCAGTGGTCTTCATAAACCTCGCAGACGACCCGCCCATCGAACGCATCGCACTCCCTCGCATGGCGCTCACAGCCGCAGAGTATCTTGCATTCGAAAAGGGCATGCACGTTCTTGTCATCATGACCGACCTCACAAATTACTGTGAAGCGCTGCGTGAGATATCCGCTGCCCGGAGGGAGGTGCCTGGTCGACGGGGATATCCGGGGTACCTTTACACAGACCTTGCTACGCTCTATGAACGTGCCGGCCGTATCAAAGGTAAAACAGGCTCAATTACGCAGATTCCGGTTCTTACCATGCCCGAGGACGACAAGACTCACCCGGTTCCAGACCTTACAGGATATATCACCGAGGGGCAGATCATTATTAACCGGGGCCTCAATGCGCGGGGTATCTACCCGCCCGTTGATGTATTACCTTCGCTGTCCCGTCTGAAAGATAAAGGAATTGGGGCCGGAAAGACGAGAGAGGATCACGCCGACGTTATGAATCAGTTATATTCCGCTTATGCCCGCGGCAAGAACGCAAAAGAGCTTGCGGTAGTTCTCGGTGAATCAGCCTTGAGTGATGCGGACATCCTCTTCGTTAAATTTGCCGATGCCTTTGAGGATAAGTTTGTTCGTCAGGGTGAGGATGAGAATCGTACCATAGAGGAAAGCCTCAGTATCGGCTGGGATCTTCTCGCCATGATCCCCAGAAATGAGCTGAAGCGTATACGGGATGCCTTCATAGAGAAATACTATCCCAAGAAATAACATATGGCAGAAAGACTCGCGATAAACCCCACCAGGATGGAACTTTTAAGGCTGCGTAAAAGGCTTGTCGTTGCCCGGCGCGGTCACAAGCTCTTGAAGGACAAACTCGATGGACTGACGAAAGAATTCATGAACCTTGCGAGGGAATACAGGGGCTTCCGCATAGAGGTAGACGAAG
>JAPLKD010000279.1 GCA_026388245.1 Pseudomonadota bacterium | reverse complement strand
AGGGAAGTCAATTCCTTTTGCTGACGAACCTTCAATATATTCATAGTCATTATGGAGATACTTTTGAAATTTATGCTCTAAATATGTTCCAACGGCTTTGCCGTCTGTTACTCCAAACAAACTTGGCTCATCATGAGATGATTCTTTTGTGGCAAATTTTTTGGCTTCAGTTTGAAGGAACGAAATTGTCAGCTTAGTTTTTGTCATGCTATTTTCCTTTATCGAACAATAATTCTACTGCAAGCTATAATTTCTCAATCCTATTCCTGAAAGTGCCTTTTGTCAAGAACATTATCAAGGAATTTAACAACTTACGCTGGGGCCTTTTGCAAAACCCGTATATCCATAAGTTTTGTCATTCCTGCATGTCCTCCCGCCCGTCATTCCCGCGAAGCTTGTCCTCGAATGGTTCTATCGGGGAGTGGGAGTCCAGAAAGAACACCGGATGCCCCCGGTTTACAACCTGCTACTGTTCACTGCCTTTATCGCCTTCAGGCTTTGCCGCTCAGAACAGAACCCAACTGACTTACCGGCAGCGCTTTTACACCGCTTTTTAAAGCCGTGGTTTGGAAACGCTCCTTGCTTTCGCGATGAATAAGATACTTGCCTATCTGGTAGTGTGTACTCGCCCCCGCGAGACGTTCAAGAGGTTCAGCCATCCCCGGGACAACTGTCCGGGACGCCTTCGCTTGAATGAACAGAAGCCGTTGATTGCCGGAGGGGACAATAAAATCGACCTCCAGCCCCTGTTGATCACGGAAATAATAAAGCGCTCGCGGTCGTCCTGAACATATCTGGTGTTTGACGATCTCTGAGGCCACAAATCCCTCAAAAATGTGTCCGAGAAATGGCGATTGATTCAATATCTTCTCCGATTCGACACCCAGAAGGTGGCAGACAAGACCGGAATCCACAAAGTACAGTTTTGGCGACTTGATAAGTCTTTTCCCGAAGTTCTCAAAAAAAGGCGGAACCAGGATGATCTGACCTGTTACCTCTAAGATGCTCAGCCATTCCGAGATCGTCGGTACAGAAACCCCCAGGGGAGCTGCCAGATCAGTGCGGTTCAATATTTGCCCGCAACGGCTTACCACCAGGGACAAAAAGCGGCGGAAGGTTGACAGATTGCGGATTGAACTGACAGACCGGACATCCCTCTCGAGATACGTCTGCACATAAGAGCGAAACCAGATAGAACCTGCAGAAGGATGGGCCAGGACTTCCGGGAATCCCCCTTTGAGTAACGAAACTTTCGAGGTCTCTTGTTGGGAAAGGGGCAACAGGTTAAATATGGCGGCTCTGCCTGCCAGCGATTCCGTAACGCCTTTCATCAACGGCGCCTCCTGTGATCCGGTGAGAAACCAAAGCCCCTTTTTATCAGGAGAGCGATCAATGCGGGTGCGCACATAGCTGAGTAGTTCAGGGACATTCTGTATCTCATCGAGGATGGCAGGACAACGCACGTCTTCCAGAAACGAGCGCGGGTCTGTCCGGAGCCGGGATATCACATCGGGGTCCTCAACCAGATAATAGTCCGCTTCAGGGAAAAGCTTCCTGAGGAGCGTCGTCTTTCCCGCCCTGCGAGGTCCGGTAAGGATGATGGCCGGAAAGCTTCTGGAAGCCTTTTTTAACTCGGATTCAATCAACCGGGGGATGTATTTCATGTTGAGAATTATAAACTGTTACTTTAAATAACTCAATGAAAATTAATAATGCCATTACATTTTAAATCAATTGACAGAATGCATGATATTGTTTATCATTTCAACATTAATAGGAAAATATGAATAGAGTGCTTATTGTCGATGATGACAGGGCTGTAAGATATGCCCTGTCGGTTGAATTAAAAAAGAACAATTTTATCCCCTTTGAGGCTGCCGATGGCGCACAGGCCATTGACCTCCTGAAAAAAGACACCTTTGATCTCATTCTCCTCGATTTAATAATGCCTGAAATGGACGGCATCCAGACACTCCGGGAGCTCAAAAAGATTAATCCGGCTATACCCATAGTTATTATTACCGGTTATGCAGACGTCCCCACCGCTGTGGAGACGATTAAGCTGGGTGCATACGATTTTCTTACAAAACCGCCAGAGATAAACAGACTCGTTCTCACCATAAAGAGGGCGATAGAGGCCTTTGAGCTCCAGAGAGAGGTAAACCACCTCGATAGTACCGTAGGGACCTCGCTTGAATGGATATTCGGTAAGAGCGCCGCAATCAAAAACGTTATCAGCCAGATACGTCAGGTTGCCTGGAGCGATTTCTCCGTAATCATACAGGGAGAAACAGGCACAGGCAAGTCTGTTGTTGCACAGGCTATACACAACCTGAGCAAACGGGCAGAGAAACCTTTCCAGGTCGTTGATGTGGGAATCATTCCTGAAACACTTATAGAAAGCGAGCTTTTCGGACACGAAAAAGGCGCTTTCACGGGCGCCGATAAAAGCAGAAAAGGGTTTTTTGAAATAGCAAACAGCGGAACCCTTCTTATCGATGAACTGGAAAACATGCCGCCAACCATGCAGGGCAAACTTCTCCGGGCAGTGGAGGAGAAATGTATATATCCACTCGGGAGCACAAAACCTGTGAATGTAGATGTGCGCATTATTGCAGCCACTAACGCAGACATAAAAAAATCCGTAAGAGAAAAAAGGCTGAGGGAAGATCTGTTTTACCGTCTTTGTGAGTTTATGATTATCCTTCCGCCCCTTAAGGAAAGGGTTGACGATATACCGTTTCTTGTAAAGAAATTTGTTGTCAAGACGTCGATAGAACTCAATAAACAGGTGCGGGAAATTGACAACGGGATGCTTGAATTCTTAAAGCAATACCCGTGGCCCGGTAATGTAAGAGAATTGAAAAATGTTATTAAAAGGGCCGTCCTTCTCACCGATAACGGGGTCATAAAGCTGGAACACTTGAATTTCATGATCGAAGATAAGTGGGAATTCAACGACGACCTGCCTCTCCTGCCGCTCAAGGAAATATCCTCAATAGCCGTAACTGATGCTGAATCAAAAGCAATCAAGCAGGCCCTGTCTCTTTCAAAAGGGAATAAAACCAGGGCGGCATCCATGCTCGAAATCGATTACAAAACCCTCCTAATCCGAAATAAAGAGAACAGATATTAGAGGCAAATTCGAATATCGAAATCCGAAATAAAGAGAACAGATATTAGAGGCAAATTCGAATATCGAAATCCGAAATAAAGAGAACAGATATCAGAGGCAAATTCGAACAAGAAAAAACGCAAATGACTGAAGGTAATAACGCAAAGAGATATGATCTGGAAGAAAGAACTTTTGGGTTTGCCAGGAGAGTCAGGGCCTTCGTAAAAAAGTTGCCCAGAAATATTATAATTATTGAAGATGCAAAACAACTCATACGGGCTTCAGGATCTGTGGGTGCCAATTATATTGAAGCGAATGAAGCTTTGGGCAACAAAGATTTTCTTATGAGGATCAGGATTTGCCGCAAGGAAGCAAAAGAAAGCCGATATTGGTTAAAGCTCATGAGTAAACAAGATAATCAGGAACTGGAAAATGAACGGAGCGAACTGGAACGGGAAGCTTTAGAAATTACCAATATATTCGGCGCCATACTGCGAAAATGTGAATAACCCCTTTCTATATTAATTTTTGCTTTTCCCTTTTCGGAATTTTGATATTCGATATTCGATATTCGGATTTGCTTTTCCCTTTTCGGTTTCTCTAACTATGGAACCGATTCCATAGTTGTGGAATTGATTCCATAGTTGCCCCTCTCCTCATTTTCGTATCTTCAATAATTTCAACCAAATTTTCTCTGGCATTATTCTTGCTTATACAATAATAATGAACTCGTAAAAAGTCGTATTTCTGTCGTTTTGTCATTCCCACGAAAGTGGGAATCCAGTGATTTCAATGTGTTCTGGACTCCCGTTCCCCGACAGAACCATTCGAGGACAAGCTTCACGGGAGTGACGGTTTTTTGACTTTTTACGAGTGCATCAATGATAATCAGTAAATTTGTAACCTTTTGGGGAGGGTGTCAGTGAACATTACAAAAGAGCTATTGGATGGGTCATTAAAACTGAAAATAGATGGTGAAGTTACCATACAGCACGCAGAAGAGATCAAATCCGCTTTAATAGAAGCTGCCCGCATCACAGATAGCCTGGATTTATGCATTTCCAATGCTACGGATATCGACATCGCCGGTCTTCAGCTCATATGCGCAGCCCACAGGACGTTAAAGGACCTGAACAAGCAATTTACCATATCCCCCGGTAGTATACCGGAAGCGCTGAAAGAAACCATAAAGGTGGCAGGTTACCATAGAAATAAGGGATGTTTTGTCGGTAGCGACAATGCCTGCCCGTTAAAAGAGTAATGCATGCCTAAAACAATCATGATAGTTGACGACTCAACAAGCGTACGGCAGATGGTAAGTTTTACTATCAAAAATGCCGGATACGGTGTGATTGAGGCGTCAGATGGTCAGGATGCACTTAATAAATTAGGCAGCGCGGAAATCCATATGATCATCACTGACCTTAATATGCCCAATCTCGACGGCATCGGTCTTATAAGAAACGTGAGGACAAAGCCATCCTTCAAATTTGTTCCCATCATCATGCTCACCACTGAATCTCAGGAATCAAAAAAACAGGAAGGCAAATCAGCGGGCGCTACCGGCTGGATCGTAAAGCCTTTCAGACCGGAACAGCTTACGGCGGTGGTAAGGAAGGTGTTAGGATAATGGATGAATATCAGGCAATTTTTCTTGAAGAAGCCCAGGAACTCTTAACCGACCTCGAAGACTCACTCCTGGAACTGGAACGCTCCCCGCACGATAAAGAGCTTATCGGCCGTATCTTCCGTGCCATGCACACCATCAAGGGCTCAGGCGCCATGTTCGGTTTTGAAGACGTTGCCACCTTTACCCACGAGATAGAAACCTTCTACGACAAAGTGCGTGAAGGAGACATTCCCGTCACCCAGGAACTTATCAATCTTACTCTCATTGCCAAGGATCAGATACGTGAATTACTTACGACCCCCCCAGGTGAAGCCCCATCCTCGCTAACGGATACGATTGCTTCTTTTCATTCGTTAGCGTCAGGAGGAGAACGTACCCCCCCCCCACCAACCCCGACCCCTCCTGAAGGGACGTCACCTCCCACCTAGACAGACAACGATGGAGAACCTGTCACCTACCGCATCCGCTTTAAGCCGGATGCACAAATCTTCCTGACAGGAACGAATCCCATCAATCTCCTGAATGAACTCCGCCACCTGGGAGAGTGTAATATTGTTGCCCATACAGAGCATATCCCTCCCCTGGAAGATATAAACCCTGAGGTCTGCTATACCTCCTGGGACATTATCCTCACTACCGGTCAGGAGATAAATGCCATAAGGGATGTCTTTATTTTTGTCGAAGAAGACAGCGAAATAAAAATAGATGTTGTCTCACGCGAGGCAGGAGACAAAAAGGTTGGGGAGATACTCCTTGAAAGGGGGGATATCACCCCTAAGGCGTTGGATGAGGCGCTAAAAGATAAAAAGTTCATCGGCGAGATCCTCGTGGAAAAGGGCCTTGTAAGTGCTTCCGCAGTAGAATCCGCTCTCATTGAACAAAATACGATTAGAGAGACTGCCGGGAAACAGGAAGAAGCGGCATCGAGCATCAGGGTTCCCGCAGAGAGGCTGGATGTCCTGGTAAACCTCGTTGGAGAACTGGTGACTGTTCAGGCACGGCTTACCCAAACCGCCTCCACGGCAAACGGCGCCGAACTCAACGCCATCGCAGAAGAGGTAGAGAGATTAACGGGAGAACTGAGAGATACTACGTTGAATATCCGTATGCTCCCCATCGGCACTACCTTCGGACGCTTTAAACGATTAGTGAGAGACTTGTCCCGTGACCTGGGAAAAGAGATCGAACTTACTACCGAAGGGGCGGAAACAGAACTCGATAAGACCGTCATAGAGAAGATCAACGACCCTTTAGTTCATCTCATAAGAAACAGCATAGACCACGGTATAGAATCACCGGAAGAAAGGGTATCCATAGGAAAACCGCGGGCAGGAACCATTAATCTTTCTGCCGCCCACTCAGGGGCTAACGTCTTGATACAGATACGGGACGATGGAAAGGGTTTGGATAAAGAAGCTATCCTTGCCAAGGCCATCGAGAGAGGACTTGCCTCTCCCTCTGTTGAGCTTACTGACAAAGAACTTTTTTCCTTCATCTTTCACCCCGGCTTCTCCACTGCAAAAGAGGTAACAAATGTTTCAGGCCGCGGCGTGGGCATGGATGTGGTGAGACGGGCTATAGATGCCTTGCGGGGGTCTATCACTGTACAAAGTGAGAAAGGCACGGGAACCACCGTTTCCGTTACCCTCCCCCTTACCCTTGCCATCGTGGAAGGACTCCTCGTTGCCATCAAAGACAACTACTTTGTCCTCCCCCTCTCCATCGTGGAGGAGTGTGTGGAACTGACCCGTGAGGATGTACGGGAAGCCCACGGAAAGAACGTTGCCTACATCAGAGGCGAGATGGTGCCCTACATTCGCCTGAGAATGGCATTCAGCATCTCCGGTGAACCGCCCGAAATTGAACAGATCGTCATCGCCGGCTGTAATGGAGAGCGGGTAGGCTTTGTGGTGGACAGCGTTATAGGCGAACACCAAACCGTGATTAAGAATCTGGGGAGGTTATACAGGGATGTGGAAGGAGTCTCGGGCGCTACCATCCTGGGAGACGGAACAGTGGCGCTCATTGTGGATATACCAAAGCTGGTACAGGGGGCAGAGAAGGAACAGCATGCGTAATAAAGGCAAATTCGAATATCGAATATCGAATATCGAATATCGAAACAGAATGGAAATGCAAATTCGAAATCCGAAATCCGAAAAAAATACGACTTCAAGAAATAAACCTGCCAGTTTTGTACATTCCTTTTTTGCCTATTTAATTTCGTTTCGAACTGTCCCTCCTTCGTTGGGATTGAACTTTTTCGGATTTGCCTTTCATCCATACTTTTCTTCTGCATCTTTGCATCCTTTTCGATATTCGGATTTCGGATTTCGATATTGTTTTTTTCCGGCAGGAGGTTGACCGTGGCTTTTACTTTCTTTTTCAGAGACATACAGATACTTGACCTTGCCGTAAAGCACGTAGTCCCCTATGCCATGGGCCGAAGCCGCATTAAGGTCTGGGATGCGGGATGCGCCATGGGACCGGAGCCTTACTCCCTTGCAATGATACTTGCTGAAAGCATGGGCCATTTTTCATTCAAAAACCTCACTCTCTACGCAACGGATATCGATGAACAGGATACCTTCGGGATTATCATAAAGAACGGCATTTACCCGGAAGATGAACTCAAGAGGATTCCCGAAGAGATATTTAAAAAATATTTTACACCGAACGGCAAACCGGGACATTTTCAGATTGTAAACACCATAAGGGACAGAATTGTATTCCAGAAGCACAACCTTCTGTCTCTTCAATCCATTGGCAACGACTTCAGCCTTATCATGTGCAAAAATGTGCTCCTTCATTTTCAGCAGCAGGAACGCGTGGAGGTAATGCGGATGTTTCATCAATCCCTTGCGCCCGGAGGGTATTTTGCTTCCGAACAAACCCAGAAGATGCCGAAGGAAATCGAACACCTTTTTAAGCAGGTAGCCTCCGATGGACAGATATATAAGAAAGAAGGATGAAGGCAAATAGTGAATAGTGAATAGTGAATAGTGAATAGTGAAAACGGAAAGATAAAAAATGGAAGATAAGATAAAAAATTTCAAGGATTTAAAGATATGGCAAAAGAGTATGGAATTAGCAAAGGCTATTTATCAAGCAACAGATTCTTTTCCAGCAAAAGAGACATACGGAATAATCAGTCAGATGCGTAGATCTGCTGTGTCAGTTCCTTCAAACATAGCTGAAGGCTTCATGAGAAGACATAACAAGGAATATAAACAGTTTTTGTATATAGCACTCGGGTCATTAGCAGAACTGGAGACCCAGATTCTGCTTTCTGAGGAATTGGGTTTTTTGAAGAAAACTGAAGGTATGGATATCCATGCCAGCATTAACGAAACCAATAAAATGATTACTGGATTAATCAAATGTCTTTAACTGTTCACTGTTCACTATTCACTGTTCACTATTCACTGTCTTCATCGAAAGGATGAGATGAAAGTCATACCCCTGAGAGGTAATAACCTTATTTATACCTGCAATTCCTATCTCGTACTGGGAAGCTGGAATGCCCTGCATTATATGAACACCCTGGTGGATGTCGGAACGGACGGATCTATTATCGCAGAAATTGAAAAGATCAATACCGGCGTAGGGAAAAGGCCGGTCGAGCAGGTTGTGATTACCCATAATCACTTCGACCATGCAGGAGGTATAAGGGAGATAAAATTAAGATATAATCCGAAGATTTATGCTTACAAGGATTCCGAAGGGATAGATGAGGTTCTGAAAGACGGGCAGGTTATCAGCATGGGTGACCGGGAGTTCGAGGTGATCCATACGCCGGGTCATTCCAGCGACTCCGTATGCCTCTACTGCGAGGAAGAAAAGACGCTCTTCTCGGGTGATACACCGGTCCGGATCGTGACCGTAGGCGGTTCATATTCAGGGGAGTTTATCAGCGCCTTTGAGAAGATTACGAGAAGAAATATTCATACTATTTATTCCGGTCACGATAGACCGATACGGGAAAGGGCGCGGGATATGATGACAACAACACTGAAGAACATGAAAAGCAGCAGGGCATTGCAATGTTTTTGAATAGATCACCAAAAATTTGGGGATTAGACCTGAAAGCCTTAAGAATTTTGGCGGGCGCAATTACCCTTGTCCTTTGCATAGCGGCAGAGACTCTTCCGGCAGAAGAGGCAAAAACCTTTGAGCTAAAGCCTACCGAGAAACCACCGGAAGAAAAAGTCACCGGCAACGCTTCAATCGGCTTCTACAACAGATATATTTTCCGTGGATACGAGATAGGAAAAAGCGGTCTTGTAATCCAGCCATCACTTACCGCATCGTTCAAGGGTCTCTCTGTAACCCTGTGGGGAAATGTGGACACAAATCAGAGAAATACCACATCGGCTGTGTTTTCAAATGAGGGGAGAAAAGGGTGGGACGAAACAGACCTGACCCTTAGCTATACGTACACGATCCAAAAGCTTTCGCTCACTGGTGGCTACATTCACTATAGCCTCAAATACGCAGAGGATACTGAGGAACTCTTTGTCGCCTTTGCCTACGACACACTCACGAAGCCGACGTTCTCCATCTATCAGGACATCAACTCCTATCCGGGTACCTATATGAATCTGTCTTTTGCCCATTCTTTCGCTCTTCCGAAGGATATTACCCTCGACCTCGGGGCATCTTTTGGGTATTTCATGGGACAAGGCAACTACTGGAAAACCTATGAAACAGCTACCGGCGATTACACAGGGAGTAAGTATAAAGGGTTCCATGATGGCATGGTAAAGACCGGCCTCACCGTACCAATCACCAAGGCGTTTGTTATTCAGCCGTCGGTTGCGTACTGGTTCCCTCTCTCGGGAACTGCCAAAAAGACGTATGGCTACAATCCGGCAACCGGTCTCAGAATACCATATAACCCTAACGGGTATGTCACGGATAATTTGGTGTATGGTGTTGGTTTTACGTATAGCTTTTAGCGGTAAGTGCCTGATAGCTCAGGTGAAAAAAACAAAAAGAAAGGAGGAGGTATGAGAAAGTTATTGGTATTGGCAATGGCGATTATCTTTGTAACAGGTCTTGCATCATTCAGCTATGGTGCGGGCACTGCCGATGAGGCAAAGGCTATGGTGGATAAGGCAATCGCATTTATGAAGGCAAACGGTAAGGACAAGACCTTGAAGGAAGTTTCAACCAAAAAGGGACAGTTTACAAAGGACGATCTCTATGTGTTCATCCTTGATATGTCGGGTATATGCATCGCCCACGGGGCAAACGAGAAGCTTATCGGGGGCGACCTGACCAGACTGAAGGATTATGACGGGAGGTTTTTCATCAAAGAAATCGTCGAGGGCGCAAAGACAAAAGGCACAGGATGGGTTGACTATCATTGGGAAAATCCGTCAACAAAGTCCGTTGACAATAAGAGCACCTATTTCAAAAAAGACGGGGACCTAATTTTCAGCTGCGGCATCTACAAAAAGTAGGGCCGGGCAAATACATTAACAGGAGGAGTATATGTTTAAGAACATGAAAATCGGTACAAAACTTATTGGCGGATTCTCATTGGTGGCGCTTATTTTGCTCATTGTCGCTGCTATGGGCTACTGGGGTGCAAGCAAAATCGGGAAGAACATGGAAGAAGTTGCCAGCGTGCGGCTCCCGGGCTTAATGGCCCTACAAACCATTAACGAAGCACAGACAGCCATCCAGAGGGCGGAACGGTCCTCGTTGATCCCTGAATTATTTAAAGATGAAAAAGAGAGGGGGCTTCAGGTTAAGCGTGCAGAAGATGCCTGGAAGAGAGTTGAGGCAGCGTTTAAGATATACGAAGCCCTCACCCGGACAAAAGAAGAAGATAAGCTCTTGAAACAGTTTTCCCCTGCATGGGAACAGTGGAGAATATCGACCAACCAGGTCTTTACCCTTATAAAAAGCGGCAAACGTGACGAAGCGATGGCCCTTTCGACAGGAGCAGCGCGGGGGGCATTTGATGATGCGGAAAAGCTTCTCGGTGAAGTGATCGCTGTCAACGAAAAGGGAGCTGCAGAGGAGCGCAAAACCGCGAGTACAGCCACTGCATCAGTGAAAATCATCCTGATGATTGCTGCCTTAATAGGTGTTATTCTTGCGATTGGATTGGGGATCTTCGTTGCCCGCATGATCACGAAACCCATCCAGAAAGCGGTGGAGATGATCAAGGAACTTGGCATGGGACGCCTTGGCATGAGACTCAAAATGGACCAGAAAGACGAGATTGGTGTCATGGCTACTACTATGGACCAATTTGCCGATGACCTGCAGAACATTGTAGTCGGCACCATGCAGAAGATCGCCAACGGTGATGTGAGCATGGAGGTTGCAGTGAAGGATGAAAAGGACGAGATTGCCCCGGCTCTGAAAAAGATCGTTGAATCATTGCGAAGTCTTGTAGCAGAGGCAGGTATGCTTGCAAAGGCAGCGGTAGAAGGTAAGCTCGCAACAAGGGCAGATGCAACCAAACACCAGGGAAGCTACAGAGATATCGTCCAGGGCGTTAATACTACCCTCGATGCCGTCATCGGACCATTGAACGTAGCCGCAGAGTAT
>JAPLKD010000153.1 GCA_026388245.1 Pseudomonadota bacterium | reverse complement strand
GAATCATCATGGGTGGTGTCGGACCATCCCTCGCAAACACGCTCATTCCGCTCCAGCGTCTTCAATCGCTCGCGTTCGGCTTCGGAACTTTTGCTTAACAGCAAAAGACCAAGCTTCCTTGCCTCTCGACGGTTTGCTCAGGAAAACCCGACACTATGCTCTAATGACTTATCTGGGTTAAAATAATCAGGAATATCCCCATATGGCCTATTATAGCAAAGAGGTATCACGCCGTGTATTGTTCTCAATCGCTTCCAGTATCTTCGATGTGACGAACGGCACGTCGACCCTATCTTGGCCGTACCGGAAGGTCATGCCGTTGCCCCGCGGGCGCCAGATGTCCGGATCAAAATCGTTGAATATGGTGATGGTATAAAGGCCGCACATACCGGCAAGGTGTGCCATGCCAGAGTCATTGGAAACAAAGATGCCGCCTTTTTCAAAAAATGCCCTTACCTCAATGAGTTCCTCAAAAAACACCGCCTCTTTCACATCCGTCTCCAATCCCATTGATTTGAGCATATGAACATCAATGCCCTTCGATTTCAATGAATGGTAAACCCTTACAAAGTTTTCATGATGCCACTTTTCCTTTTTGAAGCCCTTTTCAGGGTAGAGGATTACGCGCCGGGACAGATTCGGGGTTATTTCTTTTTTTTTCGCCTCAATCCCATATTGACCCAACTGCATTAATTGGAAATCTTCAACATGGCATTTCGTTTCGCAATTCGCAATTCGCAATTCGCCTTTCTCTCTTCCGTGGTATTCCGTTTCGCATTTCGCAATTCGCAATTCGCCTTTCTCTCTTCCCCCGCCCCCCACCTCTTGCCCCCTGGCACTTGACCCCTCGAATCCTCGAACCCTTGACCCCTGGTTTTTGGGGTACATCTCTATGAAAATCATTGGTTCCCTCGACATCCTGCCCCATTTTTCCCTGAGTGCACCTTCCCTGTCTTTTCCGATAAATATAATCCTTTCCCAGGTGACGTCGGGTGTATATTGCGAAAAGAGTGGCAGCCATCTGGCCGATTCAATCCTTTCAATTCGTTTAAAATACCCCTCAAAAAGCCTTAAATACCGAGTATATCCAAGGGCAACCATATTTCTGTTGAAATGAGCGGAAAGCGAAAAGAATGTAGATTCCGAGAGGCACATGTCGCCCAGTCCACCAAGATGGATGAAGAGAATTTCGTCATGATGCATAATATGTCCTGTTTAACCCGGATTTATCATTAGAATCATATGGGTGTCGGACCATCCCTCTTAAACACACTCATTCCGCTCCAGCGGCTTCAATCGCTCGCGTTCGGCTTCGGAACTTTTGCATACGCAAAAGACCAAGCTTCCTCGCCTCTCGACGGTTTGCTCCGGGATACCCCGACACCCTCCGTAACGACACATTTGGGGTTAAATGTTATTCCATGACATCCCTGTTGTCAACATATGCTCTGAGCGCTATCAGGGCAAACGCATTTGAAAAAATATGCTTATAAAACTTGACTTGGTCCGACCCCAATCCCCTCCTTTTTATTTGACTTTCGCCAATTATAGCACATAATATGCTATAATAGATTATTAAGGAGGCATTCATGAGGACAGCAAAAACAGCAACAGCAAGAGCGTTGATTGATCCAGAAATAAAAATGCAGGCAGAAACAATACTGAAGGAATTAGGTTTGTCAGTATCAAATGCTTATGAGTTGTTTTATCGACAGGTTATTGCACAGAGATGCCTTCCCTTTGAATTGCATATTCCCAATGAAAAAACTATGGAAGCTATAGAAAATTCAAGAAAGGGCAATGGAGAAAGTTTCTCAACCCCTGATGATTTATTCGATGACCTCGGGATTTAGCGTATGAGATCAATCAGGCGAGACAATCAATTTAAAAAAGATGTCAAACAAATCAAAAACCGTGGCAAGGAAATGGGCAGGCTGAAAGAAATTATTAATATGCTTGCCAATGCAAAGAAGTTACCGGATAAAAACAAAGATCATCAATTAAAAGGGACTCTTAAAGATTGTCGTGAATGCCATATCGAACCAGACTGGTTACTTATATACAGAATTGAAGGTAGTGAACTTTGCCTTGTTCGTACTGGAACACGTTCTGATTTGTTTTAGCTGGTTTGAAGCTTTATAATCATAATCAAAATGCTTCTCCAGTATCCTTCTTCATTGCTTCCTTCAACAGGGCGAATTGATTCTCCAACTCAGGTAAACGGTACAGCTGCCAGGTCGCAGGTCTTGGCTGTTTTTTCCATCTCGAAGGTCACCGTGTGCTCCGAACCGGAACCGACTGCCTTGATCCTTGCCTCGCTCCGCAATCGCTATCCGAATTTCAGAAGAAAGTTTCAAAAGTGAAATCGTGCG
>JAPLKD010000205.1 GCA_026388245.1 Pseudomonadota bacterium | reverse complement strand
ATCGACGGGGAGGTTTGGCACCTCGATGTCGGCTCATCGCATCCTGGGGCTGAAGCAGGTCCCAAGGGTTTGGCTGTTCGCCAATTAAAGCGGTACGTGAGCTGGGTTTAGAACGTCGTGAGACAGTTCGGTCCCTATCTGCCGTGGGCGCAGGATAATTGAGAGGAGCTGTCCTTAGTACGAGAGGACCAGGATGGACGGACCTCTAGTGCACCAGTTGTCACGCCAGTGGCATGGCTGGTTAGCTATGTCCGGAAGAGATAACCACTGAAAGCATCTAAGTGGGAAGCTCGCCTCAAGATTAGTTGTCCCGTCCGGTAGCAATACCGGGCTAAGATCCCAGATAGACTATCTGGTTGATAGGCCGATGGTGTAAGCACAGTGATGTGTTGAGCCTACCGGTACTAATAGATCGAGCGGCTTGATCATAAATCATTTTACAACATATGTGGTTGTCATAAAATAAAAGTTAGAAGGTTTCTTTAGTTTCTTTGGTTTCTTTGGTTTAAAACGAGATGACCATAGAAACAGAAGAAACAAGAGAAACTGAAAATAAGTTTCCCGGTGACTATTGCGGAGAGGCCACACCCGTTACCATCCCGAACACGGCAGTTAAGCTCTCCCGCGCCGATGATACTGCAGGAGTGATTCTGTGGGAAAGTAGGTCGTTGCCGGGTTTAAAATGAAAAGACCCAAGGAAAATATCCTTGGGTCTTTTCATTTTAACTCAACTTATGGCCGGACGCTTTTTGCGACTTGCTTTGTTGCGCTGCGGGCCGCGACGCTTCGACGTACGTTCATGTACGCCTGCGCGCCTCAACCCTTGCGCTTCGCGCAATCCATCAAAAATCACCTCGGCCTGAAAAACAGGAAGGATCGAGGATCGGCTGAGTGGGTAGGGGTGGTCTTCGTTCCTTGCGACTCGGAGCTCTGTTGTGTAAACCCTCCAAAAAGATGCGTTTCAGCCGTCATTCCGGCGGAAGCCGGTATCTTCACTTGCGAAGCAACATCCAGAAAGCCAGACTGGATGACGGATCAAGTCCGGCATGACACACGATACCCTGCTGCTTGCGGCGGGGTTGTTTATTGGCATTCAAGGGAGTTAGCTGATTTTTGTCATGTCAGCCGCGATCTACGTATACTTTTGGCTATGTATGATTATTTGCAATTATATCTGTCGGCAAATCGATTATGCTGAGACCCGGAAATTCTACGGAAATTGTTTTCCGGCAACATTATGTTTTCCTCGTTCCTACAACTTCCTGTACCTCGTTCCTCTTCCCATTCCAATTCTTTCGATCTTCTTGAGGGTAACCAGCCTGTTGAGAGCCTGAACCACCGTCGGTTTCACTATCCTGGTTTCCCGGCAAATTTCAAGAGGCGTTGCCTCCGGGACCTTCTGCAAATAATTCCAGACTTCCAATTGTTTCGGGGAAAACAATTTTTCCACATCCTCGCTTTGCAGCAGTTTAATGGCCATTTCGGACTGCTTGAGCATAATATCCAGGAAGAAACTGAGCCAAGGGAAAATATTCTCAGTCTTTTTCCCGAAAGTTTTCTGGGTTTTGACAAGTGCGAGGTAGTAGTTGTTCTTATTATCTTCCACCAGTTTCTCATGCGAAACATACGGCACATAGATATATCCTTCCTTGAGGAGAAGCAGGTTTGTAAGAATACGTGAGACCCTTCCATTACCATCCTGAAAAGGATGAATCTTGAGAAACTCTACCAGGAAGTTGCCTATAATAAGCAGAGGATGATATTTCTTTTCGTCAAGCACCTGCGCTGTCCAATCCATAAGTTCCTGCATTTCCTTGGGGGTAAGATAGGCTTTCGTCGGCTCAAATACAATACCGACACTCCTGCCGTTTTGATCGAACATCTCAACAGTGTTCTCGGTCTTCTTATAATCCCCTCGATGCCTTTGGTCCTTTTCCACGTATGTCAGCAATTGGTTATGAAAATGCTTAACTGTACTTTCGCTAAATTTGATGGATCTCCAGGAATCGAATACATTATGAAGAAGTTCGTAGTATCCTTGCATTTCCTGTGAATCCCTATCAATAAACTTTTTTGTGGTCACGCCCTGCATCAACTTTTCAATTTCCTTATCAGTGAGTTTTGCCCCTTCAATGCGGGTGGAAGCTCCTGTGGAAGTAACCAAAACAGATCGCTTTAAGCGGCCCAGAGTTTGAGGGTTAAGTTGCAGCCCGCCAATCCAGCGCCCTTTGATTTCATCAATCTTGGCTATCTTTGATAAAACCTCAGAAGGGATGCGGGATAGTCTTTTGTCAAAGCGGTTATTTTTGGTCATAATCTTTTGTATACTGTAAGCTATATTCGATTATATACGATTATATTTATCGTGTCAAGTTCAGCCGTTATGCTCTTTCAGTTTTTCCTTTATCCATTGACTTTGGGGAGGTTTTAGTATTTTCAGCAACAGTTTCTGAAAATGTTTCAGAACGTCTTCTCACAATTTGCAGTTCCGGAAGAACATCCCGGCTATCCCTCCCCCTATCTAAGGGCTAATCGGGTAAACGATCGCCAACCTAATCGCCAACCTAATCGCCAACTCAGGCAAGGATATACTTAATGCTGCGGCCTTTACCATCTGATTTCACAACTCCGAGCTTTACAAGCTTGTTTATTTCTTTAAGGGCGCCTTCATCAGATAGTTTAAACATCTCTCTAATTATTTTGTTTGTAATGTGATTACTGGTGTTTATCCTCTCGACGATCTTCATTTGTCTTTCGGTAAGTGGTATCTGGCCCTTAAGTTCTTTTCTTTTAATATCGATGCTCAGAGACAGAACTTTTTTCTGTACCCCCTCTATTTGTAACGCCACTCCATAAGTGAAATATTCGAGCCATTCAGTTACATCCAGCGTTTTTGAATCCACGCCTTGAAGGGCATTGTAATATGCCTGCCTGTCGCTGTCATAGTAATCATCAAGAGCAAAGAATTGCTTTGTATCGAATCCCCTTAAATACAAGACAAGGCTCGCCAGCGTCCTTGCTGTCCTTCCATTCCCATCTATAAAAGGATGAATTCTCACAAATTCATAATGGCTTATTCCTGCTTCAAGCACCGGATTGGTCTCAAGGGCATCCTTGCTATTAAGCCATTTAACAAGGGCTTTCATTAGAACAGGAACATCTTTTGTATCAGGGGGCCTGAAAGTAATAACGCCTGTAATCCTGTTTCCGATCACCACCTGCCTGTTTCTATAGACACCGCTGTCATCGGGGTTTTCAAGGGCATCTTTTGTAAGAAGTCTGTGAATTGTCAACATTGTCTTTTCAGTAATCTTCCCTTCTTCAGATAAAGTCGGCAAATCTTCAAGCACCTTCAAATAATTCAATACCTCTGCCTTTGCCTTCCTCGTCGCCATTATATCCCTGCCCCGTGCAAGCTCAGAAACCTGTTCCAGGGTCAGTGGATTTCCCTCAATGGCTGTAGAGGCATGGGCATTTCTTATCAATGCCTCTCTCCGTAAAGCAACCTCCCATTTGGGAATGAGGTAAGCGTTTTCAAGCACCGCCTTTGCCTCGGCTGTCTTTACGAGATTTTTAAGGATTTCGGGAGTTATGGTATATTTCGGTTTAAACATCTCGCCCCTCCACAATCGCAATCTGAATTATCAAGTATTTTGGGGTTACTTACCAGCATAAAAAACTGCTCCTTTCCAGCTTTACAAGTGCTTGATTATTAGGCAGGGCGTCCGATGGGGACGTCCATTAAATTCTTTCCGCCCTTTTTCTTTCCATTTTCCTGTAAATAGTTTGAAAATGCAACTAATATTTTTACCGGTTGCGGCTGAATGAGTTGGTGTGCCTGCGTATAAATTGTTTTTGCCGGTTACCTGCGCGCCGCTAACTACCCTATTGAGTACAGATTTTCTCCGCAGGTGGCTACCATCAAAAATCGTTCCAGCCTGGAAAAGATAACTGATTACGCTTTGCGGATTTTGATTACACCTTACGAATTTCCTTGTATCTATTGGCTTTGGGGAGGTTTCAGTATTTTCAGCAACAGTTTCTGAAAATGTTTCAGAACATCTTCTCACAATTTGCAGTTCCGGAAACCGTTGCCGTTAATGAGGCGTCATGATAAGTGAAATAATTGAAGAACGGCTATCCCATAAAAAAAAGAGGAACAAATATTGTAAATATTTCCGGGTAAGTATACAATGATTATTAAGGTGGATTTTATGGATAATAAGAAAAGGTTGTTTTATATCTTATTGGCAGTTATCATCACAATCTTTTCTACTCCTCTTAATTCTTGGGCTCAACGCCGGGATCAAATGCAGCAGCAGGGATTACAGCAGGCGCCTCAGCAAAGCCCGCAAGAGGAACAAGAGCAGCAACGGCATAAGCAAATAATGATGCAAGGAAGTTTGCAACGAGAGCAATCTCTCGATCAATTATTGTTGCAACGACAGCAATTGATTGCCAAACGGGTGGCAGACCAGGTTGCCGCTAATCCAACGCAAGCAGACGCGATAATTAGAACTGCAGTCACTGCAAATCCGGGCATAAGCGACGTAATCGCCGCAGCTGCTATCAAGGCAGTGCCTGAACAGACAGCCGCAATCGTCCAGGCCGCAGTGGCAACGTGTGTTCCAGGACAGGCACGGATAGTTGTGTACAGTGCTATTCTTGCCGGAGCCGACCCTGCTACGATAGCTAAAGCAGCGAGAAAGGGCGGCGCAACAAGTATGCAGATAAAAGAAGGTGAAACACGGGCATTGCAGCAACTACAACGACAGCAAAAAAAAGACACCGATACAACGGCAGCAAAAACAAAATCTGAATCCACGGCAGGAACGTACAACGCCTCAACCCCACCTCCACCACTACCTGTACCAAAGCCAATCCCAAAAGAGACTCAATAAATCACGTTTTTTTGGTTTCAGACAAGTGTTCAGTAACCCCGGTTTACCACATGATGCTCTCAATTAATGAAAGCTGACCTTCCCTTTTTACTCATTAATCTCCAGAGCATTAAGCACTATTACAATTGAGTAGACTCCAATTACAACTTGATTTATACTTCACTCCTGAGATGCGACGTTACTTCATTTTCGTTACTGCCGGTTTAGGCCTTCTGATGCACTCCATCGACAGCACAATCATCGCTGTGGCTTTTCCTAATTTCATAACGGAATTGCATACCAATGTCCTCTGGGCGGCATGGACTATCTCGGTTTTCTTCATCGGGGTCGCCATGGCTATGCCGCTGGCAGGAAGTCTGAGTGACACCTTCGGTCGGAAGAGGGTCTTTCTGATTTCTCTTGGACTCTTCACCATCAGTTCTGTAGCCTGCGGGCTCGCACCCAATATTTATGCGTTGATAGGGTTCAGATTCCTTCAAGGTATAGGCGGGGCAGCTTTTCTTCCCACCGCTTCGGGGATCGTAAGCGACGCTTTTCCGGAGAGCAGGGACAGGGCCATAGGCCTTTTTACGAGCATATACCCGATAGGGGGCATCATAGGACCGAACCTGGGGGGCTGGATCGTAAGCAAGTATTCATGGCGATATATTTTTTATATTAATTTACCCATCGGCCTGGTTTTGACAGGTCTGATCATGGTCCTGCTTTCGGACTCAAAGACATTTTCCAGACGCCACATTGATGTTGCGGGTGCGTCCTTGATGAGCGGCGGCCTTCTCTTTCTTATGTTCGCCTTGAATATCATCAGCGAGAGCTTATCTCCTGCCTCCATTTTCCTTGCTGCGGTCTTCCTGGCCCTGAGCTTTTCTTTTCTCCTTTTCTTTCTCCGCCAGGAAAGGAAAGAAGCAAAGCCGATACTGGATTTGACCTTGTTGAAATCGACCCCTTTTCTTGCGGCAAATCTCCTGAATATGGTTCTGGGAGCGGTAATCTTTGGACTTTATTCTTTTATACCGTTTTATGCCACCTCTGTACACGGACTCTCTACAATGATGAGCGGCCTGATCCTTACCCCCCGCTCCCTGGGAGTAATCGGCGCCTCGGCGGTCATGAGCTTTCTGCTCAGGCGATACGGATACCGGTGGCCCATGGTGCTCGGCTTCAGTATCGTCTCGTTCGGGACTATTTTTCTTGGGGACGATCTCTTATGGAGCGCGATGGGCATACGATGGGGAGCGGCGAAAACGCTCTCCTTTCTGATACTGATTGCAGGAATAGGCATGGGGATTATGTTTCCCGCCACCAATAACGCGTGTATTGAACTGATGCCAGATAAAGTAGCCACCATCGTGGGTCTCAGGAATACCTTCAGGACCATTGGAGGAGCGCTGGGAGTCTCCGTGATTACTTTTGTCCTTCATCTTAGTTCCAATCCCCGCAGCGGATTCAGGATTGTCTTCGTCTCATTTGCCCTCGCCCTTATGTGCGCAATTCCGCTTGTCTTCCTTATGCCTGACGGTAGAAAAGAATGGGGATGAGAGGTAGCCTGAAATATTCTTTGTGTGTGTTGTAGCGGCAGCAAAGGCATGTTACTCCGTGATACGTGTCAATGCAGGCAGCGCCGTCTACGTGCCACGCTATCAAAGGTTCTACCCCTTAGCTACCATCAAAGATCGCCTCGGCCAGAAGAACTGCTCTTGAATCATTCGAGGAAGTTACGAACGTTCGTTCCCATTAAATTAACAAATTCTTTCACCCGCCAAATGGGACTTTGAGAACGTTTCTTTATTATCAACATCAACCGTTCTTTGCTGCCAGCTCACGTTTGAATCCAGAAAAGGCAGCTTCTTCTATATCCAACCTTTCCTGAATGACTCGATTGAGCCATTCTTCTAAACTGAGTCCGCGATGGAGGCGAGCAAAAAATGCTGCACGTGATGCAAGCTCGGAAGGGATAGATAAAGATGTGAATTTTTGTTTACGAATCTTTATTGGCTCCTCCCAAGCGGAATTGTTATCTGCATCTGCTATAATTATCTGATCGATTTCCTGTTCGGTAAGATTTTTATTCTTTGTTTTCATAATTTCCACCCTGTGATAATCCGGGCAATATTGCCGGGTTTTAGCTGAAAGATAACCTTAATTCTTCGTCCTCCAATCGTGCAACCTATGAGCTGGTACCTGTCTTTATATGATTTGTTACGCCTAACCTCAAAGTCTGAGAAAAAGCACTCAACCGCTTCTTCGAAAGTAATATTGTGATCACTGAGCTTATCACGCTCAAAATCGTACTCAAAATCCTGCGGATGGAATCGATTCCAATTAACCACTCATCTATTATACCTTATTTCTACGTTTTTACAAGAAGTTGTGCAATGCAGCTATTAGGTGGTAGGATAGGGTAGTGGGGTAGGAGTATCTGTAAAATTATAAATATTTTCCCCTGCCATGAAGTTTTGAAACGCATTATTGCCACACTCGCCGACACCCCGTTTCGCCGATTCCCCCATTCATGCCCTTGGCCACGTCGCCCCTTTTTATTTCCATTTTGCTCCAATGTTTATAAAAATGCAACTGATTTTTTTACCAGTTGCGGCTGAATGAGTTGGTGCGCCTGTCCTTACCGCCTCATTATCCATCAAAAATAGCTCCGGCCAGAAGAGGCGCGGAAAAAGTAAAAATCGAAGAGGTTTCGCCATAATCCGTTGCGGGTGGGACGGCATTGCTGATACCGTTTAGCCCCTCCCAACAGCCCTACGAGACAACACAAAAAGGAATAGACCGATAAGCAAGACCCCGAGAATTGCTTCGGAGGCGGCCAACAAACGAAAACCCGCTTTCGGTAGTATAGTCCCCATACCCCAACGTAGTAAACGTGACGATACTGAAATATAGAGCTGAGCTAAATCCTGCCTCTGATAGGGCGCCGAAATGGCCGTAAAACATGGCATAAGCCAGAATAGTCAAGACCATCGTAACGATGACACGGAGTGGCTTTTCGCCATAACCGAAGACGAAACATGACAGATAGGAGAGGGCAAGGCTAAAAGCTCGCTGATGCCACCTTGTCAAGGTAATTAGGACTCTATGATTGGGACCAACTTCTTTTGGCAGATTTTCAAATCCCAAATCTATTCCAAGTTTTGTCAGATTTAAGTCTTTCCTTAGTAGCCGCCGATGAATTATTTTCTCTCTATAGGCGGCCCAGCTTGCATCATCTAATGCCCCAGAATTCATGAAGTATTTTACCAAAGCCCTGTACACTCCTTCACACTGGTCTGGGTAGTCCTCCAGTATGTGGTACACTGGAACAAATGCCCACTTCCAGCCCCGAAAGGAGCTTTTATTCAACCCTTGTGCTCCTGTGAAATCGTTATTTCGGAATTTTGTTTTATATAGTTTCGTATACGAGAAATTTGCATTTCGTACATCCACATCACTCAAGAATGCAAATTCAAGATTGGCCAAAGCAAGATTTGCACCGTTTAGAGACCCGTAGCTTACGTGAGCCTGGAACAGGTCTGCGGCCCGTAAGTCTGCTTGATTAAGTTGTGCTCCTTTCTCAAACCAGTTTCCTCCAATTTGTGCCTCTCTGAGAAAAGCTCCCGCTAAAGAGCCGCCGTTCGCTACTTCTGTTTCTAAGGCTTCTTTGAGCGTTATCGCTTTTCCAAAATATTGCTCAATGATTTGAGGGTTATATTTTTTTGTATCAGGGGAATGTCAGAAACATTTGTCATATTCAGAGAGCAATTTACGCCCGCAGGCAGTTTTGGACAACCAAAACTCGTAGTTACATCTGTCCGACGCATTGTTCACCTCTAACTGACTGCTGGTGTTCCATACGGATGGTACCATGTCCTCAGGCTTCATGTGAAAATACCGCTGAACGGGACCGTGAAAGCGCAAATAAACTTGTCCCAGCAAAGAGACATTATGATCAGACGATTAATACCCACCATACACCTTTTTTCCATTTTCCTCCAAACTACACAAAAATGCAACTGATTTTTTGCCGGTGGAGGTTGAGGAGGTCGGCCCGCCCGTCCGTCCTTGCCGCCTCGTCACGCATCAAAAAACGCCTCGGCCAGAAATGCCTGCAAAAATTGGTTTTTGAAAAGTTATTGAATTGTTGAAGGACATCCCCCATCCCTTCCCAAGGACGGGACTCGCTTCTCAATACAGTTTCTGGCAGGGTATCCCTGCCTTTTCAAATGTGGTCTTCAATTCCTCGCCTTTGTCCTGAAAGAATTTCTCATCCATGGCCCATTCCATTCCGTGTTTTTTATACGCCCGGTCAGCATAATGATAGTTGTACCTATCGATCAAAGCATGGTCTGCCTTGCCCTTCAGCATATCCACGAGTCTGTCAACTCCGGGAAGCATGGGAGCGACCATGACAACAGTTTTGATCCCCTCTGCATGAAGAACTCCCAACGCCTCAATCCGCTTCTCTATCGGCGGAGCGCCCGGTTCGAAGATCCTCCGTACCTTATCATCCGCAGTCGTTATGGTGAACGAGACCTCTGCATCCGCTGATCTCTTCAATATTCCTATGTCCCTCAGGACCAAGGGGGATTTTGTCTGGATCGCGAGCGACCAGCCGTTCTCAACGAGGATTTCGAGGCATCTCCTGGTGAGCATATACTTCTGTTCTACATATTGATATGCATCACACACCCCGCTTATCCAGACGGTTCCTTTTTTCTTTTTCTTGACCTCCCGAGTTAAGAGTTCAGCAGCATTCATCTTTACGTCCACGAACTCTCCCCATTGCTCGCGGTGTCTGGTAAATCTCTTCATGAACCTTGCGTAGCAGTAGATGCAATTATGCTGGCATCCCACATAGGCATTCAAGGCATAGTCATAGATCTGGGATTTAGAGAGAATGGTTTTTGCCTCGATCTCTTTAACGATCATAGCCCATTATACAGCAGAAGCAATAGAATTGTACACAAAGGGGGTGTTGGTTCAGAATGGAGGGGATGTCCAGAAAATTATAAATATCTTCGCCCTGCCAAAAAAGCCTTTACTCTACGCTAAACGCTCCACGCTCTTCGCTGCTTCTTACACGCTGGTGGATGGGATCGCTCATGCAGGCGCGGGACCTTTCCCGTTTTGCGTCCACTGTGGACGCAAAATACAAACTCCCAGGAAAGCCGCATCCTGCCTTGTTCCCTTCAAGGTCGAGCCTTGTTTTTTCTCTGATTACGGCGTAACCCCTCGTCTGAATGGCATTTCGTGCAATTTAAAGATTCCATGGTGTTTTCATACTGTATCATTATTACCTTTGGTTATTGCTTTCCATTGCAATAAAAAAGGTTTTCGCAGTTCTTCTTTTTCGCAGTTCTTCTAATGGTAGGGCGGTAATGTTTGACTATTATACACAACCCTGTCACAGCATGTTCCTACCCATCCGTTGCCATAGCGAACAAGCTTGACACTTTTGCTGCAGTGAGGACATGTAATGGTTTCCACGTTTGCCCTTTTCCTGTCGTTGTTGGTGTGGTCATCATTTGATTGGGGAAATATTGCTTTTACCGTTTCCATGCAGACAGCCCTCCTAACTTCCTGTAGGTTCCTCGCAGAGTCATCAAACGAGTTGAATAAGTGTATATGGAATAGATAAAAATATGTTTTTGATTTATTGTGGTAATAATATGGTAGTAATTACCCTATTATGTAAGGGATTGGAGACACGACTGAAGGTTGACCTTTTTGTTGTTCAGGCCGAGTTTACTTCTGATGTTGTTTCTATAGGAATCAATAGAGCTGGTGGCCACCCCCACGATCTTTGCAATTTCTTTTGTTGTTTTGCCGTCCTTTATGAGAGAGGCTATCTGTGTTTCCCTGGGGGTAAGGTTGAGCTGTTGTATGGTGTGGAGGAAAGGGGATACGATTTCGTTGAGATTTGTTTCAAGGATATTGAGGTGGGAGCGTTGCTGCGGATCGAGCCGATCCTTTTTCATCTTTTCTACGTAAGGGATTACAAGCCGTTTCACATTCGATACAACCCGATCTTCAAGGCTCTTTTTATCTTCCTCTCTTTGGCGTAACAGCACCCTTAGTGCGGTGTTGAGTTCCTCAAGGGTTTTGGATTTGGCTTCAAGGTCTTCTTTGCTTTTCTTTAATGCCATTCCAGCCAGCTTACGTTCACTGATTTCCAGCTGGAGATCTTTGTTCATTTGTATTAATTCGGTAGTCCGCTCCTTAATTAATTGTTCAAGGTGGCCACGGTGTTGTTTTAGCTCCTCTTCCGCCTGCTTCCTCTCGGTGATGTCACGTAATAACCCGCTAACTCCAATCGGCCGTCCATTATCATCAATAATCAGCCGTGCCGAAAGAGATGTTTGCCGTTCTTTTCCATCCTTTTTTTTCAATAATACTTCATAATCACGAACATAACCCTTTTCTGAGAGTTTTAAGAGCAGTCGTTCTCTATCATCTGGATTAAAGTAGACCTTGCTCGCTGGTTTACCAAGCAAATCCTCTTCATTCCAACCAGTCAAACGGTATAGAGAAGGAGATAAGATTTTAATATTTCCTTCAGAATCAGTCTGGTAGTACAAATCTTCTATTGTCTCAAAAATCTCCTTAAATTTTGCTTCGCTTTCCCGCAAAGCTTCTTGGGCGCGTTTGCGCTCGGTGAAGTCTTGTATGAGTGCCAGGACGTGCACCAAGCCATCACCGGATTCAACAACCGAGGTCGAGATATTTAAAATACGCTTGTTCCTGTCGGCGCGGGTAATCTCCCATTCCTCGGCACAAAGATTCTCACTCTGCCGCATTCTCTTCATGCGCTCAATTGCCTTGGCTTGCAACTCAGGGTCGGGGTATACAGTTTGATACCAACCAAGGCGGTTGATTTCCTCCACGGTGTAACCCGTAATTTCGGCCATACGGTCATTCCAGATGGTAAACTTGATGAATGGGTACTCCGTGGTATTATGACAGACGCAGAGACCTTCGGCAATGTTATCTATGATGACATTAATAAACGAGTATTCTTGACGGAGCGCTTCCTCTACCCGCTTGCGCTCTGATTCCGATTGTTCCAGTTCTTTGATTCTCTGCTTTAATAAGGATATTTCTTCGATTAATTCCGGATGTGTGCTGGACGGGTCTTCCATCTGGCCTCCATTTTGTGATAAATAAATAGTGCCGAAGTGCCGAGATGTATCAATTATTAAGAAGTTTAGCGGATATCCATTGAGATGTCAAATGCTAATTTATGTGAAGGAAGCAATAAATGACATGGGTATACAGGGGTTCATATTGGTTTTTACGTGGGGCAACACGTATACGTAAAGATTTGAGCATGGCTCACTATTGCCAGGGGAAAGATGGTATAAACTGCTTATTTGTTAAAAACTTGACTTTAGGAAGAATTTATCAGTGGCAGACTGAGGGGCGCCATTTACATTTTTACTTTTGATTCTCCTGTTATCCGTCATTCCGAAAAGGACTCCGAATGTCTTTCCCCCGCCAAAAAGAAATTCTTCCTGTCATGCATCAAAAATCACAACAGTCTATTCCACCAGTATCAATCCGTATATGTCCCTGTCCTGCGAATGGTCTTTTAATACACTGATTGGAAGTCCATTCTCCTTCGCTGTCCTGAATACATTGATCCCGCATGACTCCATGGAAGGTCTTGCCTTATCGGAATGGAGACAGGTGCCGGAAACATTGCATTCCTTGCATCTCGTGCAAGGGCCGCTGCCGATTGCCCACGCTTTGTAATAGCCGTCAAGGAAAATGGTTCGTTCCAGATCTACTATGATTTCATTGAATTCGTCGATATATTTATACCCCTTCCGTATATGGCGGTGTAGAAGGATTCCGCATCGGTAAGAGTCAAGTATCTTTCGCATCTCTTCGGGTGTGGGTGTACGGGGAGGGCAGCAGAGGCTTTTGCCGTACATAAAGCAGCCGAACTGGCACCGCATCCGTACCCAGGGTTCTGTTAAGACCTTCGAGGTCTCTACGACAATTGCATGGTTCACTTCTTTTTTCAGCGCAGCTTCAAGATATGTCTTTAGCGTTTCCATAAAACACCACCTTTTATTTATTGAGTATTTCCAGTAGTTTCTTAAATAGTGTCCTTCCGGAAACTACCTTATTCCACGGCTGGAGGGGAGGTGGGGACGCCGATTCCCCGTCTCATGCCTTTCAATTGTGCCGCCCCTTTTTCTTGTTTTAACTCAAAACTCAAAACTCAAAACTTAAAACTTAAAACTTAAAACTTAAAACTGTTTTCCCCCATTGTCCTCCAAACTTCATAAAAATGCAACTGATTTTTTTCGGTGGTGGGGTCGCTCGTGCAGGTGCGGGACCTTTCTTGTTTTAACTCAAAACTCAAAACTCAAAACTTAAAACTCAACACTGTTTCCCCCCATTTTCCTCCAAACTACATAAAAATGTGTGGAGAGGACCTGCAGCAAAGGAATTCAACGGAGAAATCGTTGTCGGGAAAGACCTTTTGAAGGTATAAGCGGTGATGTGCAGCTTACCTCCCTTAAAGGAGGTACATATCTTCAGCTTTCCGGAGTAATTCATCCCGGAATTTGGGGTGAGCCAATTCTATTATTGAAAGGGCCCTTTCTCGTGTCGATTTCCCCTTGAGGTTTGCATCGCCGTATTCTGTAACGAGATAATGCGTGTCCGTCCGGGGGGTTGTAATCGTCGCTCCCTGTTCAAGGCAGTCCACGACCCTTGAAATTTTTCCATGATTGGCAGTGGCATAAAAGGCAAGGATCGACTTACCTTCCCTCGCATCAAAGGCCCCTCGTACAAAATCAAGTTGGCCTCCCGTTCCACTGAATTGATGCCCATAGAGGAATTCGGCATTACATTGACCGGTAAGGTCAACCTGCAGCACGGCATTGATGGAAACCATCCGGTCATTTTGCGCTATGACCGACGGATGATTCGTATATGAGCAAGGGTAGCTCTCCATAGCAGGGTTGTTGTCCATAAAATCAAGCATCTCCTGGTCGCCGATGGCAACCGTAAAAACATGCTTCCGGGGATGGAGCGTTTTCTTCGATCCCGTTATGGCACCCTTTTTTATCAGGTATACCATGGCAGGCCCAAAGACTTCCGTATGGATGCCAAGGTTTTTATGTCCTTCCAGATACCGGGCCACGGCATTTGGAAGGACGCCGATGCCCAGTTGCAGACACGCGCCGTCCTGGATCATCTCCGCAATGGTTCTCCCGATAACCTCATCCTCCGGTCTGGGCTCGCTATTCGGTGGTGTAAAAATCGGCTCGTGATGCTCAACAATGGCATCTACCTCGGAAATGTGGATGGAAGCGTCGCCGAAGACCCGGGGCATAAAGCGGTTCACCTCGACAATGAACAGTCTGGCTGCACGAGCTGCGGTGGAGGTAAAATCGTTTGCGGTGCCGAAGGAGAAGTACCCACTCTGATCCATAGGTGAAACTGTGGTTACGCACACGTCAACTCCGATGAATTCAGTGAGGAGCCTGGGCATTTGATGGAGGTGGTTGGGTACAAAGTAGGCAAGCCCCGTGCTTACAAGCCCGCGCTCACCGGTACTGACAAATTGGGAGTAGACTTCTACACAGTCCATCAGATCCACCGCAAGTATCGTGTCGCAGGCGTGCTTGAGCGGAAGAGAGGAAAATACCTTAAGCCGCTTCAGGTCGCCTGCCCTCAGTCTGGCCGCAATCGCCCCGAGCAGGGCCGGCGGTTCTGCCAGCGCAAGGCCATGAACCAGCATATCGCCATCCATTATGGCCGCTACTGCCTGTTCCGGTGTGACGAGTTTTTCATTATACTCTGTTTCATACATAACCCGACTCCTTTTTTTCACAGTTCTTACTTTTTCGCTGACCAGCGGTTGCATTCACAGTGAATACAAAACACAAACTCCCCGGAAAGTCTTATCCTGCCTTGCTATATACAAGGTCGAGCCTTGTTTTTTTTTGCAACGGTTCACATTCTGCAATCGACAATCGCAGCATCTATCTTCCCCCCAACCTGAAGCCTTGTAAGGCATTGGAACGTATTTGATTCTCACCTTTACGCAATAAAAAAAATAAATACGACCCGAAAATCGGAATCCAAACAATTTGTTGGGCTTGGAAGGAAGACCATGATAAACTAACCCTGTGTCCGTGAAGGTGGTCAGATCAGGGGCATGGAGTTAATAGTAACTCAGCGTTTAATATAAGCGTTCAGCCCGATAGTAACAGGCTTGCCATCCACTTCAGCGGCAGTAACGGTATTCCCATGTGTGCTTGCAACTACAAGGGTTTTACCGGATGACGACGGTGTTGGTTTTTCCAGGTCAATTTCGATGAAGAGTTTATTATCCTTGATTTCAACTTTCATAGCCATGGTTGGTCCTCCTATTCAGTTATTGAGCATTACCTTACCTGCACATCCGGAACGTGTCAATGAAAAATGAGACACTCCATGAATAATTGCGTCTACATTCTGGAATGCTCCGATAAAACCCTATACACAGGCACCACCAATAATATAGAAAAGAGAATCCAGGAACATAACAATACCAAGGCAGGAGCCAAGTATACACAGGGCCGTCGGCCGGTAAAGCTGGTCTATGTAGAAATCTGTTCCACTTCTTCCATCGCCTTAAAGCGAGAAGCGGAGATAAAGAAATTATCCAAAGCACAGAAATTATTGCTCATAAGAAACAGTACCGGCTGAATCGGGCCTGAAAAGGAGTAAATTTTTGCCGGTACCGGTTATGTCCTATACTTCTCAATGATACCATAAACATCTTTTCTGTGCAGAATTCCGAGGATAAGAATTTCTTTTGTCTGTATTTTGAAAACAATCCGGTAATCCCCGACTCTCAGTTTCCAATATCCTTTGAGTGTCTTTCGCAACGGTTTACCATAATCCTGGGGTGCGACTGTAAGCCGTGTCTCTATGGCTCTCTTGATTCTCTCCTTCATTTTACTGTCCAGTTTGGGAATGTCTTCGCTCTTGACGGATGGGTGGTATTGTAATTCGTATGGCATGTCAGCCCCATACGTCTTCATGAGAGAGAGCCTTCTTTAGAGATGCCTCCCTTATCTCGGCGATGCTTGCCAGTGCCTGATCCTCCTGTAATTCGATTGCTTCCCTGATAAGGTCTCTTACTACCATAGACATTGATAGTCCCCGTTCTTCTGCAATTTCATTTACGGCAGCGTAGAGTGGTTTCTCCATCACTACATTTACTCTTGCATTTTTTGTCGGCATAACGCCCTCCTTTATCCTGATAAAGTGTAGCACTTATGGCACACCTTAGTCAACAAATAGAACTGGAGGAGAAGGAAAGGTACATCTTTACTCCAATTTTTCGCCTCGCAGATGGAGTCTGACCCTCAGGAACAGATACCAGAGCATGAAGACCAGCCACCTCAGGACGACATAGGCCAGGAGTGTGAACCACACATGAACCTTGGGGTAGGACAGATGGGCAACGAGTATTATGGCTGCCAGATTGCCCAGCGCGGAGGTCGTAGCTATGCTGATGCGGTCCTTACGGTTGGCTCCTCCGCCCGTATAGAAGCCCGCGAAAAGCGACAGGGTTGTCACGATGAAGATGGCAGCAAAGGAGGCGATGTTGAAGGTAAACATGGCTTCCATTGCGGGCACGATAAAAATCAGGATCTGGATGCCAAGTGCTATCTTGATGAACCACTCCAATGCAGGCCGAAGGATTTTTGTCAGCGACGGCAGCAGTTCGTTAAGTATGATTCCCGCCAGCAGGGGCGCTATCGTGAGGGGTGCTACTGTAGCGAAAAGAGGCCAGGGTGAAACTGACAGGCGTAGCGGAAACCACTGACTGAAAATCCACAACCAGAAGGGAACTGTAAATGGCATCACCAGTACCAGAAACAGCATGGTGATGGAAGACAGGGTAATATTTCCTTTCTTACCTTTCGCTTCCACAACATCGAAGGGGTCACCCGCAGTCACCGATGCGATGAGCAGCAAGCCTCCGAGGAGCAGGGGGACATCGAGGATTTTAACAACCCCGGCGGTTATAAGCGGGATCATAATACAGGCCACAATAAAGGTCTTGAGCAGCAGCCACGGCCTTCGTATCTCCCGATTGATATCGTTGAATTTCATATTCGAAGCAATCACAAAGACAATGACAGGGAAGGTGATGTGCACCAATATGGCTATCACACCTGTAAACATTTCATTATGTAACAAGCTGTTCATGTATTCCTCCTAATGCGGCTTTCCGGGTCATCCCGAGTGCCCGCACAAGACGGTAAGGGGACGTGGTAAACTCTACTATAAAGATAAATTTTCAGATATGAGCATGTCAGAATCTGAGCAGACGGAGCATCCATAGTCTTTCCTGTGCTCCGCCTGTGGTAGTTTCCGTGTGTTGTCGGGCCGTACCGATACCCTTAACTCTCCGGGTTATTTGGGAAGTGCGCTGGTATCGTACACTGCAATGATACGCACGTTCTGGTACCGGTGCTCTACCTGCAGCGATTCACCCTTAGGTGCATACATGTCGCCGATGCCTGTAACCTTGTAGAAGGTGTGCGGGATGTTCACCAGGTACTGGTCGATGATGGGCAGAGGGGTTTCCGAACGCGCAATACTCAGCTTCTTGTTAACCTGTGCGGTCCCGATGGCAGATGCACTGCCGATGGATAGCAGGATAACCTTTCGTCCATGACTGGAGCGGGAGAGGTAGTCAAGGAAGGTGATGAGTCTCTGTGTCTGTTGCTGATCCAGCTTGGCCGATCCGGTCTTGAAGAACAGCGTTATCTGACCGGTGCCCTGCTCGTTTGAAAGCTTTTCGAGCTTTGCCAATGCCTGCTGTGCTGTTTGCAACTCTGCGTCCTCCGTAGACTGCAGCTTTGCCATACGCTTATCTTCCTTGTCGAGATGCCCCTGCAGCTTATCGAACTCTTTCATGCTGTTGTTGTTCGCATCCACGATTTCCTGTGCCAGTGCATCCGCCTGTACCCCGGAGGCCGCGCCTGTCCATGTGCTCTTGGGTACGGCGACCTGCTCCTGCTGTCCACCCGATGTCTGCATCGACACAGTCTGAGGCTGGGTCGCACATCCACCAAGAACTACCACACCGATGAAAACTGCCATCATTGTTAAAACTGTTTTAACTTTCATGTGTTTCTCCTTTTTTCAGCTATTAGCTGTTTAGAATTGCCTTTTTTTGTCTCTTGTGCCGAAAAGGGCCTGTATGTTTATTGGAAAGATTACCACGATTGAAACGGGAATACAATAACAGGAATGCGATGAGGCTTGTTTTATCTATTTCCCTCCGATTGTGAAATTCGCAAGCCTTTCAAGCGCCTGCACCATGGCTGAATGATCCAGTTCGGCCCCGCCGTCAGCGGATACGGCGTTAAATAGTTCCTGGGCTGTAGCGGTGTTGGGCAGGCTTACACCAATGTCCCTGCCGGTTTGAAGGGCAAGGTTAAGGTCTTTCTGGTGGAGTTTAATTTTGAAACCAGGCTGGAAGGTGCGTTTAATCATCCGCTCACCATGGACTTCAAGAATACGGCTCTGGGCAAAACCTCCCAGCAGCGCCTCCCTTACCTTCGTTACATCAGCCCCGGCCTTCGATGCGAGAAGAAGCGCCTCGCTAATTGCTTCTATAGTCAAGGCCACCACAATCTGGTTGGCCACCTTACAGACCTGTCCGTCCCCATTGCCCCCTATAAGAACGATATTCTTTCCCATTTTTTCAAAAATAGGCTTAATTTGTTCAAATATTTCCGCTTTTCCGCCAACCATTATTGACAGGGCGGCATTTTGAGCGCCAAGCTGTCCACCCGATACAGGTGCATCGAGCATCTCCGCCCCAAGTTTGGCCAGCTTCTCAGCAAATTTTCGTGTGGCTATGGGCGAGATGGAGCTCATATCGATCACCGTCGAACCGGGTTTGATCCCGGCTGATACTCCGTCGTGACCGAACAATGCTTCTTCTACATCAGGTGTATCGGGGAGCATCAGAATAACAATCTCAGAGTTCTCTGCCACTTCTTTTGAGTTCCGGCAGGGAATGGCGCCGAGGCTTTTCAATTCTGCCACAGATTCATGCATTATATCATACACGTAAAGGGTATATCCTGCCTTTACCAAATGCCCTGCCATTGGTTTGCCCATTATGCCTAATCCGATAAAACCGATGTTTGCCATAACCTTCCCTCCTCTTTATAAATAGGGTTTAAGCCATTTGAGGCCTTCTTCCGTTCCGGCGAGCGGTTTGTATTCGCAGCCGATGAAACCATTGTACCCTATTTCATCAATAAAACGAAAAAGGTTTTCAAAATTGATTTCGCCTGTTCCCGGCTCATGGCGTCCGGGGTTGTCGGCGATCTGGATGTGCCCGATGGTGTCGATATGCCTTCTTATTGTCTCTGTCAGGTTACCCTCCATGACCTGCATATGGTAAATGTCATACTGGTAGAACACATTCGGATGATTTACATCTCTTATCAAAGACAGGACATCCATAGTGGAGGATAGATAAAATCCGGGTATATCCTTTGTGTTGAGAGACTCTATGAGGAGACGGATATTTGCTTCTGCGAGGGTTTCAGCGGCGAATCTCAGGTTGTTTACCAGTGTTTCACGTACTATTTTCACGGGAAGCTCCGGCTTTAACCCCACAAGACAATTAATCTGAGGGCATTTCAAGGCCCTGGCATACCTGATGGCAATTCCCACGCCGTCCTCAAATTCTTTGACCCTGTCGGGCAATAAGGCTACTCCTCGTTCACCTTTTTCCCAGTTGCCTGCCGGCAGATTAAAAAGGACTTGAGCGAGCTTATATTTTTCCAGTTTTTCAGCCAATTCAGGAATTGAATAAGGATAAGGGAACATGTATTCCACCGCTTTAAAACCTGCCTGTGCTGCACGCTCAAACCGGTCCATAAAAGGAACTTCCGTGAAAAGCATTGTCAAGTTCGCACTGAATCTGGGCATACCATTCCTCCTTAAAGTTTACTTAACCTGGGTTCAATACACACATTATTATCATAAAGGTATAAATAAATAAATAAAATGGTATCTTAAAATCCTTAACAAAGTAGATTATCATTTGCAGTGTGATGTATACTGTTTACATACTATGTTTATCTTCAGGCAGATATCGATTAATCACTATTTGTGGACATTTCTATCGGTAATAATTGTTACAGTTATCGGTAAAATCCTGACACCTTTCTTTAATCTGACAAATATTGTCCTTCTTTATTTATTGCCGGTACTTATCAGCGCGGTTCGTTGGGGACGGGGTCCTTCTTTTTTTGCGGCCTTCCTCGGCGTACTGGCATTTGATTTTCTTTTTGTGCCTCCCGTGTTCAGTTTTACCGTAAGTGAGGTGAGGGATCTTTTTATTTTTGCTGTCTATCTTGTTGTAGCCCTCGTTACAGGGACCATGGCGACAAAGCTCCGGAATGAGCTGGAAAAAACCAGGCAACGGGAAGAAAGAACGCTCGCCTTATATGCGCTCAGTCAGGAAATAGCTGCAGAGACCGACCTCCCGCAGGTCCTGGAAACCTTGGTAAAAACAGTGTCTGAAACAATACATGCCCAGGTATCAATTCTGGTGTCCGACCCGGACGATGACATTGTGCGTCAAGCCGCTTCCTATCCGCCGCAGCATTCTTTGCCTGATGGCAAGGAGCAGGCTGTTGCTCACTGGGTCCTGGAACATGGGTTAAGCGCCGGCAAGGGAACGGAAATCCTCAGAGAAGCAAGCGAACTGATTTTTCCAGTAAAAGCAGAAGACAAAACCCTGGCTGTCCTTGCAATCAAGATGAATAATGAAGAGGAGACCATCTCTCCCGAACAGCGCCAGCTTATCGAAGCCTTTGCCAATCTTGCTGCTGTAGCTATAATCCGCGTACAATTGGCAGAAGAGGCCGAACAGGCAAAGTGGCTTGCTGAGTCAGAAAAACTGCACAGGGCATTGTTGAATTCCATCTCCCACGATTTGCGCACACCACTTGCCTCTATCACGGGTGCTGCGACAAGTCTTCTCGCAGAAGGAAATGTATATACCCGGGAAGCCAGGAAGGTTCTTTTACATACAATCAAGGAAGAGGCGCAGCGCATGAACCGTTTTGTAGCGAATCTCCTTGATATGGTAAGGCTTGAAAGCGGCATATTGAAGCCGAAAGCAGAATGGTGTGACATCCAGGACATTATCGGTGTCGTTTTGAGGGCGACAAAGGAGACCTCACAGCAACATATTCTGAAGGCTCGTATCCCGCCGGAACTTCCCCTTGTAAAAGCTGATTTTACACTTATAGAACAGGTAATGATTAACCTGCTGGAAAACGGGGTGAAATATTCTCCTCCAGGCAGTGAAATTTCAATCTCTGCTCGATACCACGACAAAATGCTTCTGGTTATTGTAGCCGATTCCGGTTTGGCTATTCCAAAGATAGAACAGGAACGGGTGTTTGATAAATTTTACCGGTTGCATTCTACGAAGAATATAGGCGGCACAGGGCTTGGTCTGTCTATCTGCAAAGGGATTGTTGAAGCCCATGGCGGCAGCATATGGGTTGATTCATCTCCTGAATACGGTAACAGGTTTACCTTTTCCCTGCCTGTATCCGAACAGCCGATAGATTCCCAAGCGGACATGAAGGAAGGAGAGGGGAATGTCATCTGAAGGCGCACGTATACTTGTTATCGATGATGAAAAACAGATTCGCCGGATGCTGAAAGCTGCTTTAGAAGGCTATGGTTACAATATCGCCGAAGCTGCTTTCGGACATGATGGTCTGAATCAGGCAGCAATATTTCATCCCGATTTGATCATTCTTGACCTCGGTTTGCCGGATATTGATGGCATTGAAGTCATTAAACGCCTCCGCGAATGGACAAAGATCCCCATTATAATACTCTCTGTGAGAGAGCATGAAGATGACAAGATTGATGCCCTCGATGCCGGTGCTGATGATTATGTTACCAAGCCATTCAGCATGGGTGAACTCCTTGCCCGGCTCCGGGTTGCCCTCCGTCATGTCGCTAAAACTGATGATGAACCAATACTCAACTTCGGCGAACTTACGGTGGATCTGGCTCATCGCAATGTAATGCTTAGAGGAGAAGAGATCAAACTGACACCAATAGAATATGAATTGTTGAAATTCCTGGCACTCAAGGCAGACCGGGTTGTGACCCACAGGCAACTCCTTCGGGCCATCTGGGGGCCGAACTACCAGGAGCAGACACATTACCTTCGCATTTACATTGGCCAACTGAGGCATAAAATCGAGACCGATCCGTCACAGCCAACTTATATCATCACCGAACCAGGTGTAGGATATCGCCTGGTCACACGGGATTAAGTTTCCGTCTTGCTCCCGCACCATCTGATTCTCGTTTGATCTTTACGCTTTTTTTACACCTCTGATCCATCCTTTTACGCCAATTTTATGTCGGAAAGTTTAGATTAACAAAATAGACCGTGTTTACCCGCGGGAATGGTTACCAAGCGTGTCAGGAACAGCCGAAGCACATTGGGAAAGCTCACCGGCTGCCGTGAGATCCGGGTCTGGCTCATTAAGGGAGGAAATATGACTCTGAAAAAGAAGCTCATACTGGGTTTAGGATTTCTGTTCTTCATTATTTTTACTCTTGCAGGCTTTTGCTCCTATTATGTGGGAAGCCTGGGTCAGGAATCGGACAATATTCTGAAAGATAATTACAACTCCATTGTCTATTCCAAGAATATGCTTTCCGGTCTTGATGACATGAAAACTTCAATCACCAGCACCATGTATAATACGGGTCACGTTGGAACAATGTCTGATTATTACCTGAGGCTTTTTGAATCAGGAAGAAAGGTATTTGAGACTAACTTACAAGCGGAAAACAAAAACATAACAGAGATACACGAGAAAGAATATGTCGAGAGACTCAACAACGACTATGACCTGTATTTGAAGCTCTGTCTTCAGATTAAGAGCAGAACGGGCGGAAGTTCTGTGTATTTTGATGACTTTCTGCCGTCCTGCGAAAGATTGAAACAATCTATCAACGCTATCTATGATGTAAACATGCAGGCTGTGGTGCGAAAAAGTCAGTTGGCAAAGAGTGATTCCTCCCGCTTCATCCACTCCATGGCTGCCATAGGATCATTCTGTCTGCTGTTGGCGTTGGGTTACTTTTGGTATTTTCCGGTCTATATTTCCACCACCCTGAGCTACCTCTCGGAGAGAATGAAGGATTTGCTGGAAAGTGCCGGTGTTGCCTTTGACATAAAGACAAATGATGAGGCCTATATTATACTGCAGGCCATAAACGTGCTTAAAGATAAACTGGGCGTAAGGAAAGAGGACTGACCGGAATGTTTAGATTAACACCATAGACGTTGCTATTTAGGGAGGGTTTAGAACTATGGCCTCAAACATACTTTATTTCATTGTCTTCCTCGGTATTCTTGTAGCCCTGGCCGTGCCGCTGGGCAGCTACATGGCAAGTGTCTTTACCGGAAAACGCACATTTCTCAGTTTCATAATACGGCCCCTTGAATCAGGTTTTTACTGGATTTGCCGGGTGGATGAAAGCGAAGAGATGTCCTGGAAGCAATATTCACTGGCATTTCTACTCTTCAACGCCGTCGGTTTTATGGTGCTGTTCCTGTTGCAGATAGTCCAGGGAAGGCTGCCGCTCAACCCCATGGGGTTCGGCGCTGTCCGCTGGGATACGGCGCTGAATACGGCTATTTCATTTGTAACAAATACGAACTGGCAGGCATACGGCGGCGAGACGACTATGAGTTATTTCACTCAAATGGCGGGATTGACGGTGCAAAATTTCGTGTCCGCTGCAGTGGGAATAGCCGTTGCCCTGCCGCTCATCCGTGCCTTTACTTCCAAACTGAGAAACACCATCGGTAATTTCTGGGTTGATATGACCCGCTCGGTCCTCTATGTGCTGCTCCCTTTGAGCATTATACTGGCCGTGCTCCTTGTCTCCCAGGGGGTCGTACAGACTTTCAACCCCTATGTAAAAGCACAGACGTTAGATTCACACGGGCAAACCCCGGTTAATCGTATAGCGCAGAGCGCAGAGCGTCCAAACGAATATAGCCCACACGGTGGGCGAGAGGGGAAGGCCGGGTACCCGCTTGCGGGTGGAGCTTTGTTTGCGGAGGGGGCGACCCCCATACGGGGACAGGCGCAAGCCCCAGTAACTGAGCAGGTTATTGCCGTAGGGCCTGCAGCCTCCCAGATTGCCATTAAACAGTTGGGCTCCAACGGCGGCGGTTTTTTCAATGCCAATTCTGCCCATCCCTTTGAGAATCCTACGCCCCTCTCCAATTTTCTGGAAATGCTCGCCATTCTCCTCATTCCTGCGGCGCTGCCCTTTACGTTCGGCGTAATGGTCAATAACCGGCGCCAGGGCTGGGCAATATTTGCTGCCATGATGATCCTTTTTCTTGTCGGATTGGGTGCAGCGTTCTGGGCTGAATGGCAGGGCAATCCCATACTTGCACAATCGGGTCTGGGCAACGGAACCAACATGGAAGGGAAGGAAATTCGCTTTGGAATTGGATCTTCTGTTCTCTGGGGTCAAGTCACTACAGCAGTTGCCAATGGATCTGTGAATGCCATGCATGACAGCATGATGCCCCTTACGGGACTTGTTTTTATGTTTAATATGGCCATCGGCGAGGTGATCTTCGGCGGTGTCGGCGTCGGTCTTATCGGCATGATTATGTATGCCATCCTCACCATATTCCTTGCAGGGCTCATGATTGGCCGCACCCCTGAATTTCTGGGAAAAAAGCTGGAGGCACGGGAGATGATCATGGCTGTCATTGCTGTCATCGCGCCTGCCATTGCCTCTCTCATATTCTCCGGCATAGCAGTGGCAATTCCAACCGGACTCAGCAGCCTGAACAATCCCGGACCCCACGGCCTCTCAGAAATCCTCTACGCCTTTTTCTCCTATGCCGGCAACAACGGATCTGCCTTTGCAGGTCTCAATGCAAATACGGTTTTCTATAATCTCACCGGGGGATTCGTAATGCTCGTCGGGCGGTTTCTGACGATTCTCCCCGCCTTGGCTATTGCAGGGTCGCTGGCGATGAAGAAAAGCGTGCCTTCCAGTTCTGCTACGTTCCCTACAGCCAGTCCGCTCTTTACCGTTCTGCTCATAGGGGTAGTTCTCATTGTCGGTGCCCTTACGTTTTTCCCGGCGCTCATACTGGGACCATTCCTTGAGCATCTACTGCTATGTTCGGGCCGGACCTTTTAAGGAGGGATGAAACCATGGAAAAAACAACAGCAAAATTCTGGCAATCCGCACTGATAAAAACTTCCATCAAGGGATCGTTTCTCAGACTGGACCCCCGACTCCTCTGGCACAACCCTGTGATGTTCGTGGTGGAAATGGTATCGATCATCACAACAGTCATCTCTGTCAGTAATCTCATATACGGCGGACCTTTCCTGTTCAATGCCCACATCACTGTCTGGCTCTGGTTTACCGTACTCTTCGCCAATTTCGCCGAGGCTCTTGCCGAGGGTCGCGGTAAGGCACAGGCTGAAACGCTGCGGCGGGCCCAGAGCGAAGCATATGCAAAGCGGCTTACCCCTGACGGGCGGACCGAGACCATCCCCGCACTTTCTCTGCGCAAAGATGACATGATAGTCGTCGATGACAATGATCCCATACCCGGTGACGGCGAAATCACTGAAGGTGTGGCCCTGGTAGACGAGTCTGCCGTAACCGGCGAATCAGCCCCTGTGATCCGCGAAGCCAAAGGCGATCGCACAGGCGTTACAGGCGGTACCCGTGTTCTCTCCGGACACATCGTAGTTCGCATCACCGCCAATCCAGGGGAAACCTTTCTTGATCATATGATCTCCATGGTGGAAAGCGCAAAACGCCAGAAAACGCCGAATGAGCGGGCGCTTGAAATACTCCTCGTGGGACTGACCGTGCTCTTTATCGTTGTCGTTGGTACGTTGGCGCCATTTGCGGCCTATGCGAGCGTGAAAATCACGCTACCCGTGCTGATCGCCCTGCTTGTCTGCCTTATCCCTACGACCATCGGAGGGCTGCTGCCTGCCATCGGCATTGCAGGAATGGACCGGCTGATTCAGCGCAATGTCATTGCCTTGAGCGGCAGGGCCGTTGAAGCAGCGGGCGACGTGAACATAGTGTTGCTCGACAAGACCGGCACGATCACACTGGGCAACCGTATGGCAACAGATTTTTTTGCCGCTTCCGGGGTCAAAGATGAAGAACTCATACGGGCGGCACTACTTGCATCACTGGCAGACGAGACGCCTGAAGGCCGAAGCATCGTTGCACTGGCCAAATCTCGCCTGGACATACATGGACGTGATATCAAACCTTCTTCTGAAGCCAGGTTTGTCCCCTTCACCCCTGAACTTCGCATGAGCGGCATTTCGCTGGATGGGCGGGAAATCCGCAAAGGCGCCTCAGATGCCGTTGCAAAATTTGTCAAGGAGAGCGGGGGAATAATGCATGAGAGCGTATCTATGGCTGTTGACAGGGTTGGACGGGAGGGAGGAACTCCCCTTGTTGTCGCAGATTCCGGCAGGGCCCTTGGAGTTGTTTACCTGAAAGATGTCCTCAAAGAAGGCATAAAGGAGCGGCTGAACCAACTGCGCCTCCTGGGGATACGCTCCATCATGATAACCGGCGACAATCCCCTCACTGCTGCCGCTATCGCTGCAGAGGCAGGGATAGATGACTTTGTCGCTCAGGCACGTCCTGAAGAAAAACTGAAGCTCATACGAAAATACCAGGCAGAAGGTAACTTAGTTGCGATGATCGGCGACGGGACAAACGATGCACCGGCCCTGGCACAGGCAGATGTTGCTGTCGCAATGAACGCAGGGACTCAGGCATCCCGGGAGGCGGCAAATATGGTGGATCTTGATTCAAACCCCACAAAGCTTCTCGATATTGTTGAGATCGGGAAACAGATCCTCATGACCCGCGGTGCCCTGACTACGTTCAGCGTTGCCAACGACGTGGCGAAGTATTTTGCCATTATCCCTGCCATATTTGTACCATTTTTTCCAGTGTTAGGTATTTTGAACATAATGCGGCTCGCTACGCCTCAAAGCGCTATTCTGTCAGCAATAATATTCAATGCCATCATCATCCCGCTTCTCATTCCACTGTCGCTGAAGGGTATCAAATACCGTCCCATGACCGCCATGGCGCTTCTGGGGCGAAACCTTGTGATCTACGGTATCGGCGGGCTGATTTTGCCATTTATCGGGATCAAATTGATCGACCTTGCGATTGTGTTTTTTCGGTTTTCTTAGGAGGAAAAAATGAAAGAACTGGTACGCTCTCTGCTTGTCTTGATCGCCATGTCACTTTTAACAGGAGCACTGTATCCACTCGTTGTTACCGGCCTGGCAAAAGCTGGGTTCCCGCGTCAGGCGCAGGGAAGCCTTTTGATGACGGGTGACACAATTATTGGCTCAGCAATAGTAGGACAAAATTTTTCAAGTCTCCGCTATTTTCGTGGGAGACCATCGGCCATCGAAAAGTCGTATGATGCCGGCAACTCCGGCGGCAGTAATTTCGGGCCATCCAACGCAAAATTCCTTGAAGAAGTTGGCGGGCGCGTTGAGACGGTTCGGAAGGATAACGGACTTGAGCGCACGGCATCTGTTCCGGCTGATCTGGTTCTTGCCTCGGCAAGCGGGCTTGACCCTCATATCAGCGTTGAAGCGGCAACGATACAGGTCAAGCGTGTGGCAAAAGCCCGGGGGGTGCCTGAACCGGATGTGCAAGTTCTGGTGGAAAGGTTCATTGAAATGCCGCTTTTTGGTTTCCTCGGCGAGAAGAGAATCAATGTGCTTCGGCTCAATCTTGCCCTCGACAACATAGCCAGCCAAGTGAATCAAAGTCTGACAAAAGGAGATGAAAAAAGATGAATATGCAGAATGAACTTATTGAAGCGGAAACGAACTACCCCGCGGCAAGCAACGGGGTATGGACCAGCGGGGCAATTAATAAAAACGGTTTAAAGAAAATTCTTGTTCCAACGGATTTTTCAGAATATTCCGACATGGCATTGCGGGTAGCGTTAGAGATTGCAAAACAACAGAGCGCCAGCATCTATCTTTTACACGTTACAAAGGCTCGGCAGACTACAGATGAAAAAGAAAGAATGCAAGCACAGATTGATAAATTCCCTGACGCAGAATCAATCGAAATTATCCCGGACATCAGGAAGGGGGTCCATTATGAAGAAATTCTGAAGATGCAGGCAGAAAAGGAGATTGATTTGATTGTCATTGCCTCACAAGGCACAACGAAGTCGTTGCCCTTTCTTAAAGGGGGTATGGCAAAAAAGGTGATAAAGAAGGCGAAATGCGCTGTCATGGTGATAGGAAAATAAGGTTGAAGATGTGAATTATTACGTCAATATTCCCTTGATCTTACGATCCGGCGCTGACCCACCTTGCTACAGCGAGGGACGACAGGTTAGATATGGCGTTCAGAAGACGACGCTGATCGAGCAAGAGGTTTCTGAATTCATATTGAATACCGATGACTCCCACGGTTTCCTCAAGTGTCTTCATAGGCATGAAAAAGACTTTTACATTTGAAAGGGTTTGCGTCCCTGCTCCTGCTGTGTCTCCATGGTTATAGGTCCATTCGGCAACGGCCATCTCATGGGTATCGAGATTTGTTTCCGGTCTGCTCCGTGCCCATATCTGGAGCCTTCCGCTATTCCCTTTGAAAAGTATGAAAGACGGCACATTGATAATGTTTGCTATGTACTTTGTCATAATCTGGCTGATATCATCAAGTACGGTCGTACGCAGCAGAGGCATAATTCCCTTCCATTCGTCAGGGTGCTGGATGAATCCCCCGACCAGTTGCTCAACAGGGGGAAGCATGAGGAATTCCTTGCTCATTTCTTCGATGAGCGAAACCCGTTGAAGCCGGAGGTGCAGCGCAAGGTTTTGCTGCTTCGTTGTCTTCACGAGTTGTCCCACAACTACTGAAGTAAAGAAAAATATAACGGTATTCACAATATCATATGTGTGGTTCATGGTAAGACTGAAACGGGGTTCGACAAGGAAAAAATCAAAGGCGAGCAGACTTATCACCGATGCGAATATGGAAGGAATTGTTCCAAAAAAAAGGGCGCTGGCAATAGTCGCTATGAGATAGATGAAAACGAGTGATCTCGGGTGAATAAATTCCTCTAAAAGGAAGTTCAGGGCTGTGACAGCGGCAACCATAGCAAGGGCCATTCCATAGTCCCTGGGAGAAAACGTAAATTTTTGTGAAGCCGGTTTTTCTTCGCTATCCTTTTTTTCTCTTGAAGGGGTTACAAGCTGCAGATCAAAATCTGCCTGAGCGTGCAGCAAACGATTGACCGGCGAGCTTTTCAGGAATCTGAACAATGTTGGTCGCTGAGGTTTGCCGATAACAATTCTGGTAACG